>JBBILC010000079.1:7292-24882 GCA_037445115.1 Coleofasciculaceae cyanobacterium bin_20
CCGGAGTGCCGTCAGGCGTTTATCCACCAGATGCAGACCCAGGGGGTCGTCGCCCGGTTTGAGGCCCAAGTCTATCGTAAGGATGGCAGTGTGATTTGGATTGAGGAGCACGCCCGGTCTGTACGGAATGCCAACGGCGAACTTCTGTACTACGAAGGCATGGTGCAGGACATCACCCAGCGCAAACAGGCGGAAGCTATCCAGGCAGCCCATGCCCAAGCATTACAGCAACAGCAGACCGAATTGGCCCAATCCCTTTCCATTCTGCAAGCGACCCTAGAAGCCACTGCCGACGGTATTTTGGTGACCGATTGTGCCTGGAATGTGGTGAACTACAATCAGCAATTTGTCACAATGTGGGGTATCCCAGCAGCCATTTTGGCAACCGGTAGCCGTGAGCAGGAATTGAATTTCATTTTGGAACAACTGAAACAACCCGAAACGTTCCTAAGCTGTACGCTGGATTTGGAGAGTGATCCCTATGCCCAGGGCCAGGATCGGTTTGAGTTGAAGGATGGTCGAATTTTTGAACGCCACTATCGCCCCCAATGTGTGGCCGGGAAAGTGGTGGGACGGGTCTGGAGTTTCCGTGATATCACGGAGCGGACGCGCATTGAACGGCTAAAGGATGAATTTGTTTCGATGGTCAGCCATGAATTACGCACCCCCCTCACTTCAATTCGTGGGTCCCTGGAGCTGATCCTGGGGGGGGTGTCCGGTGAATTGCCCGATCAGGCCCGGATGCTGTTAGATATTGCCTATAAAAACAGCGAACGGTTAATCACCTTAATTAACGATATTCTGGATGTTGAAAAAATTGAATCGGGGCGGATTGATTTCAATCTGCAATCTCTGGAACTGCCCTCCTTACTCACCCAGGCGATCGCCACGAACCAAACCTACGGTGAACAGTTTCAGGTACAGTTTGTCTTAACCAAGACGGTGCCCTGCCAGGTGAAAGCCGACCCCGATCGCCTAATGCAGGTTCTCACGAACTTGCTCTCCAATGCGGCCAAATTTTCCCCAGCGGGCAGCACGGTGGAGGTGTCAGCCCAATACCTGACGACCGCTCCCCCCTGGGTGCGGGTTGCCGTGCGCGATCATGGCCCCGGTATTCCCCCAGAATTTATCCCCCGGATTTTTCAAAAATTTGCCCAGGCCGATTCCTCGAATACGCGTCAGAAGGGCGGTACGGGCCTGGGGCTGAGTATTAGCAAGGCGATCGTGGAGCGGCTGGGCGGCAAGATTGGGTTTGACACTGCCCCCAACGTCGGCACTACGTTCTACTTTGATTTGCCGCTGTTGACTGAGGTCCCAACACCGACAAGCCCCACGGTCCTAGCGCCCTCCCACCGCTCGCGCCTTTTGATCTGTGAAGATGATCCCGATATTGCCACCCTCCTGCGCTTGATTTTGCAGCAAGGGGGCTTCCATTGCGACATTGCCCAAAGTGCCGCCGAGGCCAAGCAACACCTAGCCCAACAGGCCTACGACGCCATGACCATTGATCTGGTATTGCCCGACCAGGATGGCATTTCCCTGATTCGTGAAGTGCGATCGCAGTTTCCGGCGACGGATCTGCCGATCGTGGTGGTCTCGGCCCAAGCCCAGGCGGGACGGCAGTCCCTCCAGAACGGGGGGTTAGCCGTGATGGAATGGCTAGAGAAGCCAATCGACCACCGACAATTGCTCAGCGTTGTCCAACAAGCCGTGGCCCAATCATCGGCACACCGCCCTAGAATTTTGCACGTTGAAGATGATCCGGACATTTTGCAAGTCACCGCTGTGATTTTGCGCGATCTGGCTGAGGTCGTCGCTGCTCCCAGTCTGGCTGCTGCCCGACAACACCTTCAAGCCCAATCCTTTGACCTGATTTTGCTGGATTGGACCCTACCTGATGGTTCCGGGCTAGAGCTACTGAGTGATCTGCGCCAATGGGTCACCGCTGCGGCTCCGGCTGCGGCCATCCCGGCACCGCCCCCCATCCCGGTGGTGATTTTTTCCGCCCAAGATTTGGATGCCGAAGCTGCCCATCAGGTGGCCGCGACCCTGGTCAAGTCTCGGACCTCTAACCAGGAATTACTCCAAACGGTTCAATCTCTCGTCGATAGCAGTGCGCTGCCGACGCCCCCGCCCCCAGCGGTGACCTAAGGTATTCTTGAAGTTGACTGAACGATCCTATGGACACGCCTCCCCTAAACCGCATCTTACTGGTTGAAGATGATCCCGATATCCAGGTCATTGCCCGCCTCAGTTTGGAATCAGTCGGGGGATTCATGGTCGAACTCTGTGGTTCGGGCCGGGAGGCGATCCAAACCGCACCCAGCTTTTTGCCAGATTTAATTCTCTTAGACGTGATGATGCCCGACATGGATGGACTGAGTACCTTGCAGGCCCTACGCCAAATCCCAGCCCTTGCTGCCACCCCGGTCATCATCCTGAGTGCCCGCGTCCAAACTCACGAGGTGGAGCATTACCGCCAATTGGGGGCGTTGGAGGTGGTGGCCAAGCCCTTTGATCCAATGCAACTGCCAGCAACAATTCGCCAGATCTGGGTTCAGGCTCATGGATAAGGCATTTCTTGAATTCCAGGAACAACTGGCGGCCCTGCGCCAAACCTATGCGGACCAAATTTTGGATAAGTTTGGGCAAATTGAAACCGTGTGGCAGCGAGTATTGCGGCAACAGCACCAGTCCTATGCCACCCTCTACCAACTGACTCACCGGATGCGCGGATCAGGGGCAACCTTTGGCTTTCTGGAACTCAGCCAAGTGGCCCAGCAGCTAGAGGAACAGTTCAAGCACCTTTCGGCGGCGGGAACAGCGACGCCGGAGCAGATTGCGCAGATTAATCACTTGTTGGCCGAACTGAAGGCGATCGCCCAACAATCCTTCCAGGCGGCGGCCAGTACCCAGCCCGCTAACCTGCCAGAAACCTTTGGCCGGGAATTTATCAAGCGTTTGTTCCAAGCAAGTGCGACCCTGCGTTCCCCGCAGAAGGATCAAGCTTTACCCAATAAGCTCATTTTTCTATTGGAGCCAGATCCCCAAACGGCCCAAGATCTCAGTGTCCAAATGAACTACTTTGGCTATCAAGTCCAACGCTTTGCCGATTTGTCTGCCCTGGAAGCCGCCCTGCAAACGACCTTACCCGATGCCTTAATTCTGGATGTGGCCCTGTCAGAGGTGCCTGACTTGACCGCAGCCGACGAGACGGTGGCAGACTTCACTGCCCTCGGTCAATTGCCGCCCAGTTCACCCACCCATCCTCCCATTTTGTTTATTGCCGAGCACGAGGATATGAACGATCGCCTCAAGGCAGTGCGGGCGGGTGGGGCGGCCTACTTCACCAAACCCGTTGCGATTAGCACCCTGGTGGATCAACTGGATCACCTGACCGCCGTGACGGCTTCGGAACCCTATCGCATTCTGGTGGTGGATGATGAGCCAGAACAGGCTGACTATTATGCCCGGATATTGGAAGTGGCGGGGATGCGCAGCCGGGTGGTCACGGACCCGATGCTGGTGATGCAGGCATTGGGAGAGTGGGAAGCCGATCTCATTCTCATGGATATGCATATGCCCGGTTGTACGGGATTAGAGTTGGCGACGGTGATCCGGCAACAGCCTATTTATGTCAGCACCCCGATCGTGTTTCTGTCGATCGAAACCGACTTGGATCAACACCGGGCTGCCATGCACCAGGGGGGGGATCAATTCCTGGTCAAACCGATTCCGCCGACGGATTTAGTCATTGAGGTGATGGGTCGGGTACAGCGATCGCGGATTTTACGCTCATTGATGGAGCGCGACAGCCTCACGGGCTTACTGAAACACACGGCTATTAAGGAACAGTTGCAACTGGAGATTAAACGGGCGCAACGGCAGCGATCGCGCTTAGCCTTTGCGATGCTAGATATTGACCACTTCAAGCAGGTGAATGATACCTATGGCCATGCGACCGGGGATCAGGTTCTCCGCAGCCTCTCCCGGCTATTGCAGCAACGTCTGCGCCGGACCGATGCGATCGGGCGCTATGGGGGCGAAGAATTTGCCATCATTTTGCCCGATACCACCGGGGAAGCCGCCCATCGGGTCCTCGATGAAATTCGGGATGGCTTTGCCCATGTCCAGCACCAGGGGCGGGATACGGGCACCCATCGCAGTCGTGAGTTTGCCGTAACCTTTAGTTGTGGCATTGCCACTTTCCCCACCTATACCGAAGCCAGTTGCCTCAGCGATGCGGCGGATCGTGCCCTCTATCAAGCCAAAGGCCAGGGGCGCAACCGGGTCGTCCTGGCTAATCCAGTCCTGCTCCCCCCGTGGCAGGGGGCGTCCCCCCCGTTTTAGCTCAACCCCTGTCAGCTTGGCGGCAGCCGCCTCAACCTTGTGGGCTGGCAGCCTCTCCCCAGTTTTCATCCGTGGGATGTCTGCTTCTTAATCTCTTCTTCCAGGAGCCATTTTGGGGATCGGGCTACCCTGGGAAAGGATTCTCCCGCAAGAATTCTCCCTGTTGTTGATTGTTGGCAAAGTTTTGGTAGAGGGGTTATGGCACAGCAAAGTTTTGGGTTGATTGGTTTAGCCGTGATGGGCGAAAACCTGGCGTTGAACGTGGAGCGCAATGGCTTTCCCACAACGGTCTACAACCGCAGCTACGAGAAGACGGAACAGTTTATGGCTACCCGTGCCCAGGGGCGCAATTTTGTCGGGGCTAAGACGATCGCAGAATTTGTGGCTTCCCTGGAACGTCCACGCCGGATTCTGATCATGGTCAAAGCCGGAAAACCCGTGGATGCGGTCATTGACCAGTTAAAACCCTTGCTTGATCCCGGTGACATTATTATTGACGGCGGCAACTCGCTTTATGAAGATACGGAGCGCCGCGTCCAAACCTTGGAATCGCAAGGCTTGCGGTTTATCGGCATGGGGGTCAGTGGGGGCGAAGAGGGTGCCCTCAATGGACCAAGCCTGATGCCGGGGGGAACGGAAGCGTCCTACGAGTACTTGGCTCCGATTCTCACCAAGATTGCGGCCCAAGTCGATGATGGCCCCTGTGTTACCTACATTGGGCCGGGAGGGGCGGGCCACTACGTCAAGATGGTCCACAATGGCATTGAATATGGCGATATGCAGTTAATCGCCGAAGCCTATGATTTGCTGCGATCGATCCTGGGGTTGAGCGCCCAGCAGTTGCATGAGGTCTTCAGCGAGTGGAACGCGACCGATGAGTTGAACTCGTTCCTGATCGAAATTACTGCCGATATTTTCCGCTACGTCGATCCCGACACCCAAAAGCCACTGGTGGACCTGATCCTAGACGCGGCTGGCCAGAAGGGGACCGGACGCTGGACCGTCGTTTCTGCCCTAGAGGAGGGCGTGCCGATCCCGACGATTACGGCGGCGGTGAATGCCCGAATTATGTCCGCCTATAAGCAGGAACGGGTGGCGGCATCCCAGCAATTGACCGGACCGACGGCCAAGTTTGACGGGGATGCCCAGGCATTTGTCAATAAGGTGCGGGATGCGCTCTATTGTTCCAAGATTTGTTCCTATGCCCAGGGGATGGCTCTCCTTAGCAAGGCATCCCAGGATTTTAATTACAACTTGAATCTGAGTGAAATTGCTCGGATTTGGAAGGGCGGTTGTATTATCCGAGCCGGGTTCCTGAACAAGATCAAGTCGGCATTCCGGGAGCAACCCCAGTTGCCCAACCTGCTGCTGGCCCCGGAGTTTAAGCAAACGATTCTCGATCGCCAGCAGGCATGGCGTGAGGTGTTAGTCGCTGCGAACACGATGGGGATTGCGGTCCCGGCCTTCAGTGCGTCCCTTGATTACTTTGACAGCTATCGCACCGCCAGCTTGCCGCAAAACCTGACCCAAGCTCAGCGGGATTACTTCGGTGCCCACACCTACGAGCGCACGGATAAAGCGGGTAGTTACCACACGGAGTGGACTGAAATTCCCGAGGTGGCGGCACGGTAGTGGGTCGGATGGACGGGCGAGACGCCTCGGTTATGGCCCTGTGTACAGGCTGAGGATCTTGCCCGGCTGCTAGGGCGATCGCTCTAGCTTGCTCCTACCCTGCGGCGATCGGAGCCAATTCTGCTCGCATCACGGTGACGGCTTGACCGCTGAGGTAGACCCGATCGCCACCGTCATATTGCACTTTTACGACTCCCCCACGCGGGGAGGCCTGGTAAGCCAAAAATTGATCTTTGTGGAGCCGATCGCGCCAGTAGGGGGCCAAGCAACAATGGGCGGCCCCCGTGACGGGATCTTCGTTAATGCCTAAACCCGGTGCAAAGAAACGTGACACGAAAGCAAATCCTGATCCCGCTTCGGCCTGACTGGTGACGATCACATTCGCGATCGGTAAAGTTGCCAGCAAACCAAAGTCCGGTTGTAGCTGACGCACGATCGCCGCATCGGCTACTTCAATGAGATAGCCCAGGGAATTTTGATAAACCGCGATCGGGGTGCAGCCCAATGCCTTGACCAAGGCGGGCGGCGCATCAACGGGGGTGGAGGCTGTGGCGGGGAAGTTCAGTTCAATCCAATCACCGCGACGGGTGGCAGTTAACAGGCCGCTTTGGGTATGAAACTGGGCCGGGGTATCACGATCTAGGTGACCTTCACTCCATAGGACATGGGCTGTCGCCAGGGTGGCATGACCGCAGAGGGGAACTTCCGTGGTAGGCGTAAACCAGCGCAAGCTAAAGCCATCAGCTTGGGGCAGGACAAAAGCCGTTTCCGATAGGTTCATTTCCTGGGCTACCTGCTGCATCCAGCGATCGGGTTTGGGCATCGTTAGCACGCAGACTGCCGCCGGATTACCCGCAAACGGCATATCAGTAAAGGCATCGACTTGAATAAGGGATTGGGGGACAAGGGATGGGACCATGATTCGGGTTCCTCGCGATCCAGGGATGAGGGAGACTCAGTAGCTCGAAAAATAATTGTGGGGCGGGCAGGCTGCCTGCCCCTGAGATAGCTGAGACGGCTATCCCAAGTTCAATTTGTGATCTACTTAAGACTGCCTCTCCAGGTTAGCCAGTGATCGCGGGAGAGCACTACACCAGATCGGGTGAATCGGCTTGACTAGGACGGCTAGACCCGATCGCACGACCACTACGCTCAATGTGTGCCTAGCTCCGGTTTTTCGTTCGTGTAGCGTCTCCGCCGGAGAATCTACGGGTCTGGTTCAATCTCTAGGGCGCTTAACTGGGCAACTCGGCGATCGGCCCGTATTGGTGCCTGGACGGCGGCTTCCTCTGGGGTAGGGACTCATTCGCCATTGGCCTGGAAGTAACGGCGTTTGCCCCGCTCAACCGCGATCGCTTAATTGCGCCAAGAAAATGATTAACTTTTCGGCAACAATTCGACGACCTAATTGATTAAGATGCCCCCCGTCATCAGTATATTCTGGGACCAAAGAGAAGTATTGCTGCCCATTAGCCACAGAAGTTCGTTGCTGACCATTAGGATAGGTTGATTCTATTTGAGCAAGATCAAAAATAGGAGCTTTTCCTTGATACTCTTGCTTAAGTAATTCATTAAATTGATTTCTGTAAAAATTAGCTGAATAATTCGCATTTGACTTATTTCTAAACCGTTGAAAAGTATTTTTTACGCTCTTCACCCATCTTTTAATACCGCTTGCATCAGATGTCAGAGGAACTGTAATATAGACAAAAGTTGTACTTGGAAAATCTTGACTTAACTGATTCATAGCCTGCTTGTATTGTGTAAAAATCTCGATTACGTTAGTATTAGAATCTATGTCTACATAGCAAAACTTGAAAAACGCTAGATCAAGCTTACCATGATGTACAGTGGTTGCCACAACTCTTACAAAGTCATTTATTTTAGTTTGAGGTTGAGTATTTTCTCCAACCTGAAAATGGACAAAACTGGATGTTCTAACTTCCCAAGGTCTAGAATTAGCAATAATATTAATCTTGATGCGTGGATTCTCTTTCAGTACATCTTCCATGCCTTGGATAATATTAGAGCCAACAGACTGATGGCCAAAAATAATCTTTTTGGTTGAGAGATTTTCCCAAGCAGTTTTCGAAATAGTGTTCAGCGTTGGAGAGACAAGAGAAATCATTGTTTGATCCTTTATTAATCCTTTCACACCACTAAAGACGAGTATCGTCAAAAGGGAAACCAAAAAAAGAATAGCAAACAACAAGTTTTTTTTAAAGTGTGTGATTGCACTCATACTAACTCGGTTGTGGAATCTGTGGGTAGAGAATCAGTGAGATCGGTATTGATTCCCAGGTGAATCACCGGAGTCCTGAGATAGATCGTTGTTTGCTGTTTACGGATGATATCGTTGATCACTCGTCCCACTTGCTCAGTTGTCAGATGTAAGCCTTGGGCAATCAACTCCTGAGAAAGACCTCTTTCGTATCCCAACCAGATTGCATCTAGAATCTCGAAGGGTAGGCGGAAGAAAAACTCTTCTTGGGTACTTCCCCCCGGATAGGTATCTGAGGTGGGTGTGCGCTGCTGGATAGCTTTCGGAACTCCTAAATAACGTGCTAGTTGATAAACTTGAGTTTTAAAGAGATGCTCAATAGGACTGACGTCAATGCCCGCATCGCCGTGTTTGACAAAGAAGCCAAGTAAATGTTCATTTTTATTCGGTGTGCCAATGACCGCATAATTGTGAAGCTCAGCGTAGTAGTAAAGCATCGCCATACGCGATCGCTGCTTAAAGTTAGAAGCTGCTACAATTTGGAGGTATTGTTTTGGGGGTAAGCGTTTTGTCCACACTTCACCCGTCGGGCTAGTAACGGTGAGATAGAAAACATTGAGAGTTTCCTGCTCTAAAAGGTTACCTGGAAGAGTAATTTTTGCTCCCCAACCAGGTCCAAAATCAGGAAAAAGTTTTTGAATCGCTTCGTTCCGGCGACGATAGCAGCCAAATCCCTCCAAAGCTGCTGAAATGTATTCCGTGAGGGTAGAAACACCATAGTGCTCAGCGACCATCTGAGCGAGAGTTTCACTTTCGGGATCAGACTCTCCTTCAGGGAGCTTTAAAGCCACAATTCGCTCTGCTCCGAAGGCCCGAACACAGAGTGCTAGGACAACAGAAGAGTCTATACCACCACTAATACCTAAAACGGCTCCCTGACGGTGTAGAGTATGATAGACAGCCTGTTGTAATTTTTTAACTAGGCGTGCGGTCTCTTTCTCGACATCGAGATCGAGAGAATGGCGACCAAACAGGGGGGTAGTTTCTAAGTCTAATTTCATGAGCTAATTTCCTCCTTAACACTACGATTAACAACTTTGACCCGATCTTTGGCTGTGAGGGTTGGGAATCGGGTAGTAAAGTCTTTGATAAATTGGTGATAGATTAATTGGGTAGACAGGAGGCCAGCAATCGCCATATCTTCTACTTCACTGAGTTGTCCTACCTTTTGCGCCTTATTAAGCAGTTGACTAACAGCAAGGGGATTAAACAGTCCTGATTCCTGGAGCGATTCTTTCGAGAGTAATTCAGCTACGTAAGTCGGGGCATTGGGTCCAAAGAAACTATGGTGGATAGGTGCGCGATAGGGGCGTTTGCGACGCTGCCAAATTTCAGGGGGGAGTAATTTACTCGCCAACTTGCGCAGTAGCCATTTCTCCTTCAGACCTCGTAGTTTAAGTTGAGAAGGCAAACGGTTAGCAAATTCTACCAAGCGATAGTCCAGGAAGGGAAAGCGCCCTTCTACAGAGTGAGCCATTGCGACGCGATCGCCTTGGGAGCAAAGTAGGTAGGGACTCAGAAAGGTGACAATTTCTAGGTATTGTGCTTGTCCTAGAGGCGACCATTGCTGGAAGTTGGTTGGTAGTGGCACTAATGCCTCTGCCCATTGTCTGATAGAATTCGCAGGCTGTTGAAGCAAGAATCGATGGAGCTTTCCCGTATTTGACCAACGAATTAGATGGGAATAGAAAGGGGAATTTGTATCAGTCAGACTTTGCTTAAAGAATGCTGTTAAAAAGGCCTCGCTAGAACTACTTAAACGCGGGATTTCTGGATACAGACGTTTTAGAAGTTGGGAGCGCTTGGTGGACTGGGGCTGTCTGGCCCAAAACCTACGGATTGCCATTTCTTTGAAGATGTCATAACCGCCTAGAAATTCATCCGCTCCCTCACCCGTAATGACAACCTTCAGGTTGTGATCTCTTACCAGTCGGGAGAGGAGGAACATTGGAGCTGGGGCAGTCCGCAGGGTCGGGATTTCAGTATGCCACAACATTTTCGGAAAGACTTGCCCAATATCAGCTTGGGTGCAGTAAACGACTTGATGTTCTGTTCCTAAAAGAGCAGCCATGTGCTGTTGAAATTGGCTCTCATCGAATTGTGGATCGGAAAAAGCGATCGAGAAGGTATCTAGAGAGTTAGATGTATATTTACGAATAATGGCTGTGATTGTGGAAGAATCCAACCCTCCACTCAGGTAGGCTCCCACAGGGACATCAGCACGCAGACGTAGTAAAATGGCCTCAATTAGGAGGTGTTCAAATTCCTCCAAGTATTCCTCCTCGGTGGTCTGTCTCGGCGTAGCAGAGAGGGTGAAATCTGGTTCCCAGTAGGGATGTATCTGCAACTGCCCCTCTTGGGCTAGCAAATAGTGAGCCGGAGGAAGACTATAAATCTTCTTGAAGATACTATGGGGAATCACCACACTCCAAAAGGTAAAGACTTGGGCTAATGCCTCTGGGTCAATTTCTGCCTGTATTTGAGGATGCACTAGGAGAGTTTTGATTTCCGAGCCAAATACTAACTGCCCGTTGACTGTCGCATAAAAGAGAGGACGGACTCCCAAGCGATCGCGAGCGAGAAATAAACTGCGATTACGGTTATCCCAAATCGCGATCGCAAACTGCCCATTCAAGTAGTGCAAACAGTCCGGACCATATTCTTCATATAAATGTAGAATGACCTCTGTGTCGCAGTCTGTACGAAAGCGGTGGCCTTGGGCTTCTAAGTCAGGACGTAATTCTAGATAATTAAAAATTTCACCATTAAAAACAATCCATAGACTTCCATCCTCATTACTAATCGGCTGTTGTCCGCCTCCTAAATCAATAATACTCAAACGAGCGTTGCCCAAATTAGCCCACTCATCTCGATAGATGCCGAACTCATCCGGTCCACGATGGCGAATTGCTGCCAACATCTGCCGCAATAACGCTTCTGGCACAAGCTGTGGTTCTTGTAAATTGAGAATACCAACAATCCCACACATGACCCCTCCTTGGGATTTAGTCAAATCAGATCGTTTTTTTTGATTTTCCCTGTTGAAGTTTTAGGCAATTCTGAGCAAAATTCAATATATTTTGGAACCATAAAATCTTCTAAATGGCTACGACAATAGTGCAGAATTTCTGTTTCTGTGAATTCTACTTCTCCTAAGACAATGAAGGCTTTTATAGCTTGTCCAAAAATAGGATCACCAACTCCAATAACGGCTGCTTCCTTGACACCTTCTAGAGCATATAGGACGTTTTCTACTTCCTTGGGAGCGACTTTTTCTCCTCGACTTTTTATAATGTCATCCTTACGCGCAACAAAGTACATAAAGCCTTCTGCATCCATTTTAAACAGGTCCCCCGTATAACAAAGCCGATCTCCTAAGGGACTGCTGCGAAACCTTATGGCTGTCCTAGCTGGGTCATTCCAATACCCCCGCATAACGTGACGCCCCCGGACAACAAGTTCTCCCACTTTACCTACCCCTAATCTTTGCCCCGCTTCATCTTCAAGCCAGACCTCTGTACCAGGGATGGGAATTCCAACAGAGCCGGGGCGTTTATCTAGTTGGTCAGGAGGTAAGTAGAGAGTTCGTTTAGTTTCTGTTAATCCATACATGGAAAATAACCTGGCCCAGGGAAATTTATCCCGAATTTCGGCAATATGAACAGGAGGTAAGGCGGCGGCTGTGTTTGTTAAATAGCGTAGACTCGATAAGTTGTAGGCATCGAGATCCATCTTAAGTAGTATGGAATAAATTGTTGGTACAGCGGGAAAGCCTGTGATTTTTTCTTCCTCAATACGTTTAAGAATTACTGTCGGAAAGGTAAATCCCTGTTCCAAGACTAATGTACCGCCAAATTTAAAAGTCATAAGCAACTGATAAAGTCCATAATCAAACGACAAGGGTAATAGACCTAGGACAATATCCGTTTCGATATTACCAATGTACTGAATAATCGAACTAGCAGCGAAGACGACATTGCTATGATCACACATGACTCCCTTGGGATCACCTGTGCTGCCGGATGTATAGATTAAGCAAGCGAGATCAAGATCAATATTGATCTTGGGGGGAGCTTGTTCTGAATAATCGGATCGAATAGTCTGATAATTGAGATAACCTTTTAATTTTGGTTCACCTACAGGCGAAGTCAAGACAATCGTCTTTAAGGAAGGCACCACTTGGAGCAGTTGCTCCACCATTGATGCTTGTCGCTCGCTGGTAATCAAGACTCTTGCTTGACAGTTATTTAAAATATAAGCTAATTTCTCCTGTTTGGTAGTATGGTTAATTGGGACAAAAATCCCCCCAGCTTTGAGTGCCGCAAATATACCAATTACTAATTCAACGCCATTGGGTAAATATAAAGCAACGCGATCGCCGCGCTTCATCCCTTGGGCTTGAAGTGCATTAGCTAGACAATTGACCTGTTTATCTATTTCCTCATAGGTTAAACGTTGTCTATTACAGACTAAAGCTATTTTATGTGGCAAACGAGCTGCACTCTGCTCTAAAAATTCTTGTACTAACACTACTGTTCTCTCCTAGATTACTAACTAGTGCGGTAAACATAAAGTTTCGCAAATTTGGTAGTTAAGGCTTTAGTCGTTGCAGACTAAAACCCTAACTATAAGCGCTGCATCATTAGTTATTAAGTTCACTCATAAATGATTGCTTACTTCTAACAAATTTTGCTAGCTGATTGACTGAATCAAAATTTTCTGGAGTAATCTCATTATCAGCAATCTCCAGCCCAACTTCCTCTTCTAAAAATGCCACTAACTCCATCACATTCATGGAATCAAGAATACCGTTCTCTAGTAAAGAGGAATCATCAGAGTATGGATAGTCTTCATGGGTAAATAAAATTGTCTCGGCAATAAAACAGCGAATCATTTGTTCAGTAGATTTCATGTTCGTTATCCATAAAATAATAGGGTTGTCAAAACAGGTCTCTGTTTACAGCAGTCTTAGGTACTGCGAGGATCAACATAGTGGGTAAAGTCATTACGTCACAAGATGTTTCTTTATCTCACTGACTAAGGAACCGCTGTATTTGTTGCTTAATACGCTAGATTGGGCCTTTTCCAAACAGATTTTTAAACGTTCCGCAAGAAGCTTGATATATGGTTCTCTCAAAATTGAGGTGTGTTCTCCCTCAAGATGATGGACATCTATCCCCCCAGTTACAATTGAACCCCAACCTAAAAGTGGATCAATATATCCCAAGGCTGGATCAAATAAACTATCTGTCATTCCTGATCTATTTTTAAGAGTAAAAAGAGTTACACGACCTGGGTAGGTTCGATATTGGTATATTTCAGCAATGCGACTCGTGGATTCTCTAAACGATTGATTTGTGTTCGCAATATTACTAGAAGTATATTGTGATGTCTTAAAAGGTTGATACCTAGGACGTAAATACTTGATCTTCCCACCCTCTATTTTTTTCTGGAGGTATGGAAGGCCAAATTGAAGAATATTACTCAGATGCCCTAACATTCGTAGAGGAGCAGGTTTTAATTTATAAGCATTAGCTCCTGCTGGGGTGTCAAGCAATAGTAGCATACCCACATTCTTACCTTCTGAGTATAACTGATGTGCCATTTCAAAGGCTACCAATCCACCAAAACAGAGACCGCCTAGAAAATAAGGACCTTCTGGTTGAATTTTTTTAACTTGTCGCAAGTAGTAAGTTGCTATATCTTCTATACAGGTAAAAGACTCTGAGGCTGCACTTTTATCTCTTATTAGTGCATAAATAGGTTGATCTGATCCCAGATAGGGTACCAAATTACAATAAATTCCTACGCCTTCGCACAGAAACAAAGGAGGGTTATTGCCCTTGGGTTGAATGGGTACTAATGGAGAAGTTGGCAGAGAGGAGACACTTTCCCTAAGCAGTTTCGAGACTTGCTCAATAGTGGGAGTTTGGAAAAGGGTTGTTAAGGGTAATTCCGTCTGAAATGTTTCTTGTATTTTCTCCGCAATCAATGCAATAGATAAGGAAGAAGCACCTAAGAGAAACAGATTATCATGAATGCCAATTGGGTGACTACTTCCTAAAACTTTCTGCCAAATTTGAGACACTTTAAATTCTAAAGAATCTCTAGGAGGTACATAGGGGCAGGCATTTACCTCATCTGAATGCTGAAGAGGTAGGAGATGGCCACAATCTAAACTTTTTCCCTGTTTAGAAGACAATTTCTTTCTACTTATTAAAGATGACAGCGAGGATAGTGACTGTTCTGGATTGGCAACAATACTTTCTATTAATATTTGAAAGTCTTCTATAAATTTTCTTATACTATTGTTCTCAAAGTAGGCAATTTTGTATTGCAATACACCACTTAATTGCTCTTCTTTTTCCTCCATTGATAAAGATAGATCAAAGTTGCTGATCGGCCTTTCGATATACTCCGAATTAATTTCAATATCTTTCAAATCAAGAGTTTGATTGGGGATATTTTGCAAAGCAAACATCGCCCGAGTTAATGTCGTGTGTGCTAAATGAGGAAGCTCTATCAATTTCTGGAGGGGAAAATCCTGGTTTACATAAGCATCCAATACGACTTGACTAACTTGGGTTAGCAGTTGATCAAAGTTGGGGTTATTTGACAGATCAGTGCGGATTACTACTACATTATTAAAATATCCTATAAGATTTTTGATATCATGCCTGTGGCGACCGGCAACTGGAGAACAAATGATAATATCCTCTTGTTTGGTATAGCTATAAAGCAATACCTTAAAAGCAGTTAATAAAGTTGCAAATAAGGAGACACCTTGCTGATAGCTTAATGTCTTGATGGCTTTAGTTAATTCTTTAGAAAAAATTAGAGATTGACAATCACCTTGGTAAGATGTAATCAATAATTTAGAGTTATGAGTTGGCAACTCTAGAGAAGAAACTCTACCACTTAATTGCTGTTTCCAATAGTCTAGCTGAGTTGCGAATTCTGATTGTTTAAACCATTCTTTTTGGGTGTAAGCAAAATCCACATATTGAAATGGTAAATTTGGCAAAGGTGAGGGTTTTCCACAAGAGAAAGCCCCATACATTACTCCAAGTTCTCGCATAAAAACATTATGAGACCAACCATCAAACACAATATGATGTATTGTTCTAATTAACCGATAGTCATCTTCAGCAAGACGCAATAATTTTAATCGCCACAGTCCCTGTTTAGTTAAATCAAAAGGTTGTTCTGCTTCTTCTAGAGCTAGTCTTTTAACTTCTATCTCTCGCTGTTGTAAGGGAAGGTTTCTAAGATCTATAATTGGCAATTTTACAAGAATGTTAGTACCAATACACTGAAAAGGAACACCTTTAAATCTGAGAAAATAAGTGCGAAGAATTTCGTGTCGTCGAGTAATTTCTTGAAGACTTTGTTTGAGTGCAACTAAATTTAGAGGACCACTAAAGCGAATAATATGCAGGAGATTGTAAACTGATGTATTGGGATCTAAGTGCTCAAGATACCAGAGCCTCTCCTGTTGAAATGATAGCAATAATCTATTCTGACGAGGTGCAGTCTGAATACTAGGAAATTGCTGTTTTAAACGTGCATTCGTTTGTGCAGTAAGCCAAAAATTTGAAGTGGTTTTATTTAACATAATAAATATTTCCTTGTTGCAAAAAATCGAATAAAAAGACTAACCTTTTCAGAAGTAGATTAAGTCGTGAAGACTCGAATCAAACTTTCAGTTAATTAGCTATAGAGTAAAACAAAGACACTAATAAGATGCCACAGGAAATTCCTACGCAACAGATTTAGTCAGCAGGAGGGGAAGCATAGTAGCTAAAACGTTTACACTACAAGTCGCCTCGTTACCTTGCTAGCGTAGAAACTGCTGTAATAGAAATCACATTCCAAGTATACAGATCAAAAATAAAGAAGTTGTGAGGAAGCTTGGTCTCTTGACTCGTATTCTGCCTTGAGCAATTGGCCAGCGACTAAGCTTACCGTGGGAGCGCCCTGGGTTGACTATAGATGAGTAATGGCTGTGATGCTGCAAGTAGATTGGCAGGGTTGGGGATCTGGGGTTCTGGTGGCGGGCTGTGCCCAGTCATCCCCAGCTATTAGGTCACCTTACTGGCAGGTCGTGGCTTTGAGCATGGCAATTTGATGCATTGGTTGGGGCAACAGAATTGGTCATGGGCGATTCGGGTGAAGTCAGGCTTGAAGCTAACACGCTCGAACGGTTGCACTCAATCCGTTGAACAACCCTTGGCACCTGAAGCACAGGCATAACTGTTTGAGAGTGTGCAGGTTCTTGATGGCATTGCTGGTCATCTTGTCACGGTTAAGGTGCCCGATACCAAAGACACCTGGGACGTGTTGTCTGACCAGTCACTTTCCCTGCAAACGTTTACCCTCTATGGCAAGCGATCGGGTAGCGCATTTCAAGGACTACAAGTCAGCAGCCTTTAATGTGTTGCAATCGGGCTTACGGACGGCGCAAGCCCTGACCTATTTATTCATGCTGCGATTGTGCTTCTCTGATGGCTTTGCTGTCGGGCGTGATGCTGGTGCAAGCTGGGGAGCGTTCACCGCTTGGGCTGGCATAGAGAGTGGGCTTGAGTTTTCTGCAACTGGTTCTACGGGAACTATCGCGGCTCTGCTACGAGCGATTGTCTCTGCCCTAGCTCGTAGCATTACCCAACACCAACCCAAGTCCTGGGTGTGCTTCTCTCCGCAAACGGGAGCAATTAGAGTGTCGAATTGGATTTTCCAAAGTCGTCAGATTCTCGTAATGAGACTATCTTGAGTTTTCTGCACCACTAAGTCCCTACCTCTGTGCCAACACTGCCAAACACCGATCTTGCACGCTCTCTTATCCTTGGTGACGTCAGCAGGTCATTTATCCTCTACAGGGCAAATGAAAATTACAGTACTATTGGGCTAGTCAGTTACAATCCGACGAAGACTACGACTACAAGCAGGAGCGCCAGCAACCATAAGTGTTATTGTTGACATCTCGGTTTGGTCCCTGGCTTTAGGGCGCAGAACACCGCTCAATTCCTCCCCTGCCGTGATGCGGCTAGAGGATTTAATCAATAACGATCGGGTTGCTTTACTCGTGCAATCCACAAAATCATCTGATCCTCTTAAGCAAGCCGCCAAACTGTCCTGTCACTACTGTCGATCGACAAATCCATCTCTGCAAACGTGACGAACTGAATCAGGACGATATCGAGCCAGTCCTGAGTTGCGATCGCACCTAAGAAAACCAAGGCATGACCTTTAAGATTGTGATCAATCAAAAAAATCCAGAAGTGTTGAAAGTTAGGTTAAGCGATGGAAAAAAGGGACAGAATGCAGTAT
>JBBILC010000080.1:0-4039 GCA_037445115.1 Coleofasciculaceae cyanobacterium bin_20
CTTGCGGGTCGGGAAGGGGGTTCATAGGGACTGGGTACGGGATTGAGTGGTTTGAACGTGGCAGAAACTGGGGTGCAGACAGCGTGCCTGCGACCACTCAAATTATGGATTATGGCGCATGAATTGCAACCACTCCCATGCTGAAGACACGGGGTATTTTAGCCCTAAGCAGTGATCCGACTAGTGGTCTATCAAGCTTGATTGTGGCGGTTGGGGCACAG
The DNA here is from genome assembly GCA_037445115.1 of Coleofasciculaceae cyanobacterium bin_20. GTDB lineage: Bacteria > Cyanobacteriota > Cyanobacteriia > B231 > B231 > Trichothermofontia. Next base: position 222 of record JBBILC010000080.1, read on the forward strand.
GCAGGGCAACCCAACAAAGCGGTTGAGGGTGTTGGGCTTCGCACACTCGACACCAACCGACCAGTCCCCATGTTAGGGATGACAGACTACTAGGGGGTTAACGAAGCGGGAAAGGGGGCTGGACGCACCGTAATTGTCAGAGTTTGGGAACCTCGGACGATCGTGATCGGTAACGGTTGACCCACCCCAGCCGCTTCCACCCCCTTCTGCACCGCCTGGGCATCGGCCACAACTTGGTCACGGATGTGGGTAATCACATCGCCACTGCGCAGGTCGGCACTGGCCGCTGGCGTATTGGGCAGCACCCGTACAATCAACACCCCGCGATCGCGCTCCACCTGTAGCCCACTGTTGGGGTCTTGATTGATTTCCTGGCGGGTTTCTGGCGTCAGCGTCACCATCTGGATACCGAGGAAGGGATGCTCCACCTTACCTGTTGCAATCAGTTGATCGGCAATGTGCTTCGCCGTATTGATCGGAATCGCAAACCCCAATCCCTGCGCCCGCCCAATAATGGCCGTATTAATGCCAATCACCTCACCCCGGGCATTGACTAGGGGACCCCCGGAATTGCCAGGGTTAATTGCCGCATCCGTCTGGACGAAGCCGACCCGTTTATCCGTCACCCCAATCTCCTGGCTGGTGCGGCCCGTGGCGCTAATAATTCCCGCTGTGACAGTACTATCCAGACCGAGGGGATTGCCGATCGCGATCGCCCATTCGCCCGGTTTCAGCCGATCCGAGTCACCCAGGGTCACGGTCGGTAAATCCGTCGCCTCAATCCGTACTACCGCCACATCTGTCACCGGATCAGTGCCCAATACCCGCCCCTCAAAGCTACGTCCATCCTTGAGCATCACCTGGACTAGGTTGGCCTGATCGATCACATGGGCATTGGTGAGGATCAGGCCATCCGCCCGAATAATGAAGCCGGAACCCGTTCCCCGCTCAATGCGCTCCTGGGGTACCCGCGATCGGAAAAATTCTCGGAAGAAGGGATCATTAAACGCTTCCGGTAATTGGTTGGTGATGGTGCGGGAGGCGTTGATACGCACGACGGCAGGGCTAACGAGTTCGGCGGCGGCGGCGATGAAGTTATCGCCAGCATCCGTGGGTTGGGGCAAACGCCCGATCGGGCCGGGGGAGAGCGGGGTATCCGTCGGGGCGTCCGTTGGGGAGGCAGGGGGCGGGGGGATACTCGCCGATCGCACTGCCACGCGATCACCCACAAAGGCCAATCCAGCACCCAATAGCAGGAGCAACAAACAAATCAGCCATTGTGAACGGGAAAAGGAGGGAGACGATCGGTCTGATTTCATGGGGCTATGCTAAGGTGGTGAGCCAATACCGTAAGCCAATACCGTGAGCTAAGGTCAGCAGCCAAGATTCAGAAGCCAATATCGAAGGCCAATGGCGTGAACCGTCAACCCAGAGAGCAGCGAAAGGCAAAACCTTGGGATTGCCTAAGTTCTTGTTTTGAACACTCTCCTGCCCATCCCTATGCTACTGTGCAATGCTAGGGATAGGTAGACTTCCCAGCTAAGCTGTTCTGGGTTGACGATCGTGGTCCATCCCCAAACCAGGTTGGTTAGCGATCGCGCGTGGCAGGGCTAGCAGCGGGTGGGTGCCCCTTGGTTTGCCATGATATTAACCCCTGGTTCGGTGAGCACTGTACCGTGTTGACATCCCCCCCGACGTATCCTAGGGGGTAACTATCCCCGTTGCTAGGGAGAGCAGGTCGTAGTTTACTTATTAATCTTATCGTTCGGCTGGATTCGCGGCTGGCACAGTGGAGAATAGTGGTGGACCCGTCCCTCGATACCCTCTGGAATCAGGTGTTAGAACGGCTACAGTTACAACTGAGCCGACCGACCTTTGAAACCTGGATCAAAAATTCCAGTGCCGAGCGGTTGGAGGAAAATTGCCTGCTGATCCGCACGCCCAATCCCTTTGCTCGCAATTGGTTGCAAAAGTATTACATCAAAACGATTGGGGCGGCAGTTGAGGAGGTCCTCGGCCATGCGGTTGAACTTCAGATTACCAGTGTCCAGGAGGATGTGGCCGCCCTGATGGAGGATGTGGCCGCCCTCTGGGCCGTCCCGATCGAACCCGTAGATCTGCCAACCCCCACCCCGAATCAGTCCGGGGCCACCCCCACCCCAACGCGGAGCGGACGCCCAACCGAGTTAAACCCCAAATATGTCTTTTCCCGGTTTGTCGTGGGTCCCAATAATCGTATGGCCCATGCGGCAGCCCTCGCCGTGGCCGAGTCTCCCGGTCGGGAATTTAATCCCTTGTTTCTGTGTGGTGGCGTGGGTTTGGGTAAAACCCACCTGATGCAGGCGATCGGTCACTATCGTTTGGAGATTGACGCCGATGCCCGGATTTTCTATGTCTCCACTGAGCAATTCACCAACGACCTGATTGCTGCCATCCGGAAGGACAGTATGCAAAGCTTCCGGGAGCATTACCGGGCAGCGGATGTCCTGCTGGTGGATGATATCCAATTTATCGAGGGGAAGGAATATACCCAGGAGGAATTCTTCCACACCTTTAATACCCTGCACGAAGCCGGGAAGCAGGTGGTGCTGGCCTCCGATCGTCCCCCCAACCAAATCCCGCGCCTCCAGGCCCGCCTCTGTTCCCGTTTTTCAATGGGCCTGATTGCCGATATCCAACTGCCCGATCTGGAAACCCGGATGGCCATTCTCCAGAAAAAAGCCGAGTACGAAAAAATCCGCCTGCCCCGCGACATTATTGAATACATTGCCTCGACCTGTACCTCCAATATCCGGGAATTGGAGGGAGCGCTGATCCGAGTGGTGGCCTATATCTCCATCTCCGGCCTACCGATGACGGTGGCGAATATTGCGCCTGTGCTAAATCCCCCCGATCGCACGGTGGAAGCGTCACCGGAAACCGTTCTCGCGGCGGTGGCCCACAGCTTCGAGATCAGCATTGATGACATCAAGGGCAGTTCCCGACGCCGGGAAATCAGTCTGGCTCGCCAGGTGGGGATGTACCTCATGCGCCAGCATACGGACCTGAGTTTGCCGAAAATTGGTGAGGAGTTTGGCGGCAAAGACCACACAACTGTTCTCTATAGCTGCGAAAAGATCAGCCAACTCAAGGACAAAGATCCCGCGATCGCCCAAATGTTGCGGGAGGTCAGCGAACGCATCCAGCTCACCAGTCAAAAAGACTCGCCATAGAAACAGGGGGCATCCCATGTTTGCTGCCCCTTGTGTCTGGTACTCACCGCTGTGCGCTCTGTGTCCCCGTGATTCCCTATTCACCACAGAGGCACAGAGGACACAGCGCTAAGGCGATGTCCGATCGGCCCTAGCGGCGGGACACACTCATCACGATTTGCAAGATATACCAGAATAACAGCGCCACCGAAGCAAACAGTTCCAGCGAAGCGGCCACATAGTGCCGAGTCGAGTAGTGGTGCAGGATCTTGCCGGTGTCGTAGAGGATTGCGGCTGACGCAAAGACGACCATCACGACGGAAAACAGCAGCCCCAGGGTAAAGCCAAAGATCACGCTACAAATAATTAAGCCAAGGGCCACAAACCCCCCGATCGTCAGGATGCTGCGCAGAAACGAGAAATCGCTTTTGCTTGTGAAGGCGATCGCCGTTAGGCCCGCAAACAGAAGTAACGTTAAAATCCCCGCCGTGGGAATGACATTCGGATCGGAGAAGAAGGCGGCAATATAGAGCATGGGCGAAAAGATTAACGCCTGGGCAACCACATAAATCCCCAGGCCCAGGTATTGGGTGTTCACCTCATCAGCCTTCGCGGCTAACCCCCGGG
>JBBILC010000080.1:4050-24656 GCA_037445115.1 Coleofasciculaceae cyanobacterium bin_20
ACTAAACGCCCCCAGAATTAGGAGCCAGCTAAACCGACTGCTCACCACAAACCGGGTCATCGCCTCGGCAATCCCCGTGAGGAACAGGATCGTACTAACCCCGACAAAGGCCGCGATCGCGCCCGCGAGGTGTAGGTAGGTTTTTTGGATAAATTCCGCCCGCTCACTGGGGCGAGATTGGGCAACCGTCAACATGGGCACCGGCTCCTTAAACGAGGACTATACCCTGAGTTTAAGCGACCCCACCCCAATTGAGCTGACAAAAAACCTCGGCGGCTAACCGAGGCTCAAGAGGAGAAAACCAAGATGCGAGATGCTATCTGGCTGGATTGTCTACAGCGGGGAAAACCCCCAACCGATTGCGAGAGAATCAATTTCCAAGCTGACGCTTACAGCCCTTAAACTGACTAGGTTCAAACTGACTGTTGACGCTTCAGTGTAAATAAATGTAACAGAATTATTGCGACTTTGCAATACTTTCCTGAGTAAAAATACTTCCTGGTACGATCGCCCCTGGGTCCTAGTGCAGCGCATAACTAATGATGCAACGTTGGTAGTTCAGGCTCTAGCCTGCAACACCACAAGTCATTACTACCAACGTTGCGAAACTGTATGTTGACAGTACTAGCCTTTACCGGCTTTGGGCAGGCGCAGGTTATGCACCGTATGGAAATCCTCCTGGACCTTGTGGGTGAGGCGACGGGAGATTTGGCGCACCACCTGGCCGAGGACATGGTTGCCCGTCTTGACGATCAAGTTGCAGGGAAGGCGCTGGATAAAGTGGGGGAATTGGAGCCAGACAGTTAAATCTAAACGCCACTCCACTTGGGTGAGGTAGCCATCCATCGGGTTCGCATCGCTGGGGGACTCAACCAGTTCTAGCTCGGCCCGGAAATCCACGTCATACCCGCCGGGGGTATAACCAGGAACAGGAATGGTCTGAATCCGGTAGATCCCGGCATCTGGGGGCATCAGATCCAGGCCGATCTTGGGTTCCACCACATACCCAAAGGAACCAAACCGCCCCAGGGAGAGGGCATAGCCATTTTCGGTAATCAGTTCGGCCTTCATAGGATGGGAGCAGCGCCGAAACCACTCGTGGTGAGTCCCCAGGTAGGCGGCAACCACCTCCGGCGGGGCATTCATGGCCATCGCGCCGACAAAGTGATTGTCGAAGCGCATCATCTCTGGCGTTTCCGCTGCCGCTGCGCCCTCTGCATGAAAGGCATCGATGATGGCGTGGGCAGCATCATCGGTATGACCCGTGTCGGGGTAGTCCTCTAACACGAGGTTAAACCCATCGGTGCTGGGATAGTGCGTTAAGGGTGTCTGCATGTTGCTGTCCTGCATCCAAAGCGGCGATCCATACGGAGGTCTAACCCAGTGAGGGGCGCTTAGGGCCGATCATGGCGATTCACTCCTGGGATCAGAGTACCCCGCTCACTGCCTAGTCCACCAGGTTGGCACCAGGATTTGTTGATTTTGGAACTGAAATCGGTCATGTTTATCGAAACTTCATGCTATCAGTCAAAATTGTAACGACTCTGTTAAGCTATTGAGGCATCGTTGAATACGGTTATGCGTGTTTTTGTTGCGGGGGCGACGGGGGAAACCGGACGCCGCATTGTTCAAATCCTGCACGATCGCCAGGTGCCCATGCGTACCCTGGTCCGAGATCGGGCCACTGCCCAAGCCATTTTACCGGCCCAGGTTGAGCGTGTCGTGGGGGATGTTCTGGACCCTGCCGGGTTACGATCGGCGATCGCGGGTTGCACCGCCCTGATCATCGCCACGGGCGCACGCCCTAGTTTTGATATTACTGGTCCCTACCGGGTGGATTATGAAGGAACCAAGAATCTAGTGCAGGCTGCCCAAGCAGAAGGTATTGAGCAGATTGTCCTGGTATCCTCCCTGTGTGTTTCGCGTTTTTTCCATCCCCTGAACCTGTTCTGGCTGGTTCTGTTCTGGAAGCAACAGGCGGAAGCGGTGATCCGGGGCAGCGGCATCCCCTACACGATCGTCCGTCCTGGCGGCTTGAAAAACGACCCCCCAACCCTGCCCCTGGTGATGGCCCCAGCAGATACCCTCTTCGAGGGCAGCCTCTCCCGGCAACAGGTGGCGGAGGTGTGTGTGGAGGCCCTAGTGCAACCCCAAGCCCGTAATAAGGTGGTCGAAATTGTGGCACGGGCCGATGCCCCCGTGCAGACGATCGCGGCGGCATTTGCCCAGATTCCCGTGGTCTCCTAGTCTTCCACGGGGGTGGCCTATCGTCTGGGCTGCCGTTTGGTAAAGTTAAATGCAATGGCGGGGTTGGGGAGAGGTGCTAGGATTCACGGGTTACCTTTCATGACAATGGCTGGCGGCTATGTACGAGAAACTCACCCCCCCGACCACCGGTTCGCGTATCACTTTTCAAGCGGGTGAACCGATCGTCCCCGATGATCCGATCATTCCCTTCATCCGGGGGGATGGCACGGGGGTTGACCTCTGGCCCGCCTCGCAAAAGGTATTTGATGCTGCCGTCGCCAAAGCCTATGGTGGCCAACGTAAAATCAACTGGTTCAAGGTCTATGCCGGGGATGAAGCCTGTGACCTCTACGGGACCTATCAATATCTGCCAGAGGATACCCTCGCCGCGATTCGGGAATACGGTGTGGCGATTAAGGGACCCCTGACCACCCCGATCGGGGGCGGGATTCGCTCTCTCAACGTGGCCCTGCGGCAAATTTTCGACCTCTACGCCTGTGTGCGCCCCTGCAAATACTACGCTGGCACCCCCTCCCCCCACCGTAGCCCGGAGAAACTGGATGTCATCATCTATCGGGAGAATACGGAAGATATCTACCTGGGCATTGAATGGCGACAGGGGACGGAAATCGCCGACAAGCTGATCAAGATCCTGAATACGGACCTGATTCCCGCTACCCCTGAACATGGCAAAAAGCAAATTCCCCTCGATTCCGGGATTGGGATTAAACCGATCAGCAAAACCGGCTCCCAACGCCTCGTGCGGCGGGCGATTAAACACGCCCTGCGTTTACCCAAGGCCAAGCAAATGGTGACCCTGGTTCACAAGGGCAACATCATGAAGTATACGGAGGGAGCCTTCCGCGACTGGGGGTATGAGTTGGCAACAACCGAGTTCCGGGCCTAGTGTATCACCGAGCGGGAATCCTGGATTCTCAGCAACAAGGAGCGTCATCCCGACCTCAGCATTGAAGACAATGCCCGCAGGATTGATCCGGGTTACGATGCCCTCACCGCTGAGAAAAAACAGGCCGTGTGTGAGGAAGTCGAAGCGGTTCTTGCCACTATTTGGGAGAGTCATGGCCACGGCCAGTGGCGCGACAAGATCATGGTGAACGATCGCATTGCCGATAGCATCTTCCAGCAGATCCAAACCCGCCCCGACGAGTATTCGATCCTCGCCACCATGAACCTGAACGGGGATTATCTTTCTGATGCGGCAGCGGCGATCGTTGGGGGTCTGGGTATGGGACCGGGCGCAAACATTGGCGACACCTGTGCCATCTTTGAAGCCACCCACGGCACTGCCCCCAAACACGCGGGCCTCGATCGCGTCAACCCCGGCTCATTAATTCTTTCCGGGGTCATGATGCTGGAATACTTAGGCTGGCAAGAAGCGGCTGACCTGATCCGCAAGGGCCTAGGGGAAGCGATCGTCAACCGTGCCGTCACCTACGATCTGGCTCGGATGATGGAACCGCCCGTGGAACCGCCTTTGAAGTGTTCGGAATTTGCCCAAGCGATTATCGATCGCTTTTGAGGAGGAAGGAGGGAGGAGAGAGAAGAAAGAAGAGAGAAGAGAGAAGAGAGAAGAGAGAAGAGAGGAGGGAAAATAAGGCTATTGCCTCTCTTGGGGGACATATCCCAGCCTTTGGGGTAAAGCCATTACCGGCCCACCGGCCCACCGGCCCACTTGCCCACCTCCCCTCACCCTACCCCGCCGTACAATCCATCGCCGACTCCATTTGTTGTGTAATCCGGCGATAGCAGGCTTGGAGCACGGGCAACCACCAATCGGGTTGGGCAGACAATAGATATTCTCCCCCCTTGGTTGCGGCCACCATTTGGGCAAAGAGATCCCCGATTTTCTCAGCGATTTGATTTCTAACGGCAGTGACTTCGGCGGGGGCAACGGCCAGCGAGGCCGGGAGTGGTATCTGAAATTGGCTATGGAACAAAATCCGCCGTTCCCCTGTGTCCAGGTTCAGTACCCCTAGGTACAGTTCATGGGTATAGTCCGGTTGCAGACGTGGACTGTAGCGACCATCAGCCGTTGGTTTGTCCAGGGAGGCCAGATAAAACCAGTGGTACCAGTACGGGGGCATCATCGGTAATCGCCCCGACCAGGTCACCACCTGATTGTTCTTGGGAACAACCTTGCCCCACGGTAAGGATTGCCTCTGGGCCGATTGGGCGCGATCGCAAGTAGCAGAGCGCTGTTTCCCCTGAGAGGGTTTGCCTAACTTAAAGGCATGGCTCAAATCCCGGAATACGCCCATGACGATCGCTCCTGCCCAGTTGGTGACGCCCCTGGCAATCCATTCTGCACCCTGCCAATGCTCAGACCTTTCCTCCTAAGCTACTCCCTAATTAGGGGGGATGAACTCTAGAGATTTGCGGAATCTGACGAGTGGGTAACCCCTTAACGCTAGAAAAATACGGAGAGTTGGAATGTTTCCGTCAGCAGCCAATTGTAGGATGGCAGATAGGCTCCAAAACCCTTCGGCAGGCTCAGGATGACCGGGAATCATCCGTTCGGGCTAGCCGACTAAAGCCCTCATTTTAAGCTTGATACTGCACTAGCCCGACTACTCTTAAGCCGCACTTACCCCCGTGGTTGCCGCGCTGGGACACGCTTGACCGGAATCTCGATCGTAAACGTGGTCCCTTTGCCCGGTTGGGAGGCGCAGCTAATCCAGCCGTGGTGTTTCTCCACCACAATTTGGTAGCTGATCGACAAGCCCAGTCCGGTCCCTTGACCCACCGGTTTGGTAGTGAAAAACGGATCAAAAATTTGCTGGCGGATATTTTCCGGCATCCCGCTCCCATTATCCTGGATGATAATTTTAGCCACCTTGGTTTGAGCATCAGCCTCAGCTAAAGCCACATCCGTTGTAATCGTAATTTGCCGAGGTTCAGGCTGGTCATACAGGGCATCGATCGCATTACTGAGCAGGTTCATAAAGACCTGATTAAGCTGACTGGCATAACAGTCAATGAGGGGCAAATCCCCATAGTTTTTGTGTATCTCGATCCCGCTCCAGGCTCCCTTTGGCTTGAGACGCCCTTGCAAGATCAGCAGAGTGCTATCGATCCCATCGTGCAAATTCACCGGTTTAACTTCAGCTTCATCTAGCCGCGAGAAATTGCGCAAGGAAAGAACAATTTGGCGAATGCGCTCAGTGCCAACGTGCATTGAACTGAGCAGTCTTGATAAATCATCCAGTAAAAACTCCAGGTCAATCTCCTCGGCGTAGGCTTGCAACTCAGGCACCGGATCGGGATAGTATTCCTGGTAAAGTTCAATGAGGTGGTGTAGATCCTGGAAGTAGTCGCTGGCGTGGGTCAGGTTACCACTGATAAAGTTAACGGGATTGTTGATTTCATGGGCAATCCCGGCCACCAGATGTCCCAAACTGGACATTTTTTCACTTTGGATCAATTGGGACTGGGTTTTACGCAAATAACCCAATGCTTCCGAGAGTTGCTGTGCCTGGGTTTGGGCAGCGGTGGCAGCAGCACGGGTTTGGGCATAGAGTTCGGCTTGGTCAATGGCGATCGCCAGTTGGGTTGTCACCGCCTGTAACAGTTGCATTTCGCTATCCCGCCAAGCACGGGGACCACTGGCTTGGCTACAGACGATCGCCCCCATTTGCCCCGATCTCGTTTCGACCGGGAGCAGCAGTTGGGCCGTCATCCCCCAGTCCAGAAAGAGGGTTTGGAGTTGGGGATCAAGACTCGCTTCCTGTTCAATATCCTCAACTCGTAAAATCTGGAAATTGGTAATATAGGGCCACAAAATGGCCATTTGTTCCGGAGTACATTCACCAATGAGACTAGCCAGTTCTTCGTGCTTATCTTCGTGGGTAATCGCCAACAGCCCTTGGGGGGGGGTGGCCTGGGGGTCGGCATCTGGCGTTGTCCAACACCACAGAAAATGGCAACGATCGATCCCCAATAATTGCCGAATTTCGTGAACGGCCACATCCAAAATCGTATCAATATCGAGGGAGTTACGAATTTGGTTGGCCAGACGAAACAACAAAACTTCCCGCCGATCCAGTAGCTCCTCTTGGGTTCGGGCACCCTCGATCGCCAACGCTAGGCAGGCCGCCACCCCTTGCAGCGCCACCTCAATACTAGTGGTTAACGGACAGGGGAGTAATAGGGCCATCACCCCCATCAGGCGATCGCTCACCATCAAGGGGTAACCCACAAAACTGCGCAGGTGGGGTTCTAGGGTTGCGGGAGGGGTGTTCAGGCAAATGTCGTGGGCAACGTCATGGCTAATATAGGGCTGCCCCGTTTGGGCAATGCGGCCAATCAGGGAAATCCCCAGGGGAATTTGGCTGGCAAAATAGTTCAGTTGCCGGTGCTCACCCGCGATCGCTTGCAGTTCAAGGAAATGGCTTTGACTGTCAAAGGCCCAAATATAAATCCGGCTATCGTCGAAGGTCGCCAATAAACTTTGGACCACCTGATCGAGGCGGGCCAACAGGGGATGGGGTTGCGCCAAAACGGTACTGACTTTGGCACCAAGGTGAATCAGTTGCTCAAGCTCAGGAGAGGAAAGGGAATCGGATGCCAAGGAAGTGCCTATCTCTAACAAGGGAATGGGGCCGTGAGTATCAGCAACACGATTAAACGCTACCCAGGGACAGATCTGCCCTGGTTGGGGGACGATCGGGCAGGAAAGCGACATAGGTTTGTTGGCAGTTGGGATAACCATTGGTGGCGGATTCACCTCCATCGGTTGACGAGTCTTTCTGACATCCATGACATCCATGACATCCATGACATCCATGACATCCGTAACATCCGTGATATCTGTCACATCATTGACATCCGTGATATCGATCGACACCCGTATTCCTAAGATGCCCATCTGCCCTATCACAATTGTAATTTGGCAACGTCCGGTTCGTGAAACGCAACAAATCGTTATCTTAGTTCCCGTGGCCGTCAATTGAAAAAAATCGATTCAGATTTATAAATGCATAACCCTGAGTCTTTGGCTATGTGCTTACGATTACTTGGCCACGATCGCGCATATCCCTCCCGTGACTGCCCCATTTTTGGGTTGATCGCCCGCAAAACTCCCCCAGCGTACCCCTCAATTCCCTTCGCAGGGCGGGGAAGCGGGATCTGGAAAACCGCGTTGGTGGGTCTACTTCTTCTTAACTCTGGTGGCTGGAGAGGCTAGGGGATGCGGGGAACCCATTTTGCTGAGGTAACCCAGAGGGGAGGACGGCGACTGCTTCAGTTCATGAGAGCAAATACTATTAACTTTGTATGTTCTTATTGCGATAGGTTGCAATTCATCACAAATCTTCCAGCCACTCGGTTAGGTATGGTAACTTACGAACCTAATCGTATCGACAGTTAGCCTAATTAATCTTTTACCGATAGCAACTCTACCGATAGCAACTCATTATTTCTGCTAATCATTAATAATGCATTATTTTGTTGCAACTAATGATGACTATCCTACGGAAGAAATGATAGCAGTCTGCGATCACGATCGTATCCTTGAAAAAGTTTGCAGCAGGGGAGCGGTGCTGTGGGATTTTTGTCCTTTGGGAGTGGAAAATACACGGCATTGATAGCCTCTCGCAGTTACTCACTGGAGGCCAAAAACCCATGCCAGCCCAAAAGTTTGATACTCGCTTCCTTCAATTCCTCCAGGAAGAACTGCTGGTTTCTACGGCGGCGATCAAGATTGCCCTTCGCTACTGCAATAATGATTTGCACCTGTTGCCCGTTACCCTTTGGCGGTATGGCTTGGTATCGCTAGAGCAGTTAGATTTGATTTTTGAATGGCTAGCAACAGCTTGAGGTCAATGGTCGGCTAATGGGTTGACAGCACGTCCATGCCCCGTGGGGTACGGGCAATTGCTCAAGCCCCTTGTTCGCCAGGTTGCAACGTTGAACCGTCATTCACGCGTACTCTGCTAGCTGTAAACCGTAGGGTTGCGGCTAGGGGACTGTCATGCCTCAAATCGGGACTTGTCGGTTGGTGCCGAGTGGGCGAGACCCAACCCGTTCATTCGCTTTGTGGGGTCGCACGGTGTTTGACTCAACCGACAAAATCAAGCTTGATAGACCCCTAGACACTCAGATCCTTCGACAGCACTCTCCTTTCGACAGTGCGCTCAGGGTGACCGAGACTCAACGGCAAATTGGCGTTCAGGCTATTGGCTAAAAACACTGGCGGCAGCAGCCACACCGGCCCCCGGTGTAAAGCTGCGATAACCCAATTCACCGAGGCTGGCCTCTAGGGCTGCGATCGCGGCGAGGATATCCCGTTCCGCCACAAAACCCAGGTGCCCAATGCGGAAGATCTTGCCCTTGAGGTGATCTTGCCCGCCGGCCAGCACAATGTCGTAGTGTTTTTTCATCACCGATCGCACCTGTTCGGCCTCTACCTGGGTGGGGGCAACGGCGGTAATCGCAGGGCTACCGGCACCGGGGGCAGCAAACAAGGGCAACCCTAGGGCTTGCACGGCGGCTTGCGTGGCTCGCATGAGGCGATCGTGGCGTTGGAAAATGGCCGCTAACCCTTCGGCTTGCATCATTTGCAGGGCGATTTGCAGGGCAAAGAATAGGTTAACCGGCGGGGTAAAGGGGGTCGTGTTTTTGGCCGCATCCTTGCGATATTTGCCGAGATCAAGATAGAACCGGGGGAGCGTCGCCGTTTTATAGGCTTCCCAAGCCTTGGCACTCACGGCCACAAAGCCCAAACCGGGCGGCAGCATGAAGCCTTTCTGGGAGCCGGAAGCAATCACATCAATGCCCCAGGCATCCATTGGCACACTGGTGGCCCCCAAGCTGGTCACGGCATCGACGATCAACAGGGCCTTGTCATGGGCTTTCACGAATTGGCTGATCGTGGCTAGGTCATTCAACACACCTGTGGAGGTTTCGCTGTGGGTCACAATAACCGCCTTGATGTGGCGATCGCGATCGGCTGCCAGCGTGGCCTGGAACTGTTGGGGATCGAGGGGTTGGCCCCACTCTGCCGTGATCGTCTCAACCTGGAGGCCATAGGCTTGGCAGACTTCCGCCCAGCGCTCACCAAACTTGCCATTACAGCCAACCAATACGCGATCGCCGGGGCTTAAAAAGTTAATAATACCGGCCTCCATCGCCCCCGTCCCGCTGGCCGCCAGGATTAGGACATCATTTTGGGTCTGATGCAACCACTTGAGGTGGGCGGTAATCTCCCCCTGCAAATCAGAAAATTCTCGACTGCGGTGACCAATGGGGTGTTTCGCCAAGGCCAGCAGTACCTTTTCAGGTACCGGGGTTGGCCCCGGAATCATTAGCATCAGTTTGTTGTCCATGAACGTACCGACCTTTGTGAATCAATAATTTGGCCTGAATGATTGCGCCTGAATTGTCAGCTTGATCTACCTGGGCGATCGCGATCGCGGGGGCTGCCGATCGTCAAACAGGCAAGATGGCTATCCTACCCTGCTTTGGCGATCGTCAGTGCATCACCTAGTTGCAATTCTATCCCCGGTTATTTTGGGGAAGCCCTTTGACGACTAAGGCATGGTCACCCTTAAGGATAAGGGCTTCGACCAGCTCAGCCCGAACGGAGCGTCCCGCTTCCCCTGAAACCCTGGCAAAGGGAGAGCACTGGCGAAGGGTCTTAGAGCCTATGGGTGACTCTAAAATTGACGACAGCCCATCCCCACCCATTAGGCCCCACCCGTTAGGAAGGGCGACGGCTAAGGAAGCTGGGTAAATCCACCTGCAAGGGTTTGGGATTTGGGGGTGGCAGCCCCATCCGCCGAGTTTCCAAATTTTCCAGCGAGGCCATTGTCGAGGGGGCAAGCAGGGCCAGAAGTTCGGCAAGGCCAGCTTGTACCTCGGTGAACGTTGCCGTGAGCGCCGCCGGGGCTGGCGGCCCAGTGACTAATTGGCTGGCCAGATGTTGTAACAATGACTCAATGGCCATCGCCTGTTGTTGTCCTTCCAGGCAGCGGGTTTGCCAATGCTGAATCGCAGCCTCATGCTCCTGGGCTTGTCGCACTTGCTTGAGGATTTGCTCCTGCATTTCTGTATGTTGTTGCTCTAGAGATTGCAGGCGCTTGGCTTGTTGATCCCGCTCTTGCTCTAATTCCTGACACGCTTGCTGTAGGGTGGCTTGCACGATCGTCTGGCGGGTAATTTCAGTTTCCAGGGCATGGATTTGCTGATGGGCCGTCGCTAGGGCTTGCTGAAGTATAGCGATCGTGGTGGCCGACTCAGCCGCCTCCCAAGCCGCTGTCACCGCTGGTGTTGCCGTTGAACGGGGCAGCGCTCCCTCGCTGGGCCGAGGAAAGACGGCTGGACGGTCTACTTCAAGGGTGCTGACTTGGGCCTGCCGCAATAGCCCCTCGCTACTCAAGCCTAGGGTGAGAATTTGGGTCAGTTGTTGCTTCAGTTCGCCAATCGCTTGGTGCTGCATATTGGAGAAGTCTTCCAGCCGCGCCAGTTGGCCCTCCAACATCTGCTGGTCCTTGAGTTGGCTGCGTAATTCTTGCAGGACGGTTAGCGCTTCATCCAGCGCCAATTCCAGGGTGGCAATCCGGCGATCGGCAGGACTATCCTCGGCGGCAACAGGACTACCAGTTAACTGGGCAGGCGTCAGTGGGATCGCCAGTGGCGGCACGATCGCTGCCGAAGAGGGCGTTGGCGAGGAAGGGGGATATTCTGGTTCTGACACCGCAAACCTCCGCTTGCAAGTACACCTATCCGTAAAAACTGGCCCGTACAAACTAGCAGGGATGGGGTTCGGATCGGAATGCTAAGTCCTTATGCCTTGCGGGCATTTGGCAACGACGAGGAACCCATCCGGTCAGCTTGACTGATCACGCCTGTGTTTAGCATGACTTAGGAATATAGCTTAGGGGATTCCACCCGCGATCGGGTTAGGACTGAGCAGTTTTTGGGGGCACGATCGTGCGGTTAGCTGATGGATAGCATTTCCTGGTAAAGGGAGCAGGGGAGGGGGAGGGGGAGCGGGGGCAAGGTTTTTAGAATGGGGAAGTTATCCCGTGGCATGAGGTGAATAATGGTACGAACCCATGCAAAACCGTTATGGCTCCAACTCCCCAATCATCTAGCGCTGCGAGTCACACTGGAGCAGTTTGCTGCCCTCGCGGCTGCGAACCGTGAGCTTTGCCTAGAACGCACAGCAACTGGAGAACTGATTGTGAACCCACCGACTGGCGGTAACACGGGTCATCGTCATCTCAGCATGAGTACCCAAATGGGAAATTGGTTTGAAGGCAACGATACCCTTGGCAAAGCGTTTGACTCCTCCACGGGGTTCGAGTTGCCTAATGGCGCAAACCGATCGCCGGATGCAGCTTGGGTCAGCCAATCGCGTTGGGAGGCCCTTACCCCAGAGCAGCCAGAGGGCTTCATTCCGTTGTGTCCAGGCTTTGCGATGGAATTGCGATCCAACACCGATACCCTCAAAGACCTCCAGGCCAAAATGCAAGATGAGTGTTCTCGACCGGCTCAGTTAGGAGAAACGGATGAGTCCCGCTGACTGTACTAGAGAGACTAAAGTTGTGGGGGGACATCTTGCCAGCCACTCAATACAACCACTCAGCCCCCTGCCAGCCCTATGTCGAATTCCGTATCGCCTAACCTATCTCCAGCAGATCTGCACCCGATCGTCGCGGCCAGTTTTGCCCAAATTGACCAGGAAATCGGTGCCCATTCCTTCTCCCCTGCCGAATACGCGATCGTGCAACGGATCATCCACAGTACCGCTGATTTTGAATTTAAGGACCTGATTCGCTTCAGTCCGGATGCGATCGCCCAGGGAATCACGGCCCTGCGATCGGGTGTGCCCATTATTGTCGATGTCGGTATGGTTAAGCAGGGCGTCCAAGGCATGGTAGCCCGCACCCTTGGTAACCCCCTCATCTGTGCCGTCGAACAGGTGACGACTGCCGCGCCCGATCGCACCCGCACGGAAACGGGTCTCTTACACTGTTGGCACCAGCATCCCCAGGCGATCTATGTCATTGGCAATGCACCAACCGCCCTGCTAACCCTGTGCCAGCAAGTTAACGAGACAACACAGTCCCCCGCCCTCATCATTGGAGTACCGGTTGGTTTTGTGGCCGTGCTGGAGTCAAAAGCCGCCCTGCGGGCAACCCCCGTGCCTAAAATTTGGGTTGAAGGCCGCAAGGGGGGATCAGCCGTTGCAGCCGCGATCGTGAATGCACTTTTACGATTAGCGATCGCAGCCAATATTTCAGGATAGCGGAAGGGTATCTGATAAGATTAAGGGCTGATGAGATCTTTTGATTGCGCTGTCATCGCCATCCAACTTTTTGTGATTACCCTATGGTTGCTCCCCCCTCCTCGCAAACCTTTGGTCTATCCCTAGACACGATTCCCGCTAGTGATGAATATTTAACCCTTAACTTTTCACCAACCTCCGCTCCCCGTCGCCGACGCTGGGGTAACTATGGTCTTTCCGCCGATTTTTTAGGCGACTACTTTGCCGCTTTTTTCCCCGGCGACGAGATCCCTGACAGTAAAATCAATCGCCGTGATACGGTCAAAGCTGCCGTTAGCTATATTGCTAATGAGTTAATTGAAAATGCTGTTAAATACAGCGATGAGAGTAGTGGCCTGCCGATCAGCATTACCCTACATCTTTATGAACAGGAAATTATTTTTGAAGTTACGAACTACAGCACCCCCGCTTGGTCTAGCACCTACCAAACCTTTATCCAAACCTTGTTGGCGGCTGATTTAGGTGAATTTTACATCCAACAATTGGAGAAAACAGCAATGGGTGGGGGGATGTCTCACATGGGGCTGCTGACGATTATGAACGACTATGGGGCGAAGATGGGCTGGCAGTTTAAAGCCATTGACGATCGTCCTGAGATTGTGAAAATCACCGTAATGGCCTGCTTGACCATTGCTGACTAGGGTGACTAGGGTCGGTGCCCCCTTACCCCGGTGTCCCTAGAGCTACCTCAAGCGGGTCTCCACCCATTGCAGGGTTCGATGAAAAACATTGATGTTCAGTGATGCAGTCAGGAGTGAATACCTGTGGAAATTAAAACTGACGATTATGTCGTGCGGTATGAGCCGGAAACTGCGACTGTCTTTTTCCGGGGATTCCTGCGTTTGGAGGGAATGGAGGAGTATCGACCGATTATGGATCTCCTCTTGGATGTGCTGGCCCAATCCCCGGCATTAACCGTCAACCTGCGGGAGTTGGAGTTTCTCAATAGCTCCGGCATCAGTATGTTATCGATGTTTGTGGTGAAGGTCCGTCAAAAGGGGGATGCGGCCCTTGTCTTCCAGGGTTCGGACCAGGTTCTCTGGCAGGCCAAGTCGCTGAAAAATCTGCAACGGTTGATGCCCTCTCTCCAGCTAGATTTTACCTAAGGGGCTGATGTCTCAGGATGATTGCGATGCCACCCGTAACCCCACTGCGCGATTCTCCAGTGGAGACGCTACACGATCGCTGCGTTACCAAATGGCGCAATTGCAGGCCGAGGTCGAACGGTTGCGCCAGGAAAACCAGGATCTACAAATCGCCCTCCTGACCACCACAGAACATGGTGATCTGATCGAGGCCCAACTGCATACGGCCAATCAACAGTTGCAGGCAGAGGTTCGGGAACGTCAACTGGCCCAGGCAGCGCTTCAGCAGATCCTGGAGACAGTGCTGCGGGACAAGGCAGACCTAGAACTGATTCTGGAGGCAACGGCGGCACATGGGGATATGTTGGAGTATGAGTTTTATACGCAAGCCGTCGTGGCGATGCGCCAGTCGGAGGAGGCTCTACGCGAACAATCCCAGCAACTGGAACAGCAGGTGATGGCACAAACGGCCCAACTGCGTCAGGCAGAGGAGAAGTATCGTAGTATCTTTGAGAATGCAGCGGAGGGGATTTTTCAGGTAACCGAAGCAGGGCAGTACCTCAGTGCGAACCCGGCATTGGCCACGATTTTGGGGTATGAGTCAGCCACCGCGTTGATGGCCCGTGTGGAAGATGTGGGCAGCCTGTATGCCCAACCCAAACGGCGGGATGAGCTGCTGGTCTACCTGCGTCAGTTTGAAACGGTGTCTGAGTTTGAGTCCCAGGTCTATCGCGCCGATGGTTCCCTGATCTGGATCTCAGAAAATATTCGCACGGTGCGGGCGGCGGCGGGGCAGGTCCTCTACTATGAAGGGAGCGTTCAAGATATTACTAACCGCCGCCAGATGGAGCTTGAGTTACGGGAACAACGCCAGTTAGCCGAACGCTTGTTGCTCAATATTTTGCCACCGTCGATCGCAATGCGGTTGAAGCAGGCCCAAACAACCATCGCCGACTCATTTCCTACCGCGACGGTCCTTTTCGCCGATATTGTTGATTTTACGGTCCTGTCAGCCGCCACTGCACCAGAGGAAATTGTTAACCTGCTGAATACAATTTTTTCAATGTTCGATCGGTTGGTCGATCGCTACCGTTTAGAGAAAATTAAAACGATCGGGGATGCCTACATGGTAGTGGGTGGTTTACCCAAACCCCAGGCCGATCATATAGATGCTACGGCCAACTTAGCGTTAGATATGCTGGCCGCCATTGAACAATTCCGAACCCAGAATAACCAACCGATCACCTTGAGAATTGGTATCCATACGGGACCCGTTGTGGCGGGGGTTATTGGAACCCGGAAGTTTAGCTATGACCTGTGGGGCGATACGGTTAATATTGCCAGTCGCATGGAATCCCAGGGCAAAGCGGGGGCCATTCAAGTCACGGAGATTGTCTACCAGGCCCTCGCCTCCCACTACAACTTCAAGCAACGCGGCAATATCCACGTCAAGGGGAAGGGCATGATGCCAACCTATTGGCTCCTCGGTCGCAAAAACCGGCTTTGAGCAGGGCAACGGGCCGATCGTCCACGGGGGTGATCGGCCCCGATCGTTACAAGGTGCAAACCACCCGGAAACCAATATCGTTGCGGCGATCAAGGGGGGAAAGACCATCCCGCACCCACGATCGGCAGAGGCCCGCGTAGCTAAACCAGGAGCCGCCCCGCAACACCCGATAGGCCGGATCACCCTCGGACTCCCAAATGCTGGCATAGGTGGGAGCGTGGGCATAGTTATCATGCCAGGGATCGGCACACCACTCCCAAACATTGCCATGCATATCGTAAAGACCAAAGGCATTGGCAAGGCGGAAGCTGCCCACGGACGTGGTTTGTTGGCGATATTTACCCGTTGGACAGGCGGCAAAGGCATAGCTGGCATCATAGTTGGCCACCGCCGCCGTCATCATCTCACCAAAGTGGAAGGGCGTGGTTGTTCCTGCCCGACAGGCATACTCCCACTCGGCTTCGCTCGGTAAGCGATAGTAACGACCCGTAAGGCTTTGCAAACGGCGACAAAATTCCGTTGCTTCACTCCAGGACACCGTTTCTACCGGGCGGTGATCCCCCTGGAAATAGGCCGGGTTAATACCCATCACGGCCTGCCATTGGGCCTGGGTAATGGGGGTCTGGCTCATGGCAAAGGCCGCAACAGTGACCAGATGTTGGGGCAGAGCCGTTGTGCGGCTCCCCGTTTCCTCTGGGGTAGCGCCCATCAGGAAAATGCCGTCCGGGATCATCACCATTGTCAGGTGCTGTTGGTTACCCAGGGATTCTTCAAAGACTTGAGCCTGGTGGCGGTGATACACCGACGCGATCGTCCGGTGCCAGAGCACCCGTTTGCGCCGCAGGGTAACCCCCTCAACCTGGACCGGCTGGAGCCGGGGAGGTAATGCTGGGGGGATCAGGTGCGTTGCCGCTGGGGCCGTTACCGTGGCGGTGACCGACGATCGGGTTGCCTGCGAACTGCGCGGGCTTGCTCCTGGGGTAGGCGACGGCTGGCTAGGGAAGTGGGGCAATGGGGGGCGGGCGGCTTTGACCGGGGAAGAAGAGAGGGGGGGGCTAGCGGGAGACTGGGGGGATGCCCCCCCAGAGGGAAGGCTACGCGAACGCCGAGAACGCTTGCGATTGGCGGTTGGCATCGCCTTGAGATCTCGGAGGACCTCACTGGCACTGGCATAGCGCGCCTTCGGTGAGCGGGCCAACAGGCGATCGAGGATCTGGACCAATTCCGGACGCAGGGGTTTGGGGAGGGCCGTCTGCCAACACCAGCGATCGCCGATGAGGTCGTAGAGTTCCAGGGGGGATCGGCCCGTTAACAGATAGAGGCAAGTGGCTCCCAAACCATAGAGATCCGTCGCGAACCCAACTTGCCCCCCATTGAGTTGTTCGGGCGCAGCATATCCCAGACTGCCCACCACCGTACCGGGGCGGCGACTGTTGGTTAACTGTCGGGAAGCCCCAAAGTCGAGCAGGACCAATTGCCCCGCCTTGGCCCCCGTGCGCTGGGGACCAAACTGGCCAGAGATGGTGCGCCGAACGATATTCTCCGGCTTGATATCCCGGTGGACAACTCGATGCTGATGGATAAAGTGCAGCAGGGGCAGCAGATCCGCCAGCAGATCCTGGATTTTGACCTCGGAGAAGAGGCCCGCTTGCTCCAATTCAGCCTGGAGGTTTTGGCCCTCAATATATTCCTGGACAAGGTAGAGGGCATGGTCTATCCGGGTCTGGGTGGGGAACTGGGCCGGGGCCGGGGGACGCGGCAGGGTTGCCTGGGTTAGGGTTTGATCGAAATGGGCTAATAACCGGGGAATTTGGGGCGATTCCTCTAACTGGTGCAGGCGTTGGGCCTCCTCGTTGAACAGACGCACCGCCGTTTCCATTAGCTTGGGGTTGTGCTGAATCTCCGGGGCGGGTGAAAACTGCTTAATCACACAGGCAGACTGGAAACGATCCTCATCGATCGCCAAAAACGTCCGACCAAAGCCCCCTTCCCCCAACTGCCGCACCGCGCGGTAGCGATCGCGCAACAAAAGTTTAGCACCACAAGTCTGGCAAAACCGAACCGCCTTAGGATTTTGCGGTTGCCGACAATCGGGATTGAGACAGTAACTCATACCAGGGGCGCTTTAGAGAACTTTACACACTGGAATTGAACTGAATTGAGACGTGAATCCGTTATAAAAGGAGATCAAGGGTAGTGGCGTTCTATGATGTCTTTCTGGGGCGAGTACAGCTATCCGGATTTAGCCAAACTTGGACCACTGGTAACCCTCAGCTTGACGCCAGTCTCGACACCAATCCTGACAAAGTGCGTATAGTCGAAGAAATCAGTCCTTTCTACCCATGCCTGATCTACCCATGCCTGATCTACCCACGCCTGATCGGTCGATGCCCCTACACTCATTCATTCTCCTACTGTACGCGGCGGCTCCCTAGCCTTGTCATCTGCCCCCTGGTAGATCCGCCACTCAATCCCCCATTGACGCCCCCATCACTCACCGCCCCCTTGACAATTGCGGAAATTTTGCTAACGCTGGCTCTAGCACCCAAGCTAACTTCCCACCCAATTCTGACTGCCCAATTCCGACTGCCCAATTCTGACTGCCCAATTCTGACTGCTGCCCTCCTTGCCGTTCCTCCCCTGAAGTCCCATGTCCACGCTCGTTATCGTTGAATCGCCAACCAAAGCTCGTACCATTCGCAATTTTCTGCCCCAGGGCTACCGGGTAGAGGCGTCGATGGGCCATGTGCGTGACCTGCCCCAGTCAGCAAGTGAAGTGCCCGCCAACTTCAAGGGCGAGAAATGGGCACAGCTAGGAGTGAATGTCGAGGCTGATTTTGACCCCCTCTATGTGGTGCCGAAGGACAAGCAAAAGGTGGTCAAAACCCTCAAGGATGCTCTGAAGGAAGCGGATGAACTGCTCCTGGCCACGGATGAAGACCGGGAGGGGGAAAGTATTAGCTGGCACCTATTGCAGGTGTTGAACCCCAAAATTCCGGTCCGCCGCATGGTCTTCCACGAGATTACGGAGGAGGCGATCGACCAGGCGCTCCACAACTGCCGTGCGATCGATGATCAACTGGTCCATGCCCAGGAAACCCGACGGATTCTCGATCGCCTCGTGGGCTATACTCTCTCCCCCCTCCTCTGGAAAAAGATTGCCTTTGGCCTATCGGCGGGGCGGGTCCAGTCAGTATCGGTGCGCCTGCTGGTCCAACGGGAGCGGCAGCGGCGGGCCTTCCGGCAAGGGAGTTATTGGGATCTCAAGGCGACCCTAGCGGCGGCAACAGATTCCGGTCTGGTTCCCTTTGAAGCCCGGATGATCACCCTAGGGGGCCGCAAACTCGCCACCGGGAGTGATTTTGATGAACACACGGGCCAGATTGCCGCTGGTCGCGATGTGGTGCTGTTGGACGAAGCGGCGGCCAAAACCCTGCGTGATCGCCTGCGGGATTTACCCTGGCAGGTGACGGCCCTAGAGGAGCGCCCATCGATACGGAAACCATCGGCTCCGTTTACCACTTCGACCCTGCAACAGGAGGCCAACCGTAAGCTGCGCCTCTCGGCCCGCGATACAATGCGCATTGCCCAAAGCCTCTATGAACAGGGCTATATCACCTACATGCGGACGGATTCGGTTCACTTGTCTAACCAGGCGATCGCGGCGGCTCGGTCCTGTGTCGAGCACATGTATGGGGCAGAGTACCTGAGTCCGAAACCGCGCCACTTTAACACCAAGAGCAAAAATGCCCAGGAGGCCCACGAAGCGATCCGGCCATCGGGCCATACCTTTCGCACACCCCAGGAGACCGGTCTCACGGGCCGTGAGTTTGATCTGTATGACCTGATCTGGAAGCGTACGGTGGCTACCCAGATGGCAGAGGCACGGCAAACCCATGTCACGGTGCAGTTGCAGGTGGGGGATGCCGGGTTCCGAGCGACGGGCAAGCGGATTGATTTTCCCGGCTTTTTCCGGGCCTATGTGGAAGGGTCCGATGATCCAGAGGCGGCATTGGAAAACCAGGAGGTGATCCTGCCCCCCCTCCACCAAGGGGATCAACCCACGTGTCAGGAATTGGCGGCGATCGGGCACCAAACCCAACCCCCCGCCCGTTATACGGAAGCGCTGCTGGTGAAAACTCTTGAACAGGAGGGCATTGGTCGTCCCAGTACCTACGCCACGATTATTGGCACCATCATCGATCGCGGCTATGCCCAGATGGTGAATAACACGCTGGTGCCCACCTTCACGGCCTTTGCGGTGACGGCGCTGCTGGAAAAACATTTTCCGGACCTGGTTGATCCCGGCTTCACGGCGCGGATGGAGCAAACCCTGGATGAAATTTCCACCGGGGATGTCCACTGGTTGCCCTATCTCCAGGAATTTTACCTGGGGGAATCGGGCTTAGAAACCCAGGTGCGGGAGCGGGAAAACCAGATTGACCCCAGCGAAGCCCGCACAGTGACGCTCCAGGATTTAGCAGCGCGGGTCCGGATTGGTCGTTTTGGCCCCTACCTGGAGGTGGAGGAAGGCAGCGAGGTGGTGAAGGCCTCGATTCCCAAGGATGTGATGCCAGCGGACCTGAATCAGGAGCAGGTCCAACTATTGCTGCGTCAAAAGACGGAAGGCCCTGACAAACTGGGGGTACATCCGGAAACGGGCGAGCCGATTTATCTGCTCGTGGGGACCTATGGTCCCTATGTCCAATTGGGGGATGCCACCGACGCTAACCCCAAACCCAAGCGAGCCTCGTTGCCCAAGGGGATGACCCTAGAGAGTATTACCCTAGAAGAGGCGATCGGCCTCTTATCCCTACCGCGCTGGCTGGGTGTCCATCCTGACACGGGAGCCAAGGTGCAGGCAAGCCTAGGGCGCTTTGGTCCCTATGTGGTGCATGATCAGGGGAAGGTCGGTAAGGACTATCGATCGCTCAAAGCAGGGGATAATGTCCTGACAATTACCCTGGAGCGTGCCCTGGAATTGTTGGCGGAACCCAAGAGCCAACGGGGACGGCGGGCAGCAACCAGCAAACAGGCCCTACGGGAACTGGGTGCCCACCCCGAAGATGGCGAACCCGTCAATATCTACGACGGTCCCTATGGTCCCTATGTCAAACATGGCAAGACCAACGCCGGTATTCCAGAGGGGGAGACGGTCGAAGGTTTGTCCTTGGAGCAGGCATTAGCTTTACTGGCGGCGAAGCAGGGTAGCAAAAAGAAAACTAGCCGGACGACTAAGGCGGCCAGTGGTCAGGCGACGACTGCTAAGGGCGCAAAAACGAAGAAAAGCACGACCACCAAAACAAGTAAAAGCAAGAAGACACGTCAGAAGGCAACAACATGAGATAACGCGAGGTCGGGTACGATTTGCTTTGGCTTCGAGGCATAATTTGACCGTTCTCTTGTGGGGTAGGCGTCTCGCCTGCCTAATTGATGATCCTGCCTAATTGATGATCCT
>JBBILC010000081.1:0-24630 GCA_037445115.1 Coleofasciculaceae cyanobacterium bin_20
GGATTAGTGTGTCTATTTTTAGAAAATAAAATCTTAAGATTCAACACTTCTGCATTGGATCAGATCGGGTGGTCAGTCCCATATTGGGCTGGAGGAGAAGCGGGCGAAAGGGGGCTACGGTACGGATTAGATTGAATCTCGTGAGAGATGGGGATCTGAGAGATTGGGTTGCCTATGGGGGAACTGCGCCTAGCGCTGCCTTACCCTAGGTGATCATGACCACCAATGCAGTATACGAAAATTTAAGATCGCTGGCGAATATCATTGTTACATTTGATGTAGCGTTTTTACGAGTATTCGCCACTTGCTTAGCTCTAGTTCTGATACGAGATTCGATATTGCCACCATCGTCCGGGGATATGCGCAGGGCTATTTTTTAATGGCAAACGATGGGGAGGAGACGCTTGGTTGGTATACAAGTCGGCAACGTGCATTAATTCCCCTTGACGATCGCTTCTCCTATCCCAAATCCCTGCGTCGTGTATTGAACCAAAATCGTTTTACAACGGCTGTTAACCGAGATTTTTTGGCCGTCGTAGAAGGGTGTGCTAATCGTGAAAGTACCTGGATTTCCAAAACTCTAAAAGAGATCTACTGGGAACTCTATAAGACTGGTTGGGCCTATAGTTTTGAGACCTGGCAGGGTAACCAATTAGCGGGTGGTATTCTTGGGATTGTAATTGGCGGTGCATTTATGGGAGAGTCGATGTTCTACCAGGTACCAGAAGCCTCAAAGGTAGCAATGGTAAAGCTTGTTGAACAGTTGCGCGATCGGCGATTTCTTCTCTTTGATGCCCAAATCAATAATCCCCACTTGGAGCGTTTTGGCGCGTATGTGATCAATAACAAACAATATAAACGCCTTTTGCAACAGGCACTACAACGCCGCTGCTCATTACTATAGACTGTTGGCAGTTGTTAATGTAGAGGTGAAGGGTCCGAGCAGACAAGTATCTGCAATCGTATCACCGAAAGCGCTCAGGTAACGATGTTTTTAATGACACGTGCCTGCGATCAGAATGTACGGCCAATTGTTAAGATGAATTACCGGGGGAATAGTTTAGTCGATAGGCTGGGGCAAGACGAAAATTAAATCCTCAGGATATAATAGGGCTACTCCTAGGGTGAAAGTGGACTTTTACGCACCCGATGAAGATTTTAGTGGTTGAAGATGATGAGCTGATTGCCGCCGTATTGTCAGAGATGCTGACGGCTCATCACTATGTGGTGGAACATGCCACTGATGGCAAGATGGGGTTAAATCTGGCCCAAGCCTTTACCTACGATCTGATTGTATTGGATCTGTCGGTTCCCCTGCTAGATGGCCTGAGTGTGTGTCGGAAACTGCGGCAGCAGGGGCTATTGACCCCCATTTTGGTGTTAACGGCTAGAGACTCGGAAGTGGATAAGGCCCAGGGGCTAGATGCGGGTGCTGACGATTATGTGTGTAAGCCCTTTAATGCCCTAGAATTACTGGCCCGCATTCGTGCATTAATTCGGCGGAGCCAGACGGTATCCACCCCCTCCCTCTCGTGGGAGTACCTAGTTATGCATCCTCTCCGGGGTGAGGTTACCTATGCCGAGTCCCCCCTAGCCCTGACTCCCAAGGAGTTTGCCCTCCTAGAACTGTTCTTACGCCATCCCCAACGGATTTTTAGTCGCAGCGCCATCCTTGACCAACTGTGGCCCGATGAAAATCCCCCGTCGGAGTCAGCCGTCACGATGCACGTTAAGGATTTACGGCAAAAGCTCAAGGCCGCAGGGCTAACCCATGAGGTTATTGAAACGATTTATGGGATGGGCTATCGCCTCAAAACACCCCCCCCAACACCAAAGGCGAGCGAGACTGCCCCGCTGTCTTCAGCCCCTAGCGTAACAATCGAGACTCCCCGATCGCGATCGACCCCCGTCACCAATCCCCATCCGCCGCTGGCAATACCCAGCTTGGCCCACCTAGTCACCCGTTTTCAACCCCACTTTAGGCAGCAGATTGAGTGGTTGGTAACCCTTCAGTCCCAATTAGGCACCTATGCTCCGGATGCCCCGCTTTGGCAACAGGTTAGGCAGGCAGTGCATAAACTAGCTGGAACCTTAGGCACCTTTGGCTATAGCAGGGGGTCCAGCCTAGCCAAAGAAATCGAACAGATCCTATGCCAGAGCAAGAATTTAGACACCACCCAACAACAGCGGATTACTGATCTACTCTCGGCATTACAGCAAACCTTAGCCGAACCGCCTCCCCTAGCTGCGCCCACCCTGTTGCCGACAGCTCTAGCCACAGGAAAACGTATTTTGGTCATCGATCGCGATCCCACCTTTTTGACGGCCATGCAGACGATCGCCCCCGATTGGCAGCTCAGGGTCACGATCGCGGATAACCTCACCGGCCTTCAGCAAGCCCTTGCCCAAACGCTGCCGGATGTGGTGCTCTTAGACTTTACTCTCCTGGCCGAGTCGGGAGCAGATTTGAGCGTGAGTCAACCGCTCCTGCAAGCGTTAGTCAAGCAAGCCCCACCGCTACCCGTAGTTGTGCTGAGTCATCAGGATAGTTTAGAAGATCGGGTCACCGTTGCTCGCCTTGGGGGTTGCCGTTTTTTGCCACGACCCACCACGATCGAAGCTGTTCTACAGGTCCTCCTGGAAGTTCTACAACAGAAACAGCCCATTGAGGCCAAGATCATGGCGGTTGACGATGATCCAGTCCTTCTTGCCAGTCTGGACAGCCTACTCAAACCTTGGGGGCTACGTCTGACCCCCCTCATGGAACCACGCCAATTTTGGCAAGTTTTAACCCAACTGGTGCCGGATTTATTAATTTTGGATCTGGAGATGCCGGCGTTTAGTGGGATTGATCTGTGTCAGGTGGTACGGCAGGACCCCCACTGGGGCGATCTGCCGATCCTGGTCCTGACTTCCCATACGGATAGCACCACCATCCAGCAGGTGTTTGCGGCAGGGGCCGATGATTTTGTGGGTAAACCAGTGCTGGGACCGGAGCTAGTGACTCGCATCCTTAACCGTCTTGAGCGGGTATGCCTGCGACAGCGACTCAGCCGTTAGCCAGATAGGACCGATTCCCGCACCCCTAGCGATCGCGATCGAGGGCAGTCGGTGTGCCCTGTCCCCCTGACCCTGCCTGAGTGACAAGCGGTCTCCTGCCCAGGCCAAGTCAGCGATCGTGGGCATGTTACGGTTCTCTGATGGCTAGGCAAACACCTGATCCACTCACGCGCTGGGAAGATGGTCAGGATCGATGCCGAGCGATCGTAAATAACCAGCCAATTGGGCGGCCCGTTGCCGTTCGAATTCGGCCCGTTGATATTCCTGCTCCGCCCGTTGATATTCCTGCTCCGCCCGTTGCCGCTCCGCCTCACCCGGCAGGGGGTATGCCTGCCCCTGGACGTCGTACCAGGCCAGGATCTCTTGCTCAATACCGCCTAGGGATTGCCGACAGAACCCGATCCCCAACCCCACGGTTGCCAACCAATAAGGGGTGTTGGTCTGATCGGTACTGAACTGAAGTTGGTATTGCCCCTCACTTAACTGGTATGCCTCTAGGGGCTGGTGACGATCGCGTCGCCAGAATTCCGGATTGTAAATGACGTAATATAACACCCCCAAATTGGCGTAAATCGCCATTTTTTCGCCGTATTCGCCCCCCGGTTTGTGGGAGACCATCTCCAGAACTAACGTGGGGACGACCCAGTTTTCCTCCCAGGTAGCATAGCTGCGCCGCGATCGCCCTCCCTTACGCCGCTCGACCCCCAAACTCAGGAATGCATCCGGCACGACTGGTACCCGTGGATCATCGCCCGTGGTGTGGTAGACCGCCATATCAACCCCAAAGTACCAATCGAAGCGATCGGCCCACAGGTGCGTTAACACCCACAGCAATAGGTTCGGGAGTAAATTCTGATCTTCATTATCCACGGGCGTATCGTCGGAGCTGGGTAACTCTTCGGTTGAGGGTAAGTCCGTTAGCAGATAGGGCAGACGGGGCGCAATCATGGCGGCGGCCTCGTGGGGCTGGATAGTTTCGATTATAGGCAGAAGCACAGTCGCACTATCCACGGTATCGCAGCCCTCATCCCTCGCGTTTCGCTTGGGTCATACCTGGGGGTAACAAGACCCCTGTACTATCTAGCCAAACCAAACCGGCCCCCAAGGTTTCGGCCAATATACTAATGAGGCGATAGAGGGCAACGGTACTGAGCAGGATACCTGCCGAAAATTGTTGCCCCAACAGGGCGATCGCGGTGGCCTCAAAGATTCCTAATCCACCAGGGGCACCGGGTACGATTAAGCCTAACAACCAGGCAAAGCTAAAGGCACTGATAATCCCCGGCAGCTGATCCAGAGCGATCGGGGCGAGGGCCACCAGCGTCAGACAAAACCCTAGCCCCCGCAAACCCAGAAAGCCCAATTCGCCGAACAAGGGCCCCAGGGGATAGCGGTGAATCACAAGATGGCTGGCCTGGAGCGTTGAATTCCCCAAGGCTTTGGCTTTCAATTGGGTAGCCCGCCGTAAGACCGGGTTCAAACAACGGGGATGGATAATCAGCAGCACCCCGATCAAGCTCAGAAGTTGCCAGCCCCAATGCCCCTGCTGCCGTCCCAAGAGGGCAATCAGCAGGGCCGCCGCTGCCATCAGCAGGGGTTCCATCACCACGCTCAGAAGGGCAATACCTGTGCCCACCCCCGCGGCCATAACGGCCCGAATGCGACCATAAAAGTGCCAAACATTTCCCGGTAGATATTTCGCCAGATTGGTGCGCAGATACACCTGAATCAGCCAGGTAGGCTGCAAGCTGCCCTCGCTCTCAGGAGAATCGGCCCGGAGGAGTTTCAGTAACCACGTCCATACCCAGGCGGCCCAAATATGGGATAACAGGGTTACCCCGAGGGCAATTACCAAAATAGCCAGGGCTGCCGCATCTAGACGAATGGCGACAACCTCCTGCCAGTGTTTTTTCAGCGTGGCTCCCAGGAAGAAGAGCGTTCCCCCCAGGATGGCCCAACGCAGGGAAGCTTTCAGGGATTTCTGTAAAACCTGCATAACCCAGCTTGCGACACTGCTCCCATGCCAAAGGTTCGTGATATCTTAAGGTTAAGGTGAACTATTGTAAAGAAAATTAGGATTTCGTAAAAAATGATTGCGCTGCTTGTACGGTCTTGCTAGCAGCAGACTTCCCCTAATTCACGCCTACGCCTATCGTTGTTTTATTGCGGCTACTCCACTATGCAACACCGTTCTCCTCAACACTTGACCCGGATTTTGTTGGCGATCGCTGCCGTTGTTACCACGTGGTTCCTAGCGGCTCCGGCCTATGCCTACGATAATCCGGATCTGCTACCCGATCATCCAACACCGATCATTGATCTGGCCCAAACCTTGACCAGTGTGCAGGAAGAGGCGTTGATTGAGGAGTTAGACCATTTTGAGGTGGATACGGGTTGGAAGTTGCGGGTGTTAACCCAGTACGATCGCACGCCAGGGCTAGCGATTCGGGATTTTTGGGGCCTGGATGATAAAAGCATTTTGTTAGTCGCCGATGCCCGTGGGGGTAACCTGCTCAATTTTAATGTCGGGTTTGACGTGTACCAATACTTGCCCCGTACCTTCTGGGTTGAGTTGCAAACGCGCTATGGTAATCAGTACTTTGTCCGGGAAAACGGTGAAGATCAGTCGATCCTGGAGTCACTCCATGCCATTAAAGGGTGCCTAGAACGGGGCGGTTGTCGTGTCGTGCCTGGTCTACCCCGCGAGCAGTGGGTATTGACCCTGGTGACTTCAGTCGTGGGGGGAGTGATTTTTGGTTTTGCCGCCCATCCGCGTAAACCGGGGCAAGTGTTCGCATGGCAATGGGCCTTAATTTTCTCCCCCCTGTGGGGCATTCTGTTTGTGGCGTTCGGGGTGGGTCCTGTGGTGAGCCGCACATCGGAATGGCTTCCCCTCTTCCGCAACGTGATTGGGTTTATGATCGGTGCGCTGGTTGCCTATTTGACGCCCGTCTTTAGTGCCCCCTCAGCATCGGAAACCTAAATGATCCTGCGATCGCCATGATGGGGCTGGGACAACGGCAATTTGCCTGAGTTCTCTCCCCTTCTCCGTATTGCAAAATACCCGCTTAGGAACCCCTCAAAAATACCCAGTTTCGCAACTGTGCCCACGCAATCATTAGGGGGCGAGGTGAGCAGCGCTGCCGTCCACCTCAGTTAATCGAGGTTCCCTTAGCGATATTAATGAACGTGCATAGCTTTGAGGCTGTGGTAGGTAATCAATAACTGGGTGAGGGCGAGGGGATAGCTCTGCAGCGTTTCGCCCGTGGTACCCGTCACCTTGCCAATTGCCTCATTCCCCTCCAGGGAACAAAACTGGCCTAAATAGGGCACCTCATTGCACAGGAGATGCTCCAACTCGCGCACTTGGTCCAGGGTGGCGTGGCCATCCACTTCCAACACATCCACAGGCTTCCCCATATCGCGATCGAGTTCCAGGCGAATGGCCGACCCCAAATGACTGCCTTCGGGATTCAGAATAGTACTAAAGTCAGGGTGGGGGATCGTGGGGCGCAGGACTAACCGCACATTCAGTAACAGATCGTCCTGGGACTCTTCACTGGGAGGATAGAACGTAACGACAACATCAGCCCATTGGCGTTGGGGACGGATAAACTGCTCCGAATCGTCTTCGCGCTGGCGTAATTGTTCCAACACCTGCTCCCGTGTATAGCCACGCTTCAGGGTATCGCGTTTGATCTTCCACGTCGCCCGCAGCGGTTCTGGCGGAGCCAGGTACACCTTAACATCGTAACTCTCCCGCATACTCCGGGTGGCATAGCCCAACAGCCCTTCCACAATGACAAAACGGCTAGGCTTGATATATGCCGGTGGATCAAAGGTGCCGCTACTGTGATTATAGATTGGCTTGAGGATCGGTTGGCCTGTACGCAGTAGACTAAGATGTTGCTGGATAATATCGAGATAGTTACAGTCGGGGTGGAGGGCCGAAATCCGTCGTTCGGCGCGTTGTTTGCGATCGTAGCGATGGTAGTCATCCGTACAAATTGTCGTGACTTGATCTTCGCCAAGAATTTGGGCAATCCCGCGAGTTAGGGTGGTTTTCCCAGCCGCACTATCACCAACAATACCAAGAATAATCGGGCGCTGGGACATGGTTCCTCCTGGGCAGGCTTGCGTGGGATCAATGGTTCAGTAAATCTTCCTATTGTAGGGGACTGGGGGTTCCCCCCGGTGCGGAATTTAAGACGAAACCACCATGATCACGCCCGCAATAATGAAGGCAACCCCTAGCCACCGAACCAGGGGAATAGCTTCCCCAAAAATGAGATTGCCCCCCAGGACCGTAAACACATAACTCATAGACACTACGGGAGCCGCCACACTGAGCTTGGCTCGTGACAGCACCATGATGTAGCCGATCGCGGCAATGCCATAGAGTCCTAAGCCAGCCCACAGGAACGGTTGCAGCGTCATATGCATCAATTTTTGGCCCACATTTTCGGAACTAACGGGGCCGAGTGCCGTGGCCCCCGCCTTGAGCAAAAATTGGCCACCCACCCCACAGATAATTGACGCCAGCAGGAGTAACAGGGTATTTCTGGTCATTGCTTTGTCTTTCCCGAATTCTTCAGGTATGCTTGGAAAACTTTTCTCCAATGGACGTTAGCATACGGGGATGTGCATTTTGTGGTTGGTCGGGGGCTAAGTTCCGATGAGATCCGTCATTCCCTAAGTAAACACACCGTTTCGCAAGGGTGGTCGTAACGCCTTCAGTCATTGCAGGCTCAAGACAGCCCTACGAACCTTGCCGAACTGGCTGTCTGAGCGACGAGGAGAACAGCTTGGGTACAGAGATCGCACCCGACAAGTTATGGACACCGCTGGCCATGGATACATGCAGATTGCCTAATCATTAGCCCAAAATGTCGATCGCCCATCCCCCCAAATCGGATATCCCCTTGACACCGAAACCGATCGGGATTCACCTAGCCCGCCGCCAAGTGGGGCTGTGGCTAGGCATTAGTCTTCTGTTTGCAGCGACCTATGCCTTGCTGGCCTTGCAACAAGCCTTTAGCAGCGACTATGTGGTGCAGGATGATGCCCGTCAGCATGTATTTTGGATGGCGCGGTTTCTGGACCCTAATCGGTTTCCCCAGGATTTAATCGCGGATTACTTTCAGTCGATTTCGCCCGTTGGGTACACCGCCGTCTACCAGGCAATGGCGACGATCGGCGTTGATCCGTTGGTGCTGAACAAGTGCCTGCCCCTAGGCCTAGCTCTAATGACGACGCTCTATTGCTATTTGCTAACCCTGCAATTTTTACCCATTCCCGTCACCGCCTGGTTGGCAACGGTATTACTGAACCAAAACCTGTGGAGCCAGGATGGGTTGATTTCAGCGACCAGTCGGGCCTTCCTATACCCGATTTTTTTGGCATTTTTGTACTATCTCGTTCGACATTGCCCGCAAGAGACCAGCAAACACCCGATCACGGGGCAACTCTACCGGTGGCTCCCCTGCCTGATCACGATCGCCCTCTTGGGGTTGGTGTATCCCTCCTACGCGTTGGTGGCCGGTGGCTTACTGGTGGTCCGTTTGTGGGATTGGCAGTCTTGGCCGCCCGCCCTGCTGCGGTCCCACCTAATTCTGACCGGTTTAGGCTTAGCGGCGATCGTCCTCTTGCTGTTACCCCAAGTACTAACCGATTCCCCTTTTGGCCCCATGATTAGTCGGGCTGAGGCCGAAGTCTTACCGGAATTCTGGCGGAAGGGGCGTAACGCCTTCTTCAGTAGCGATGCCTGGTTTTTCTGGTTTAACGGTAGCCGCAGTGGGGTGATGCTGGCAGCGGCCTTGGTGCCTCCCCTAACCTACAGCGGTTTCCTGTTGCCAATGTGCTTGGCATTGCCCCGCGCCTTTCCCCTAGCGAAGCAGATTACCGGCAAAACGATCGTGCTGGTACAGATGGTTGTCGTAGGATTGGGCCTGTTCTTTGCGGCCCATGCGGTGCTGTTCAAACTCTACCTGCCGAGTCGGTATACCCTACATACCTTGCGGATTACGCTAGCGATCGCGGCAGCCCTGGTTCTCACCTTGGTGATCGATAGTCTGTGGCGTTGGGCGAATGTCTCCCTGACCCGCTATTGGTGGGCCGGTGCCCCCGCCTATCCAGATATCCCCCGCTTTTCCCTAAAACTCTCCTATCAACGGGAGGAAATTCTCCAACTACGGCGATGGTTAGTGTTAGCCATTACCAGTAGCCTAGCCGTGCTGGTGATCTTTTTTCCCCGCACCCTAAATCAGTTTCCCTGGACGAACTACATGGTGGGTCGCGCCACCAGTGTCTATCAGTTCCTCGCCCAACAACCCCCGGCAACCCTCACTGCCGCCCTCGGCGAAGAGGCGAATAACCTGCCCGTCTTCACCCAGCGTCCAGTCCTCACAGCGCGGGAATATGGCATCGCCTACCATGTGGGCTACTACCGCCAATTTCGCCAACGGGTGATGGATTTGATCAATGCCCAATACAGCCCCAGCCTGCCGGAAATCCAGGCTTTTATCCAACACTATGGGATTGATTTCTGGCTCTTGGACAAAAATGCCTTTACCCCTGACTATATTGCCCGCAATCACTGGCTGCGGCAGTTCAAACCAGCAGCATCCCAAGCACGGGACCGGCTGGAGCGCGGCGACCCTCTCGCGTTACCCACCCAGATCGATCGCTGTCAGGTATTGACCACCGATTCCCTAATCTTGTTAGACGCCACCTGTTTGGAAACAAGTAAGTAATTTATGATGGGGGCGTGTGGTGTTGGGGATTGTTCATGTTATACAAAACCGCGATCAAGTCGCTGGTCTTGCCCCGATCACACCCGTCGGTGTGGCCGTGGGTGCGGATCTTGGTGATAACCTGCCTGGTGTTGGGCATTTTCTTTCGCTTCTATAACCTGAGCTACAAGGTCTACTGGAGCGATGAGACCATGACCTCGTTGCGGATTTCCGGTTACACGACCGAGCAACTGGTGACAGAAACCTTTAATGGCCAGCCCTTGACGGTTGCGGGAATGGTGCAGACTTACCAAATTCCCAATCCTGATCGTCCCCTCAGCGATACCCTGACGGCACTGGCCAGCCATCCAGAGCATTCTCCCCTCTTTTACCTCCTAGCCCGTTACTGGTCCCAAGGGGGGTCCAATCCAGTGCTGGCGACCCGAAGCCTAGCGGCCTTCATTAGCCTCTGCCTGTTACCCGCGATCTACTGGCTTTGCTTAGAACTTTTCCAGTCCAGTTGGGTGGGCTGGGGAGCGATGGCGTTGGTCGCCGTTTCCCCCTTACAGGTGCTCTATGCCCAGGAGGCGCGTCAGTACAGCTTGTGGGCGTTGACCGTTGTCCTGGCCAGTGCGGCTTTGTTGCGGGCACTGCGGGTAAAGTCCATCGCAGCGTGGGGACTATATACCCTCACCCTCACCCTCAGTTTCTACACCCATCTCTTTTCGGGGCTAGTGGCCCTAGGACACGGTCTCTACATGGTCGCGATCGCGATTGAGGGAGCTTGGCAGCACTGGCAGTTAAATCGAGGCCGTTCCGCTCCCCAGCCCAGACCTGAGACTTCCGGTACGGGTAAGACACCCTGGGCACAATGGCGATCGTGCCTATCCCCTGTTTTGGCCTATAGTCTTGCCAGCCTGGTGGCTGTGGTGCTCTTCTCTCCGTGGTTGTGGGTTGTGGTGACCCAGGTGGAGCGGGTGCAGGAGGTGACAGAATGGGTCACCGCCGATCGCGACAATTTGATGGGCTACTGGCTGCTTAACCTGAATCGTCTATTCTTTGATATGAACCAGGGGTCAAGTTTATTCAATCCCCTGCTGTATTTAACCCTCGCCCTAGCGGGCTATGCGCTGTACTTCCTCTGGCAGACAACGTTACCGCGCATTGGGCTGTTTCTGCTCTGCCAGATTGGGGCAACCAGTTTGGGGTTGATCCTGCCGGATCTGTTGCTGGGGGGACGGCGATCGACGATTAGCCGCTATCTCATTCCTTGCCATATCGCCATCCAACTGGCAGTCGCCTACCTCCTCACTCTGAAAGTCATGGGCCGTCCTTCTGCTCAAACAACACCCCTGCCAACCCTGTATGAACCTGCATTAAAGAATCCTGGCGTCAATCCTCAGTCCACCCATTGGGTAACCAGTTCCCAGGCCCACCAGACTCAGACGACAGCGATTGCACTTCCGGTTACGGACTTTCGCCGTTGGTTTGCCCCGGCTCACCGCTGGCGACAGGTGGTTGCCTTGGTAACCCTCAGTGGCATTCTCTCCTGTTTGGTAAGTGCCCATGTGGCAGTCTGGTGGCACAAAAGCCCAACCAAGAGCCGTCATAATCCCCGCGTCGCTGAGGTGATTAATCAGGCGGCCCGTCCCCTGGTGATTAGCAATGAACCCCCCACCCTGATCCTGCCCCTGTGCCACTTGTTGCAGCCAACGGTGACGCTGCAATTGCTCCAGAATGAGGATATGCCTAAGATTCCAGAGGGATATAGTGATGTGTTTATCTACCGCTCCTCTGATCATTTACAGCAAGCCCTGAGTGAGGAGTTGGGATTTGATCTTGTGCCAGCAGCCCCCCATTGGTTAATGCGGCTGGAGGCGCGTTCAGCCCCTTCCTTGGAACCAGCCGCCTAAAGGTGAGGGAGGTGGCCCATGACCACAAAGGTGATTGCCGCGACGTTGTTGTGCGATCGCAAGGCGCGATCGCAGTTGGTGGCCATTCCCGCAATGCTGCAAATTCAAGGGATCGATCGCCTTTATATCAATATCGAAAGCAACCTCCGGGGGCAGAAATTTGAAGCCGCCTACCAACCCCTGCACGAGTTCCTGCGGGCGGGGACTCCGATTCCCGTGGACGTGGACATTTGGTCCTGGGAGAGTACCTGGCGGCAGCGGCCCACCTATGACCAAGATCAGCGGCGGTTGGACGGGATCGTCATGGCCCGCAATATGGCCCGTGCCTATATGCTGCGCACAGATGCCACCCATCTGTTGTTTATTGATGCGGATGTCATTGTGGCTCCCGATGGCTTGCAAAAGCTGCTGGCGTTAGAGCATCCGGTATGCGGGGGCTTAGTGCCGGGTCGGGGTGCCCACGGCCATGTACATTATGTCTTTGGCCCCCGGCGATCGGTGCCGGACCACCCAGAGGTGATTGAGTGCAACCACGGGACCTGTGGCTATATGCTGATCCGGCGGGATGTGCTGAGTACCCTGGCATTTCGATTTGGGGCCTCCCGTGAGACACCGGGTATGGCCCTGTCGGAAGATCCCGCGTTTTGCTCAGATGCCTTTCTCAATGGGTTTGGGCGGTATTGAATTCACACCAGGGTGAAGGCTCAACATTGGGATGATCCCCTCGATCCGTTGGTGGCAGAGATGGCGGCCAGGGATAAGGATATTCCCCTATAACCCATATGACGACCCGTGACGCTTTCCGGATCTGGCCCCTGGTTCAGGGGTGACGCGGGGGTTTCAGGATTAACCCGACATGCTCTCGGTGACCGAACTGGGATTGGATTGCCGCCGCGCTTGGTTACAGAAATTGAGCACCTGGTTTGAGGAATCGGGCGGGCAGTTGGTGTAGTGGCATAGGGGAGACACCGTTGGTTGGCGCGATCGGGTTAGATCAGAATCAACCTCATCGCAGCAGGCATCCGACGCCATCCACCCCCTAGGAATGTCATCTGCCGGATTCTTGCTTGGGGCCTTTTTATCTATCCTGAGCTTAATCATGTGCTATCTACCTTTGTCCCCACGATCGCCCGCCCTACCCCAAATCGGGCCAACTGGACTTGTCACCCTTCAGTTACCTGGCCCATCGCCGCTGCTGGCAGGTATCACCGAGGGTCTGCAAACGGGTATCCTTTTGCTGTCAACCGATGGCAGGATCGTCCATACCAATCGCTACGCCCAACAGATCTGCCAGAACTTGTCCCCCCGCGCCGGTTCTTCCTCTGGACGATCGCTGGTTTTGCCAGAGCCGATCCTCCACTTGGTCTACGCGCTGCTCGAGAGTCAAGACCTCTTCCCTGGCTATGACCTGATCCTGGAGGATGAGATTGAAACCGAAGCGGGGGTTACTATCCAGATCAATACCCGCTGGCTTCGGCAAGGACCAGATACCAATCCGGCGATCCTGGTTACCCTGGAAACCCCTTATCACCCCTGGCCCCGATCGCGATCGCAGGCCAGCAACCAGAATTGAGCCGTCTCATCGGTAATAGGCATCTCTCCCGATGGGACGCTAACCGCGATCGCAAGCCAGCCGCTAGATTTAAGAATGACTGTGGGAGAACGGCGTTAAGGCCATAGAATGATTAAAGAAAATTAAGTTACTATGCCTAGTGGCTGAATTTTCGATCCTTGCGTCACCCATTCTCAATCAGCACTATGGACTTTGCGACCCTCGCGGCCCAACTCAACGCTGGCACCATTCTGCCGGAAGGCATTATCATCCTTACCCTCCTGATTGTCCTCGTCGGGGATCTGATCGTCGGACGGATCAGCTCGGCGCGGTGGACGCCCTATGTCACCATTGTGGGCCTATTGCTCTCCCTCATCCCCCTCTACCAACAGTGGGGCAGTGTTGGCAACCCGATCGCCTTTCTGGGTGAGTTTAATAGCGATGCCCTCAGTCTGATTTTCCGGGGGATTATTGCCCTCTCAGCGGCAGTGACCGCTGCCATGTCAATTCGCTACATTGACCAAACTGGGACAGCCCTAGCCGAATTTTTAATTATTTTGATGACCGCTACCCTCGGCGGCATGTTGCTGAGTGGGGCGGATGAGTTGGTAGCCGTCTTCGTGGCCCTAGAAACCCTCAGTATCTCGTCCTATCTGCTGACAGGCTACACAAAACGGGACCCGCGATCGAACGAAGCGGCGCTCAAATATTTGCTGATTGGGGCCTCCAGTTCTGCCATCTTTCTCTACGGGGCGTCCTTACTCTATGGCCTGTCAGGCGGGGAAACCCGCTTGAGCGCGATCGCTGCTAGTTTAGCCAGTGGCGGAGAGGCGCAATCTTTAGGGCTGGTGGTAGCGTTGGTGTTCGTCATCGCGGGGATTGCCTTCAAGATTTCCGCTGTGCCCTTCCACCAATGGACGCCGGATGTGTATGAAGGGTCCCCTACCCCCGTAGTTGCCTTCCTGTCGGTAGGGTCCAAGGCGGCTGGGTTTGCCCTGGCCATTCGGATGCTGGTCACCGCCTTTCCGCTCCTGTCGGAAGAGTGGCACTTTATCCTGGCTGCCCTCGCCATCC
This sequence comes from Coleofasciculaceae cyanobacterium bin_20, assembly GCA_037445115.1. Lineage (GTDB taxonomy): Bacteria > Cyanobacteriota > Cyanobacteriia > B231 > B231 > Trichothermofontia. Next base: position 14,331 of record JBBILC010000081.1, read on the forward strand.
TCAGCATGATCCTGGGCAACGTCGTCGCCCTGGCCCAAACCAGTATGAAACGGCTGCTGGCCTACTCATCGATCGGCCAAGCTGGGTTCGTCATGTTGGGGCTGATTGCCGGGACGGAAGCCGGGTATGCCAGTGCCATCTTCTACCTGCTGGTGTATCTATTCATGAACCTGGGGGGCTTCATTTGTGTCATCCTTTTCACCCTGCGCACGGGCACCGATGACATTGCCGAGTATGCCGGTCTGTACCAAAAAGATCCCCTCCTCACCCTGGGACTAAGCCTCTGTTTGCTCTCCCTGGGGGGCATTCCCCCGATGGCGGGTTTCTTTGGGAAACTCTATCTCTTCTGGGCTGGCTGGCAGGCGGGTCTCTATGGATTGGTTCTGATCGCCCTGGTTACCAGCGTGATCTCGATTTACTACTACATCCGTGTTGTCAAGATGATGGTGGTGAAGGAACCTCAGGAAATGTCGGAGTCGGTGAAGAACTATCCGCCGATCGCCTGGAATCTACCGGGAATGCGTGCCCTCCAGGTTAGTCTGATCCTGATGGTCGTGGCCACTTCCCTGGCGGGGATTCTCTCCAACCCCTTGTTTATCATGGCGAACGATTCCGTCACCCGCACGGATATGTTGCAGGCCAGTTTGCAGACCCCAGCAGCCAAAGCCCACTTAGCTACCCGCTAGGCGATCGGGATGTCTGTTGGTAAGCGTGCGTGTGGTGGCGGCTGAAGTTGTCACCGCACCCTCCGGGCTGGCGATCGGTCATGGTTCAGAGGGTCAGTCCTGTGGAAAACCTTAAAAATCTGTGGAAAACCTTAAAAAATCTGTGGAAAACTCAGTAATTCAGCGACTTCCCACTCCCGCAAACTAGGGATTTCCCCTAGCCTCGCCGTTGGCAGGCAAGGCAGCCAATTGTGGGGTTGGCATCTCGCCTGACACTTCAACGGCCTACCATTTCAAGCATTAGCTAGCTGAACATGAAAAAGGGTGACGCATTCACACCTAGCCAGTAATCGACAAATGCCTGGATCATCTTGCGCAATTCTTGGCTTCCCAGCGGCTTCACCATATAGCCATTTGCACCCTGCTGATAGCAATATTCAATATCACTGGGGGCAGAGGAGGTCGTGAAGACCACGATCGGGATAGTCGTGAATCGCTGATCCTGCTTGAGGCGAGCCAGTACAGCTCGACCATCAGTACCCGGCAAATTCAGATCCAACATGATGATGGCAGGTTGCACCCGCGTATCGCCAGCCTCATACCGACCCGTTTGATACATTAACTCCAGCGCCTCATCCCCTGTCTGACAACGATAGATCGGGCTTTGGACATCCATCTGTCGCATCAATCGCTTCAGCATCCGAAAATCAGCATGGCTATCTTCAATCACAAGGAGCGGTTTAAGAGAAGTTTTGGTCATCCAACTCTCACAACGATATGTAACGTAATATTTCTTTTAATGAGAAAAACTTAACAGGCAGCGTTGCCAACTCCGGGGATATTTCAGATATTTTTTAGCTTTTTCGGCCATTGAAGGGGAGGAGGTCAACTTAGCGGCTTGGCCTTGTCGGATGATTGTCGCTGTCGTCGAGACCGCAGTGCGCCAAGGCCAATGGCTGCTAAACCAAAGCCCAGCATCAGGGTAGGTTCAGGCACGGCGGCGGAACGAATCACAATCCCATCGTTGGCACATTCCAGCATGAGACTAGCGATAAAGTTGCCCACAAAGCCCTGGGGACGCGCAAAGCTAAAGGCGATCGTCTCGCTACCCGTGGTCCCGAAGTAGGCAAAATCCAACCCCCCTAAACCGCTGGCATCCAGCATTTGAATATCGCCAATGCGGGTGCCCGTCGCGATCGAGTTGAGGATTGTCCACTCGCCCGTTTCTTGCCCATCAAAATAGGAAGGCTTGGGATCATAGGCGGGCAGATCCCCCCACTGATGATTTCCCCCAACGGCTACACTGTATTCCCACAGGTTCGAGAAGCCGGTATTGAAGGCCGTCACATTCCGGGCCGTGACATCACGATAGACCCCCACCTCAACCAACGAGTCGGAAACCGGAGAGAAGCGAATACCCCAGAGTTGACCATTGGCGGCGTTGAAGTTGTCATGGGTAAAGTTGAAGAACAGATCGCCCCAACTGACGGGCGTGACGGGGTCGCCCGTGCCCGTCAGGGGCATATTGGCATTCAGTGCCACTACCATGCGATCGCCCGTTTGTTGAATCGCGATCCCATGTACCTCAAAAATACTGCCCCCCATCCCATTGTCAAAGGCACCAATGGCATAGTCCCAGCCGCCAAGGGAAAAGGCTTGGGCAGGTGTGGCTGCGATCGTACTGGCAATCCCAACTGCGGCGAGGGCCGCCCACCACCCCTGCTGAACTTGTAACATAACGGCTCCCTGCCACTGTCCCTAGCCTGTACTTCTACTAGTAGTATGGTGATGTTTATCACGTCAGACTAGGGTTTATTCGTAATCGTGACAATTGATTGTGAAGTGAACATACTGTTTCGTCACGTTAGTCGTTATCGGCTAGAGCCAGCACAGCAAACGTTGGAAATTCACTGTGTGCTGCACGAGTAGTCTGTCATCCTTAAAGCTTGGAGAACAGTCAGTTAGTGTTAAGTTTGCGAGACCCCACAAAGTCAGTGAGCGTGTTGGGTCGCACAGCGTTTGACCCAATCTAACAAAACAAACTTGATAGACCACTAGGGCCGTCTAATTGCTCTGGGTGGCGGCTTATAACCGTTCCAAAATACTACTGCCGTGGGTATCCGTGCCACAGGTATGCAACAGCCCGTATTGTTCCCCTAAGCGCCACACCCGTTCCGTTTGGGCTGGGCTAGACCGCCAGGGACGAGGGTTGTCGTAGGCATAGTAGGTTTCCACTCCATCAATCCCTAGGGCTGCCGCCGCTGGGATGAGATCCTCTGGTGCCCGTCGGTAGCGCATGGGGTGGGCCAATACCGCAATTCCGCCTGCCCGATGGATAGCTTGGATAACAGCTACGGCCTGGTAGGCGTGGCCCGTTACCACCCGACCACATAGATAGGGGCGCAGGGCAGTATGACTGGGTTCAAAGCCATAACCTAGGATATGGACTTCGGTATCCAATAACCCCGCATTGATTTCCACACCGCTCCAAAGCTCCAGCATCAGTGGTGCATCCGGGTGGTACCAACGCCAATTAGCCAGCCAACGTTGCGCCCGCTCAAAACCAGCAATGCTGTGGTGATCAGTAATCGTCAGACCCCGAAGACCTAAGACAACCGCTTGTTCAACGATCGCTTCAGGTTTCAGTTGGCCGTCGGAACAGGTGCTATGCAGGTGAAAGTTGTAGGAATGGGGACAGCTTTCTGGGTGTAGCCGTCGAAAGACTTGGGCCAAGGTATGCCGCAAGGGCGGAGCGGGAAGCGATCGTCCAGCAACGGATGCTGGTGCAAAATAAGTCGTCGTCATCTGACATCAACTCCTCGTATGAAGGAGTGTAAAGCTATCTCCTCCTACTATAAGCGTTTGCTCAGGCATCGGGGGAAGTTCCCATCAATAAAATATAAGACTTTCTTAAGGATTGGTTTAGGGCCAGTGTGTAATGAATTGACGGAGCCGCAAACCAGCATCCTAGTACCAGTGGCCGATGGTCAGCCTGTTGCCCCTGCTGTTGCTCCGGTAAGCCCTCCAGCCAAAACCCCTGCCTATCGTTAGTTGTTTCAACCCTACAGTTGTTTCAACACCAGGAGGGTCAGATCATCCCGTAGGGGTTCATCCCCCACATAGCGCCACACATCCTCCAGCACGGCCTGACGGATCTCCGACGCTGATCGCGGGGCATGAGTTTGGACCACTTGACAGAGGCGATCGGGTCCATACTGCTCACGCGCCGCATTCATGGCCTCGGTAATGCCATCGGTGTAAAGCACGACCACATCACCAGTCTGCAATTGCCGGGTCGTCTCCGCCACGAACGCGGTAATATCTTGCTCTAGGCCCAGGGGAAAACCCAAGTCGAAGGTGTCAATCCGCTCCACTTCCCCCGTCGCCCGCACCAAAATCAACTCTTCGTGCTGACCGCTGAGCCGCAGGTGACCCGCCTCATATTCCAGTAAGGCCAGGGTTAGGTTTTTGTCCGATTGCATCCGGCGCAGGTTATCGTACAGGGCACGGTTCAGCGTTCCTAGAAACTTCACTGGGTCGGCTTCCTGGTTCACCAACAGCGTCCGTACCGCCGTTTGCACCATGAGCATGAGCACCCCACTACCCAGGCCGTGACCCGTGACATCGCCAATCCCGATTTTTACCTTGCCATCGTATTGCAGCACATCGTAGTAATCCCCGCCCACCTCGGCAGCAGGTTCCATAAATCCGGCAATTTGTAACCCCGTGATTGCTGCCAGTTCCTCCTCTTTGGGCAAGAGCAAGCGCTGCAACCGACGGGCCACATCCAGTTCCGTACCCAGTCGTTGGTTCTCTGCCGCCAATTGTTCATTGAGGTGGGTAATCTCCTGGTTGGCCGCCTGGAGTTCAAACGTGCGTTGGGCGACCCGCTGTTCCAGATCCGCATTGGCCGTGGCGAGGGCGGCAAAGGAGGTGCGCAGTTGCTCAGCCATGCGGTTAAACGAGTGGGAGAGGGTGTTCAGTTCCCGAACGCCTTGCACTTGTACCTGCTGATCGAGATCGCCATCGGCGATCGCCTGGGCTGCCGTATTCAGCCGTAGGATCGGGGTCGTAATCCAGTGAGCCGTCACCAAGCCCACCCCCGTCGCCAAGAGCAACGCCAGGATCGATAGGCTGATGGTTCGCTGGGTATTGGCCTGGATCTGGGTCATAAAGTCAGCTTCGGGCACGACCACCACAATCAGCCAATCCAGACCCCGTTCATCCACAAAGGGTGTGACCGTCACCCACTGCAACGCCCCCTCCCGGTGGAAACTCAGTTGTTGGAGGGATTGAATTTGGTTGAGATCCTGAAATTGGCTGACCAAATATTGGGCCGTCGCCCGTACCAGGGGACTTTGGCTGGAAACGGCGGCAACCCTTTGGAAATTGTCACCGCTGGCGGTTAACAAGGGTTCTCCCAGGGAGGAGGAAACTAAGAGGCCCGATCGCTCCATGACAAAGGCTTGCCCCGATGGGCTGATCTGAAGACTGGCGAGGAACTGGCTGACCTCTTTGAAGAGGTACAAATCGATCGCGCAGACACCGAGAAGCTGGCGAGTGTCAGCCGAACTATAGGCTGGCAAGGCCGCCGTAATCGTCGGTAATCCGGTATCAAAGTCAATGTAGGGTTCAGTCCAAACCGCCTGACCTTGGGTTCTGGCTAGCTTGTACCAGGGTCGTATCCGGGGATCATAGTCACGGGTGTCTAGCAGGTTGGTGGGTTGCCCTTGCGCATCCGTAGCAAAGTACTGAAACTGGAAATTGTTACCAGGGTTCTGGCGGGATAGGACCAGGGGACCGTCATCCTTATGACGAGCGACGCCCAAATACTCACCCTGCTCACTGCCACAGTAGATATTGCTGAGGTTAGGAAACTGCACCATCTGTTGCCAAATTTGGGCACTCCCTGCGCCTGTGGTGAGGTTAATGCCCCCTTGTTGTAGGGCCGCCGTATTGAGGTGATTCACGCTATGGGGCAGATCGACATAGGTTTGCATTTGCTGCTGAATACGGTTCGTCAGTTCTTGTCGTAGCTGGGAAGCCAGATCGGCGATCGCCCGCTGACCATTCCGAAAGGATAAATAGCCAACAATCCCCACCATCCCCACAATCTGGATGACAAAGGGGACTACCAAGAGCGATCGCAAACTTACCGCAGAGCGTTTTAAGGCCATACCCCACCCATCACCCGTTTTGAAGAACCCAACCGTTTGCAGAATCCAACAATAAAGCGAAAAATACGAAAAATAGCCCTGGCCAAGTAAACCTCAACCAGGACTATTCTAGGGGTCTTTTGCTCATTCAGTCGCGATTAGCGATCGCGGGTTAAGCTAGGGCAGGCGGGACGCCTACACCATAATGATGACAGCGGGGGCTACTGGGGGGAGCCTGTACCTAATCCCCTGCCGGGTCCCATCCCATGTCCCCTGCCGGGTCCCCTTCCCTGCCACATTCCCTGGCCGCGATCGCCGCGACGTTGTTCCCAATTTTGTTTCATCTCATCCCGGATCTGGCGTTGCTCTGGCGTTAGCAGGGCATCCATCTCCTGACGAGACTGGGCGCGGATAGCTTGGATCTGGGTGCGTTGTTGTTCCGTCAGGTTGAGGTTCATGGGTTCGCCCCGTTGCCGGGATTCCATTTGGGCGCGTTGTTCGGGGGTCAGCACGGCGCTAATTTGCTCACGGGTCCGCTGGCGAATGGCTTGGAATTGCTGCTTCTGGACCTCTGTAAAATTCATCCGGGGTTGGGCATCCGATCGCCGCTGACCGGGTTGGGCGGGACCGGGTTGGACATCGGCTTGGGCGTTGCCCACCAACGTTAGGCCGGGGGCAACCGTTAGGGCTAGGGCAGCGATCGCTGCATACAGATAGCGTGGACGCATGGGTTCTCACCTTAGCTTGAATCACATCACTCCTTCAGACTGGCGAAGTGGTCAGAAAGTTCAACGCATTTTTGCGATCGCGGGTGAATGCAAGTGTTGCGTCAACCCACCATCGGGGGCTGCTAGAATGCCTACGATCGCTTAGGAATTGCCCATCTGAGCCGTATGCACACCGGTCCCGGATTTTTATCGACCTTTCTTTATTACTTCAGTGGCACCACCCTAATCGCCACGCTGATCCTGGCGCGCGGCGTTAGCCTTGAAGGCTATTCCCCATTGCCGACTGAACTGGGCTTACTGGTCGGGGTCATTGGTGGCCTGATTGGAGCAACCCTCAACCGCACCGTCACCCTGGAGATTCCCCTGGCTGGAAAACGCCAATTTGCCAGCACCCTCCGCCAAACCCTGGCCGATCTGGGCTACGTCGAGATCCCGCCCACCGCAGACACCCAGACTGCCAACCTGACCATCTATGCCCGTCCTCGCCTAGCGGGTCTCTTCTCCGGCAAAATCTTTGTCCAACTTGATCCCCAAACGGCCACGATCGCGAGCCGCGCCCACACCGTTCGTCGCCTGCGCGATCGCCTTTAACCTTGTGTTCCTGCATGCCCTAGTGGTTCCATCGTTGCCCCGCGTCTTCCTGCCCAATTTCGCTTCCCCCTACACCAACCGATGCCCCGTCCGTTGCTCAATATAGTGAATCAGCTTCCGATAGGTCGCCGGATCAGCCACCGCCGTAATCACGATCGCCGACTGGTTCCCCTCTGGATAAAACATTAAGCGATCGTTCGTGGTTTGAATAAACGCCCGCACCCGATCCAGATCAACAATATACTTATTCCGCTCAAACTCGATCGTCACCCAATAGCCCTGCATCGCATCCGCCGTAATTTGCTGCAAGTAATTTAAAACCTGCTCATAGGCTTCCAGGTGATTTTGCTTCGTCAAAATGATTTTGGCGCGGCTTCCCGGCACATAAAACGAGAGGCGATTACTCGGATCACAGACAAACGTCCCCACATCGTCAAGATCAACGACATAGGTATTGCGTTCGTAGAGCAACTTAATCCAGTAAGCCACCATCCCACCTCAATATTCAACCTCATTATTGATCGGCTTAGCCCTAAACGGCTGAGCTGTGAACTTCCACGGGCGATGCGGGCTGGCCTGTCGGTTGCATCTGGGCGATCGCTGCCTGGACTAACCCCAAAAATAAGGGGTGGGGCGTACTGGGCCGCGACTGGAGTTCTGGATGGAATTGGGTAGCAATAAAAAACGGATGCTCCGGATATTCAATAATTTCCACCAAGCGCCCATCTGGCGAAGTTCCACTCACCACATACCCTGTTTCCAAAAACAAACTCCGATAGGCATTATTAAATTCATACCGATGGCGATGGCGTTCGTAAATAACCTCCTGTTGATAGAGCCGAAACGCCAAGGTATCTGCGGTCAAGCGACAGGGATATAATCCCAAACGCATGGTACCCCCCAGATCCATCACATCCCGTTGTTCGGGAAGCAGGTTAATCACCGGATTTTGGCAGTTGGGATCAAATTCCGCACTATGGGCATCATTCAGCCCCGCCACATGGCGTGCCCACTCAATCACGGCACACTGCATCCCCAGGCACAATCCTAACAACGGTAGCCGGTGTTCACGGGCATATTGGAGCGCCATAATCTTGCCATCAATTCCCCGTACCCCAAAACCACCGGGAATAATCACTCCATCCACATCTTGTAAAAACGCGGCGGCTCCTTCCGTTTCCACCTCCTCAGAGTTGACCCAGCGGATTTTGAGATCCGCTTCCAGGGCGATCGCCGCATGGCGCAATGCCTCCATCACCGACAGATAGGCATCATTCAGGCGCACATATTTCCCGACGATCGCGATCGTCACCGAATGGCTGGAGCGATAGAGACCTTCCACCAAACCCTGCCATTGCTTGAGATCCGGTTCCCGTTGCTCCAGTTGCAACAAATCCAACACCTGCGAGGCCAACCCCTCCCGCTCTAACATCAAGGGCACCTCATAAATACTGTTGGCATCCTGGTTGGGGATCACACACTCCGCTGGCACATCGCAAAACTCGGACATTTTTTCCTTCAGGCCAGGGGGCAAGGGGCGATCGCAGCGGCAAATCAGGATATCGGGCTGAATCCCGATCGAGCGTAACTCCTTGACCGAGTGTTGGGTCGGCTTGGTCTTCATCTCCTTCGCCGAAGGAATCCAGGGCACCAGGGTCACATGCATATACAGCACCCGCCGCCGCCCCACATCCTTACGAAACTGGCGAATCGCCTCCAGAAACGGCAGGGACTCAATATCGCCGACCGTGCCCCCAATTTCCGTGATCACCACATCCGGATTCGTATCCTGGGCAACGCGGTGAATGCGCTCCTTGATTTCGTTGGTAATGTGGGGAATCACCTGGACGGTGCCCCCCTGATAGTCCCCGCGTCGTTCTTTATTAATAACCGCCTGGTAAATTGATCCCGTTGTCACACTATTCAGGCGCGACATGGCCGTATCGGTAAATCGTTCGTAGTGCCCTAGGTCCAAATCAGTTTCCGCCCCATCCTCCGTCACAAAGACCTCGCCATGCTGGAACGGACTCATGGTGCCGGGATCGACGTTGATGTAGGGATCAAGCTTGAGGATGGAGACCGAATAATTGCGAGATTTGAGCAAGCGCCCCAAACTAGCCGCCACAATGCCCTTACCGATACTGGAAACGACCCCGCCCGTCACAAAGATAAATTTCGTCATAGTATTGCGTCCGTGCTGGCCGCTTGTCAAAACCCACGCCGTTTATTGTGCCATAGTCTTTTTCCTGCGTTCCCAGATTGGTCCGCGATCGGTCGCGCTTATCTAGTCCAGTGTGAGCACCAACCCTTCATAGGCCAAGCATGAATACTCGCACATTTCACCCAGTGCAGCCGCAATGCCATCTAGCATCTCGTCGTTATGGTTCGGCTCATGGTGAAAGACGACAAATTGCTTGACGTTCGCGGCCTTGGCAATCTTGAACCCCTCTTGCCAGGTGGAGTGGCCCCAACCGACCTTGGGTGACTTGGGATTGTGGTATTCCTCATCGGTATACATGGCATCGTAGATGAGGATATCGGCATCACGGGCTAGGGTGAGCACATTCTCATCCAGGCGATCGGGGAAGTGTTCCGTATCGGTGCAATACACCGCCGTCTTGCCCTGCCAAGTGACCCGATAGCCGATCGCGCCATTGGGGTGGTTCAAGTCCCCCAGTTCAATCTTGACATCATCAATCTGGAAGGCTTCGCCGTGGGCCAGATCATGGAACTTGAGATCCGCCCGCAGTTGGGGCAAGGGGACCGGCGATCGCCCCAGGTGCAAAATGCGATCATTAAAATGTTCCTCCATCGACCCGGCATCGGGGGGGACGGCACCGTGAATATGGAAGCAATTGCCTTCCTTAAACAATGGCTCAAATAAGGGCACTCCTTGGATGTGGTCCCAGTGGTAGTGGGTAAAGAACAGGTAAGCCGTCAGGGCCTCCGTATCCGGCAGCGATCGGCCTAGGAGGCGAATGCCCGTCCCCCCGTCAAAAATAAGGCGTTTACCCCCTGCTCGCATCTCCACGCAGGAGGTATTGCCGCCGTAGCGCACGGTATCTTTTCCTGGCGTCGGGATGCTCCCCCGGACTCCCCAGAATTCGATCTCAAATCCCTGGCGAGGGGCAGGCATGGAGGCACAGTCCGGTGCTGGGGA
>JBBILC010000082.1:0-24534 GCA_037445115.1 Coleofasciculaceae cyanobacterium bin_20
GAACTTTTCCACGGATATACCTATTCTGGGCATCCGGTAGCCTGTGCGGCGGCCTTGGCAACCCTGGAGATTTACCAGCGGGAGGGGTTGTTGACCCGTGTACAAACCTTAGCAAAGGATTGGGAAGACGCCGCCCATCGCCTAAAGGGTTTGCCCCATGTCATTGATATTCGTAATTTAGGCTTGGTAGCCGCGATCGAACTTGAACCCCGATCGGGGCAACCGGGCCAACGGGGTTTTGAAGCCTTCCGGCGCTGTTTTGATGCCGGCATTGTCGTGCGATCGGCGGGAGACACGATCGCCCTTTCCCCGCCCTTAATTATTGAGAAAGCCCAAATTGAGCAGTTATTTACCACGCTGGGCACGGTCCTACAAAACCTTCCATAGGGGCAGGACTGTCAAGGAAACACACCCCCCAGCCGGGAGCATCCCAGGTCGGCAATTTCCCCCTCATCCCCCAACCCCTCCTCCAATCCCAGTTGACTTATAAGCGTGGGGTAGGCATCCTGCCCGCGCAGGCTAGAAGTCTACCCCACAACTCTTCACGAATCATGGAGGATTGCTATAGACCCATTATCAAAATTGTCGAACGGCATCAACTGGGGGATACCTCAGCCGCGATCGCACGCACTAAGTTGTGCAAGTCCCTGTTGCGTCTGGCTTCCTACCACGACACCCTAGCCCAGATGCCTAATCAATCAATCAATACATCCTGCTTGGGGCTGGCGCTATCTTCGTAGTATTCCCAATTTAACTCTGGCATTTGTTCAAATGCCTTCTTTAAGGCTCCTTCCCAGAGGCGGCGCATTTCCGCTAAATAGGGATCACCCAAACGCAATTCCAGACGATGCTTCAGCTTAAAGCTATTCGCATGATACATTACCAGATTAATCGGTGGCCCCACGGAAATGTTGGACTTCATGGTTGAATCGATCGACAAAAGAGCACATTTGGCGGCAGCTTCCAAGGAAGTATCAAAACTCAGCGTTCGGTCCAAAATGGGTTTGCCGTACTTGGTTTCCCCAATCTGTAGAAATGGAGTTTCGGGGGTAGCGTGGATACAATTCCCCTGGCTATAGATCAGATACATCTCCGGATCTTCACCCAGAATTTGTCCACCCAGTAGAAAATTGCAATTGTAGTCAATCCCATCCCGCTTTAGCCACTCACTGTCATGCTCCAGGTTCTGACGAATTTTGTGACCGATGTAGCGAGAGACTTCATATAGACTGGGTAGCGTGTAGAGACTAATATCGGCCTGGGTTTTAATATCTTTATATAACCCCGCCAGCACATTTTGAGTAATTGATAGATTGCCAGAGACGCAAATAATAATTACACGATCGCCCGGTTGCGAAAAATCAAATAACTTGCGATAGGTTGAAATATAGTCAACCCCCGCATTGGTTCGAGAATCCGAGGCCATTACTAGGCCATACCGCGTCATAATGCCTAGGCAGTACGTCATACTCAATCGGTTACCCACAACAGTGCTGATTCATCCTCAGTAGATTAAAAAACAATTGTGGGGGAGGTATAGCGGCAGTCACACTCATTAGGACATTTCCAAGGCTGTGATCAACAAGGGGCTTAAGCCCCTTGTCCTAACCTGAATGACGATGGCTATATCTGGCCTGCCCCTGAGGCAGCCGAGACGGCTATCCCACATTCAATTTGTGATCTACTGATCCTGTCTCCATCCTGCCACGTTTCCCAAACACCTGCGCACCTTGCGGTTGTTCTGGGGGATGGGGGAGTGGGGGATACCCACCCCGTTGGCTGTTGTTTACAGTCCTCTTACCCAACGGCTTGGCGCAAATCCAAGGTCAGCGGATACTCCGGATTCAGCGCTAAGGGCGGAACCGTTACCTTACCCCGTTGGGCTGGTTGGGGGATAAACCGCTCCGCTCGCCGTTGCGCCGCCACCGCTGGTGTCGAAGGTAGGGTCGCATAGATCTCGCCGTCGGGAGCCTGGACATGGTACACACAGCCGCCTAAGGCGGGCTGGTCGTGCCAGGTGTCCACAACATCAAAGCGCAGGGGCGCATGGGCCGCGATCGCCGGATGCAGCATATTTAAGGTCTGCCGCGCCCGGAACCGGACCCCTGCCACATACTCGCCCCGATGTCCCGTCGAGCGCAGGGGCAGGCGGCGGCCATTGCACAACACTTGGTAGCGATCGCTGAGGCTATCGGCATTGGGGGAGTGGGTGGCAATTCCCTGAAGTTTGACCTGAAGGCGTTCCAACGACGCATCCACATAACGAGCGGTCCGTCCATTGCTCATCTCCTCACCCAGAACGTGCCAGGGTTCGATCGCGTGGCGTAATTCCAGGATGAGGGGACCGTGGCCCGTATCCAGAACCACCGTGCCATAGCAGGGAAAGCGAAACTCAAAAAAGGGTTGGAACCAGGCCAGGTCAAAACCATAGCCTAGCTCCTGAAACTCCACCAACACCTGCTGAAGATCCTGGGCCAGATAGTGGGGCAGGAGAAAGCGATCGTGCAAAGTCGTGCCCCAGCGTACCAGGGGTCGGGCATAGGGCTGTTGCCAAAAGCGGGCGACACAGGCGCGAATCAGCAACAGTTCCAACAGTCGCATCTGGGCCTGGGGCGGCATGGCAAAGGCGCGGAACTCCAGGATGCCCAGTTGATTGCGGGGATTTTCCACGGGATACAGCTTGTCAATGCAAAACTCGGCCCGGTGGGTGTTCCCCGTCACGTCGATCAGCAGATTGCGTAACAGGCGATCGACCACCGCTGGTGGCACATCGGCCTCAGGGGATAGGGACTGGAAGGCCACCTCGAGTTCATACAAACTTTCATGGCGGCCTTCATCGACACGGGGAGATTGGCTCGTGGGTCCCACAAACAGGCCCGCAAACAGGTAGGAGAGGCTGGGGTGATGCTGCCAATAGGTAATCAAACTGCGCAGGAGATCGGGGCGCCGCAGGAGGGGGCTGTGCTCAGGATGGGTCCCCCCTAGGGTAATGTGGGCACCGCCGCCCGTACTCAACCGTTGTCCATCCCAGCCGTATTTTTCCGTGCCTAACTGGCCCTGGGTCGCCACTTCGTATAGGGTTGTAGTCTGGCTGATCAGGGCTTGCCAATCGGCGACGGGGTGAATATTGACCTCAATCACGCCGGGGTCGGGGGTGATCTGGAAACCGGCTAGACCCTGGTTAGCCGCTGGGAGATACCCCTCCAGGATGACGGGTAATGCTAGGGAAGTAGCTGCTTGCGCGATCGCCGCCACCAGTTCCACAAACCCCTGGGCCGATCCCCAGGGCGGTATAAAAAGGTAGATCTGGCCATCCCGGACTTCAACGGTGAGTGCAACCTGGATGGCGTTATCGGGGGCGAGGGAGAAGGGATGTTGCCCCGTGGGTAACCCTGGCTGGAGGGGCAGGGTCGCTTCCTGGATCAGGGATTCCGGTTGCCTTAAACTGCCCAGGGGTAGGCGGAGACCTATTGGTCCCTGACCGGGCAGTAACCGCCCGTCGGCTATCTCCCATGTCCAACGGCAACTACTCCAATGCAATCTATCCCTTTCTAGGATGGGCAATAGCGGTAACACATAGCCCCCGGGTGCCTCCGCCTCAACCTCGTAGGCGGACTGGATCAGGTCAGCGGGTAGACCGAGGATGGCCACCAGTTGGGTGATGAGTGTCCGGGCATGGGCGAGGGTAACGGGTGTGGGCGAGGCGATCGGGGGAGAGGCCACGGTTGGCCACAGGGGAATGCCATCCTCGCGCCAGTAGCAGCCCAAGGCCCAACGGGGACCCGCTTCCCCTGGGTAGAGCTTGCCAACGCCGTTATAGCGCAGGCTACCGGGAGGGGCAAATTCGGCAGTCAGGCGATCGCGCAACTGTTCGGCCCGTCGTCGCTTCTCGGCACCCAATGCTTCAGTTCGCCATTCTGGGGATTCAAAGTCATCGATCGCGACAAAGGTTGGCTCCCCGCCCATCATTAGGCGCACCTGCAATCGTTGCAGATCGGCTTCAACCGTATCACCGAGGGTGACGATCGCCTGCCATTGCGCCTCGGTATAGGGTGATGCCTCCGGCGTTGGACGTTCCATAGCTTCCCGTGTGTTGCGGACAGATGCCCCCGATCCGTCTGATCAAGGGGGACATCCCATTATGGGGGATCATGCCAATCCTGACGGCGATCCCAGTTACGGCTAGGCTTAGCATTGAATCGAAGGTAAATAAGTCCCGCTGGGTTCCGTAAACTGTCCCAGTGACATATAGGACAAAACTTTGCGGGTACGGTGACCTGCCGCCAAAGCGCGGCGGAAAAAGTCGGGTCGATCGAGGGGGCAGATAAAGACCCCCAGGGAAGGCGGCACATGGCGAGCGGCATGGGCAATGAGGGCCAACAGATCATCGTCCGTTGTTGCCCCCGCATGGCCAAAGAGGCTGGTCAGCCAGTAGCCAACGGCACGGCCCTCCCGCTCCCGGATAAAGCCAGGGATCTGGGCGGCGAGGAGTTGCGTCGCATCTCCCGCACGCGAAAACCCATAGGCTGCCACACTCAGGGCTTTGACACTATCGAGATCCTGGCGGGTCAGAGGCCGAATGGTGGTGTCATCAGTCGGTGCTGGTTGGGCCTGCATCAAGGCGGCGGCGCTCCGCCAGCTAAAGCCTAAATGGCTGTATAGAGACAGGGAGGTGGTATTGATGGCTTCCTGAAAGAGGCGCACTTGGTGAATCCCCCGTTGCTGCGATTCCTCAATGACCCATTGCATCAGCGCCCGACCAATGCCCCGTGCTTGAACCTGGGGCGCAACGGTGATCGGACCAATCCCGGCCACCGGATCACCATGTAGTAAGAAATTGGACCCCACGACTTGATCCGCGATCGTGGCAACCACGCCGGTATAGTCTGGTCGGGCTGCCAGGTGGGAGATAATTTGCATCCCGGTTTCTAAATCAGGGACATCACGTGGTAGGGCGTGGCGATCGTGGAAATGGGAGAAGGCTTCGTGGCAAATACGGGCCAGATCCGGTACGTGGTCCTGGTGTAGGGGGATTAGTTTGAGGGCGGTCAGGGACATGGCAATACCCACGATCGTGTTAGGGCGACAAAAAAGAGGGATGGGCGCGTAACCGCGATCGCACCCCCAGAGTTGGCGGCAGGCGTGATCGGCGCAAGATTCAGACTAGGCGGCTTGCGGAAAGGTCGCCTTGGTAAAATGAAGCGTCCATTCTAACAGTTGATTCTGGGCGGTGGAGTTCAGCTTGCCAAAGGTTTGGATAACATTTGGATGGGTCATGCCTGAGCCTAGAAAAGCCCAACGATAGGATTCAATTTGTCGGGCTTGAATTTCTGCCTTGTCTACCGCATCCAGCGATCGCCCGATCGCGGCTTCCAGGCTAGCAATATCCAGTTGTACTTGTGCCTGGAGACCCCCATCCAGCATGTGAACCAGGGTGAAATAGTCATCAACCCCTTGGGCAATGTCGAGGGGAGATAACTGTTCAACTAGGGTTTCCACGATCAAGGTATCCAGTTTGGCGTGCTGGGCTTCCTCCATCCAGTGATGACGCAGGAGGCTTGCAAATAAGGGATCAAGGGGTTCTTGCCGATTTCCCTGCACACTTTCCAAGTAATGACGTTGGGTCATCCATTCAATGTGCAAGGTGAGCAAAGCCACCCCCAACGTACTGTGTTGCAGGACTGCATCCGCAATCTCATGGGCGGGGCCAATACAAGCCGGGACAGACCCAAAGCCAATGGCAAAGGCTTCCGCAAACCGTTGGAATAGATAAATGTGTTTGCTTTCTTCCTCGGCAAAGCGAAGGAGAGCCTGGGTGCTGTAAATATCCACCAGAAGGTTATCCCGGACCTGATCAATCACCATTGGCAGGATAAATTCTTCAGCTAGCCCAAAGAGATGAAGATAGCTGTTGCCGCGAATCTGATTGAGGATTAGTTTTTCACGATCGCTGAGGCAATGAATCGCCTGGGCACCGGCCAGAGAATCGGGCAAAAAGGGTTTATAAAAATCCAAGCGTTTGTCACCACCAATCAGATCACTGACTTTCCAGTTAACTTTCAGAGCATCGCTCAGGATCGATTCATAGGTATAGGTAAGTGTATTCATGGCTAATGACGATTAGGTAAGGAAATGGTCGCGACGCGAGCCGGTTGAGATAATCTAATAAGATGCCATCACGGACTGTATGGGAAGGCTCTAAGACATTAAACCCAACCGACTAGCGATGTCTTGATACGAGGTGTCCTTAAGGGCGAGCTTGCGGGAGGCTTAGTCCACAATGAAGGTCGTGTCGAGCTTCACAGCATGGGTGATATTCCAGAAGTTGGGTGACACTTCCTGCACTGCTTGATGCAAGGCTTGTAGTTGTTCCGGGGTGGCATTCTTGGCTTTTACCGAGAGGGTATAGCTCAGGTTTTGATAGCCGGGATGAATGCGATTATCCAGCTTAAAAAATCCCCGCAAATCCAGTTCACCTTCGGTTGCGATCGTGACGGATTCCAAGTCAATCCCTTGCAGGGCACTCAAGGCCACATAGGTTGTCAGCACACAGGCATTGAGGCCGGCTAGGAGCACTTCTTGGGGATTGGGAGCGCGATCATCTCCCCCCAATTCCGTCGGTTCATCGATCGCGATCGTAAAGTTGCGGGGCAGGATTTGATTGCCCAACTGCCAGGAATTTACCGTTGTGGTTGAGCGGGTCCCCCCTTCCCAGGTGGTTGCTACTTGGAATTTGGCTTTACCCTGGGTCGCATCTTCAGCAACCGCTTCCACCAGTGCTTGTACCTTGGCAAGATCAATCCCGTTAGTCTTTTGTAGAAGTTGAGTAGTCATGGGGTGAATTCCTTATGGGTGAGAATTGAGGCAATGGCGAACTTGAATCTGGGAGAACACTTCTCCCCTGATCAGTCGAGATCACACTGCGATCGCGGCACAACAAGGTATCGAAAATACAAGCAATACTCGACTCAAGCAATGACCCTATTGGTCGCTTAGTGTTGTTGTGCTTCAACGCAATGGAGTTGTGTTGCGATATTGCCAGGATAAAAATTTTGGGATAGGAATCACATCAGCTAATCAGTTCGCCCGATCGGGTGAATATGCTGGTCAACGCGATCCTGGTTCGGACTGGATTGGCATGACCGTGCTGGCAAACTGGCAAACCTGGGCGAATTCATGGGTGACTTTGGTCACTAGGGCTTGGGCAGCATCAGGGTTTCGTTGTTGGGCTGAGGTGTGTAGTTGGGCCGCGAGGTCGGCAAGCTGATTGGCCCCCGCATTGGCACTGGAACCCTTGAGACGATGGGAGTAATGAATGAGCCGATCGTAGGCGGCATCCATCAGATTGGGGGTCATGATGTCGCCGATCGCCTGTTGTAAACCCGTCACATCTGCTTGGGCATTGTCCAAAAATAGCTGAAGGAATTTTTGCAGGGATAGGGGTTTTTGGTAGAACAACTCCCGCAGACGATCGAGGTTGAGGGGCGGACGCGTTCCCGCCGAATTCGGCGGAGTGGAACCCCGCACTGCCGCCCCAGCAGCTCCCTCAGCCATTGCCCGACTGTTGTGACTTCTGGCCACGGCATCCCCCGCCAGTGCCGCCGGCGATCGGGGGCGGGGCTGGCTGGCTGGAACAGATAGGGGCGGCCCCTTCGCGGGGAAGGAATTATGGACAGCTTGGGCGATCGGGGCAGGACTGTTGGCTGGGGCGGGACTGGCGGTGCCTAAGTGACCGACTGCCGTCCAGCGCTCTAGCACCTTCACCAAATCAGCCTTCGAGACTGGCTTACTGAGGTAATCATCCATACCAGCGGCTAGACAACGTTGACGATCGGTCGGTAAGGCATGGGCCGTTAAGGCAATCACCACCGCCCGATGGGCTGCCGCCGGACGTTGCTTCTGGCGGCGTTGTTCAAGTTGACGCAGCGCTTTAGTCGTCGCATAGCCATCAAGAATGGGCATCTGACAGTCCATTAACACCAGATCGTAGGGCTGCTGCTCCAAAATCCGTAGGGCTTCCTGGCCATTGGTCGCCAGGGTGGCGGGGTAACCGAGTTGCTCCAACTGGGTAAGTAATACCTCCTGGTTAACCGGATGATCTTCCACCAGCAGGATGCGGAGGTCGGTCGGGAGTGTCGGGACCGAGGCAGGGCGTTCTTCCGGGGGTAGAGGGGGAGGCAAGGCTGGACTCGGTGCCCCCCCTGCTTCCGTCCACGGTAGCACTGCCGGGGATAGGGTGGCGACGGGCGGGGGCAGGGCCTTAACCCCCGTTCGCGGTGCATTGACCCGAATCGCATCCAGTAATGCGCCCAATAGCCGACCGGTGCGTAACGGCTTAATAAAATAACTCGCCAGTCCGGCCCGCAGTAACCGCTCCGCATGCTCCTGTTCACCGACGGAGGTCATCAAGATGAGGCGGGTAGTCGCTAGGACGGGATCAGCCATAATGGTCCGGATCAGGGCTTCCCCGTCCATCCAGGGCAGTTGGAATTCGATAATGGCCACATCGTAGGCATCCCCTTGCTGGTAAGCCTGACGTAAACACTCCAAAGCAGCGGGGGCATCAACGGCTTCATCGATCGTCTTGACCCCCCACCCCCGCAGAAGTAACCGTAGGGATTGGCGGACGGCAGGGGTGGGATCAACCACCAGGAGTTTCAGGCCCGCCAGGACACTGGGCAGGGTGGGGACCCACTCCTCATCGGCCAGCGCTAGCTGGGCCGTAAACCAGAAGGTTGTCCCCTTGCCAATCTGGCTCTCGCAGCCGATCGTGCCGCCCATCCGTTCCACCAGTTGTTTGGAAATGGCCAACCCCAGGCCCGTGCCGCCATAGCGGCGGCTGGTTGTCGCATCCCCTTGGAAGAATGCCTGGAACAGCTTAGCCTGGGCCTCTGGTGCAATACCAACCCCCGTATCCTTGACGGCAAAGCGCAACTGGACGGTTTTCCCATCATTGCTTTGCTGGGCCACACGAATGCTTACTTCGCCATCGGCGGCGGTAAATTTCGCGGCATTACCCATCAGGTTGAGGAGGATTTGCCGTAACCGTCCCGGATCACCTTGCAACTGACGCGGCACATCAAGATCGATAAACACGGCAAGTTCAATCCGCTTGCGTTCAAACTGGTGCGCCAGGACATCGACCACCTCTTCGATACAGCTATACAGGTCGAACTTGACCTGCTCTAATTGCATCTCACCAGCTTCTAACTTGGAAAAGTCAAGGATATTGGTGACGATCGAAAGTAGGTGCTGGGCACTGCTATTCAGGTTATTGACAAATTCCTGCTGCTTAGGGCTGAGTTGGGTGCTGTACAGTAGCTCTGCCATGCCCAAGACGCCACTAATGGGGGTGCGGATTTCGTGGCTCATGTTGGCCAAAAACTGGGATTTCATCCGGGCCACATCCAGGGCAGTTTCCCGTGCCTTAACCAGTTCGTCAATGCGATCGATCGCCAAGACTGTCCCGCCAATCGTGCCATTCAGGTGGTGCCAGGGATAGACCGCCCAGTGGAGATAAATTTTGCTGCCATCTGGATGGCGGATCACCTCCTCTGGATTTTCCCGTCGTTCGCCCTGTAGGGCACGCTGGTGCAAAGCTTGCCAGAATTGGACCAGACTAACCTGGGGTTGAGTCTCCACCCGTAAGGTATGGGGCACAACCGTCGTGGCGGTGGGTAGGCTTGCGGTATAGGACTGGCCCAACAGGGGACTGGGTTTAGTGGGTCCGACGAAAATGGCATCCCGCGCCCATTGATCGCTATAGGCCAGGTAGTGCATCTGCCGATCGAAGAGGGCGATCGGCAGGGGGGCGTGGGTAATCAAATCCTGAAGCCGTTGCCGTTCCTGCCGAAATCCCCAACAGGAGAGCAATAGACCCACACCGCTGCCAATACTGATCAGCAACAACCCCCCCAAGGTTAAGGTCACCAGGTGGAGGGCGGTCAGTGGGGCCTCTAGGCTGGCGCGAGGGATGGTTCGGATGAGGGTGGTAGCGGCGGGTCTTAGGGAAACTTGCACCACGTAATAGGGCTGGCCGTCGATCGTGAGGACTTGAATGGGGAGGAGCGAAGGGGTAGGGGCTGGGAGGCTGTCCTTTAGCACCTCGGGTTTGGGCGTGGCCAGCGGTGCCGCCAAGATTTGCCCGGAGGCGGTACGGCCAAACAGTTGCCCCTGGGCAGGTCGTTCCAGCGTTTGGATAAAGGCTGCCCACGCTTGGGGGGTGAGGGAACCGGTCAAGCGGCGATCGAGGTCCTGGGCAATCTGCTCGGTCTCGGCGATCGCATTGGCCTGAGCACTCTGGATTAGGAATTGGCGCAATTGGCGATAGCTACGCAGGCCCACACTGCCCAAGCCCACAACAATCACCGTCAATACCAGCGTCAGCACCCCCAAGCGTTGACGGGGGGGCAGGGCAAGCCAGACGCGGTAACGGGTAATCAAAGTTGTAGCCAGTCCAGTTCTAACTCACGGCAACGGGGCGGCTAGCGGAAGGACGCCGATCGATCACCTGATCAATCAGACCATAGCGCACTGACTCTTCGGCAGACATAAAGAAATCGCGATCAGTATCTTCCTCAATGCGATCGAGGGGCTGGCCCGTCCGTTCTGCCAGGATTTCATTGAGACGGCGCTTGTGGTAAAGAATCTCGCGGGCCTGGATTTCGATATCCGTCGCTTGCCCCTGGGCACCGCCCAGCGGTTGGTGAATCATAATCCGCGAGTGGGGCAAACTCATCCGCTTACCCTTCGCCCCCGCCGCCAGCAGAAACGCCCCCATACTGGCCGCCAACCCCAAGCAAATCGTCGAGACATCAGGCTGGACATGCTGCATGGTGTCATAAATCCCCATCCCCGCTGTGACCGAGCCACCGGGCGAATTGATATAGAGGTAGATATCCTTTTCCGGATCTTCCGCTTCCAGAAACAACATTTGCGCCACAATCAGGTTGGCCAAATCGGAATCGACCTGCTGGCCCAGAAAAATAATCCGTTCCCGCAACAGACGCGAATAAATATCAAAGGCACGCTCACCGCGACCAGACTGTTCAATCACAATGGGAATCATGGGGCCACTCGGAGAAGACAACTCTCCCTATTTTAGTCGGGTCATTCCCCGAACGGACGTTCCCCTCACCGCTGAAACGCACCTTTGGTGGGTTCAATTGGTTGCGGCGATCGATCAAGGACGATGAACTACACACCACCATGTGTGAAGCGATGCTTTACGGCTTCCTGATCCGTTTGTTTCATGGTCGGCTGGCTGCTTGAGCTTTTGTTTACTCAGGCTACTGAGGGGAATACGCATCGGCAAGGGATGTCATCAGTTCATCAAGCCTCCCCGCAGTTCCCCTGACTAGTTGTCGCTTGATCCCCGGAGCCGCGACGCACCCACCAGATTAGGGTTGGTCCCCTCTTGATCCCTTGAGATCCCTGTGCCATTTTTATCGTCATGATTTCATGACAAATCAACAATTCCGGTTGTTTCTCGTGTCATGATTTGATGACATCAAGATCCCTAAAGCCCTTGTAAAACCGTGAAGCCTTGCTAAATCAAGCATTTTGGCAACTTGACCTTCAGCAAGGTCCACGGCACTATGGGAGACGACGAGCCGATCCCTAGGTATTTATTCGATCCCAAAGAAAACCGGGTGTTCTGCCCCGGCGATCGCAATTAATGCCTATGACACAGTGGGTCCCGGATGGGACACC
Source organism: Coleofasciculaceae cyanobacterium bin_20 (assembly GCA_037445115.1). Lineage (GTDB taxonomy): Bacteria > Cyanobacteriota > Cyanobacteriia > B231 > B231 > Trichothermofontia. The sequence goes on from JBBILC010000082.1 coordinate 11,713, forward strand.
TTGGCTCTTGCAAGGGCCCACGCTATTTGATGATGCTTTAGAGGCTACCCATGTCCAAGCAAGGTCCGCCGTTAGAAGAGATGACACTCCGGCAGCTACGCCGGGTTGCCAGCGAGTGCGGGATCTCACGCTATAGTCGAATGCGTAAGGCCCAACTTCTCGCTGCGATTCAAGCGGTGCAAGGAGCCAGCCCTACCCCTTCAGCTACCTTAACCCCCTCAATTTCGCCCTCGATCTCGCCGTCGATTTCGGTGATCCCCGCACCTCCAGCGGGGGCTGAGCCAGTCGCCCCCACATTGCCGCCGGCCATTACGGTGCCCACCCCCCCGATGGTCCCCACCGCGAGGGCAACGGTTCAGCCAACGCCGGTTTCACCCTCCCCTGGGATCGCGCCTACCGCAACCCCGGCTACGGCCTCTGAAGAGGGCAGTTCTCCTCGATCGGAACCCCTAGAGTTTCAGGAAGCGGTGGAAGCGGCCAAATTTGATGTTGGGCAAAATGCGCCTATTGAGGCCGATCTGGCCACCATTGATGCCGAACTACCGGATTTGCCCGGTGGCTATGGGGAAAGTCGGATTGTACTGATGCCCCGTGATCCCCAGTGGGCCTATCTGTACTGGGATGTGCCGAATGAGCACAAGGAAGCCCTGCGGCAACAGGGGGGGCAACAATTGGCGGTGCGCTTGTACGATGTGACGGATATCGATATGAATGTGCAGCCACCCCATCGTATCCAAGAGTATCCCTGTGACGAATTGGCGCGGGAATGGTATGTGGCGATCCCCATCAGCGATCGCGACTACATTGCGGAAATTGGTTATCGCTGTTGGGATGGCCGTTGGCTGGTCCTGGCCCGTTCCCTGTCCACCCATATTCCCCCCATCTATCCATCAGACTGGATTGAGGATAATTTCATTACGATCGGCTGGGAGGAAAGTCTCCAGGGACGAACCTTCTTCCGACTGATGCCGCCGCCGTCCCGTGAGCCAGGGATTGAGGGTGCGCTCTCCCAACAAATCTATGATCTGGCCCAAGCGGCTGAGGCCCAACGGCTAGCAGGGTCCCTGTTTGGCTCCATGCAGCACGTGGCCGGTTCGATCTTTGGCTCTGTCCACATGGCAGAACAGGCCGTTAGCTCCTATATTTTCCCGTCGGGTGCGGGCCTGTGGGCTTCTGGTGTTGGGATGTTTTCGGCCTCAGCCGCCCCCCCACGATCGCGTAAATTCTGGTTGGTGGCGGATGCGGAATTGATTGTCTACGGGGCTACGGAACCGGATGCAACTGTGACGATCGCAGGGCAACCAGTCCCCCTCAATCCCGATGGTACCTTCCGTATCCAGGTGTCCTTCCCCGATGGCCTGATTGACTATCCGATTATGGCGATCGCCGCAGATGGGGAGCAAAGTCGGGCAATCCACATGCGCTTTCAACGAGAAACCCCCTCACAACGGACCCATCCTAAGGAGGCAGCCGTAGAGGAATGGCTGGTCTAGACTAGTCGTCTGTCAAGGTTAATTAAGTTGGTTGGGTCAAATGCAGTGCGACCCAACCAACTTAATGATCGTGTTGGGTCTCGGAGGCTCGACGCCAACCTACAACCCGTCATTTTAGGCATGCCAGACTACTAATACTCCGTCAGGAGGCGATCGCCGATGGGACCCACCTTTACCCCTTTAGGGGCTGATATCCTTTGGGTCGAGGGACTACTGGACCCAGCCCTATGTCAACACCTGATCCAGGTCGCCGAGCTTCTGGGCTTTGCGCAAGCGGGGATTGAGGTGGCCCACTTTGATGCCCAGATTCGCAGCAACGACCTCCTGGATTTGGGGGGCAGTCAGCCCCTACAAGTCTCCACCAATCAACTACTTCTGGGTAAGGTTCAGCAGATTCAAGCCCATTTGTCCGCAGATTACGGCATTGCCTTTCCCCATGCGGAAGCCTGTTCCATGTTGCGGTACAGCCCTGGGCAGTTCTATCGTCGCCATGTGGATAACCTATTGCTGAGCAGCCGCCTAGAGGAAGCCAAACAAGGGTTACCCATCCGCGATATCAGCGTTGTCGGTTACCTGAATGAGGATTTTGAGGGTGGGACAACCTGGTTCGATCGCCAGAACCTGGAAATTAAACCCCAAACCGGCTGTGCCGTCGTCTTCCCCGCCTACTACACCCACCCCCACCAATCGCTGCCCATTACGCGGGGGCAAAAGTATGCCTTCACGACCTGGTTGTTTCATTAAGTTGGGCGATCATCCTCACCCCCGGCTCCTCCCCCCGAACGGCCAAGGGCAGTGAGTACGCCTCAAGCGATTAAGATGAGTGCCCTCGACCGGCTCAGTCCGTTTGCGCCGCGCCTCCCTCGGAGAAACATGCGTTCCAGTTACCCTGAGAAGACTGTTGCAGGATGTGAGTACCTAGCTGCAACCCGACAATGGGTGGTTGCCCTAGCGCTAGCATGATTCCCTGGGTCACTCCTATGCCCAGGTGTCAAGGCTTGACTTTGCCCGTGCGTTTTTTTTTTCCTGTGGTACTCTGTTGCTCAATCTGGCAGCCCTGCCCCGGTGAAAACCCCGGTTGCAACGGCTGAAATTGCCTATTTTCAATGGTTTCCATGTTCTGCTCGGTATGAGGAGCTGCACGGCGCGTGACTCTTGCAACAGAAAAATCCCCCCTTTTACTCAACCACGGCCAATATCAGCTAGAGGCCATTGAGTCCCAAACGGCCTTTCTCACGTCCTATCGTGGGATGGCTTTACCGACCCGTCGCCCGGTCTGGCTGCAAACCTTGCCCGATCGCTGTACCTCGCCCCAGGGGGGAGATACGGGGACCGTCGCCCCGTCTGCCCTGCTCCAACAACAGTTTTGGGCTGCTGCTCAGCACGTGGCCCAGGTTGCCCCCCCCCATCTGGCTGAGATCCTGGGCACCTTTGAGGCGGGTGATCGCCCCTATATAGTCCTGGCGGTGCCGGAAGGGGTATCCCTAGCGGAGCGGCTCCACACCGATGGTCCCTTACCGGAACGGGAAGCCTTGCAAATCGTGCGGCAGGTGGGGGAAGCCTTGGTGCCGCTCCATGCAGTGGGGCTACTGCACTGGGATATTCAGCCCCAACACCTGGTATGGGATGCCCCAAGCCAACAGGTAGTGTTGACCCATCTGAGTTGGGTCCGGCTAGCCCTCCTGGGAGACGCCGCCCCCGATCCCCATTGGTTTGCCCCTGGTTACACCGCCCTGGAACAATATCTCCCTGGGGCGACGGCAACGCCTGCCACTGACCTCTACGCCCTCGCTGCCACCCTCTACACCCTGGTGACCGGCCAAGTCCCGATCGCGGCGATCCAGCGCGATCGCCAACCCCTACCCAACCCCCGCCAGTTTCGCCCGGATCTGAGTCCGATCGTGGAGCAGGTGATCCTCCAGGGCATGGAAATTAATCCCCGACTCCGCCCCCAATCGTTGGATCAGTGGTTAGCCCTGTTCCCAACCCGTTCGCGTTCAGCCATCGGTGCATCCCGATCCCTGGTATTACCCACCCTTAGCGCCGCTCCCACTCCCCTGGCTAGCCATACGCCGAGGGCAAAGGCCGTCACGCCGATCGCGGGACTGGTTGCGTCTTCTGGTGCTCGACGGTTGGCGATCCCAGCGTCCGCGTCCGCGCCATCATCTCCCGCTGCTCCTGCCGTGCCCCCCCCCGAATCCCCCCCGGCCCAACCTACCGGTATTGGCGCTCATGCCCGTCGTCGCCGGGGGGGGGTGGCTCCTACCCAGCCTCCTGCCCTAGATGCTACCGCCAACGTCCTCTCCTTACCCAAGCTAGAGCAGCAGTCGCGACGGCTATCATCCCCATCCCCCCAGAACCCACCACCTTCCCCGATCCCGACCGTTACCCAGACGCTTACCCAGACAACGGCTGATCGAGTGGATGACAGGGTTGCCCCCAGTCCCATACAATCAACTTCGGTTAAGACAACCGTAAAATCGAAGAAAGTAACCTCACGGTTTCAACGGGCTGCATCCCCCTCGTCCCGTTTTTCTGGTACGCCTGTGTATCCCAACACTTCTCCAACCTCCTCCCCCCGCAGCACCCAGCCATCGCGATTTCCCTCTAATCGTCGCCTGTTCCAAGGGTTGTTATTGGCCTCGGCGGCGGCGGCCTTCTTCGGGGGTGGCTTTGGTCTCACCCTGCGCTTTGCCGGCGATCGGGGTCCCATGAATTCCCGCCTATTACAGCCGAACCAATCCTTCCCCCCCCAAGCTTGGCCAGGGGAAGCCGATGCGGCCCAGTTTGACTTTAATAACCTGCCGGTGACTGGTGAATCGCCCCGCTGGGAAGATCCCGTGGCCCCGGCCCAATCGACCTGGTCCCTGGAGGAAGAATCTGCCTTCCCGCCCCCACCAGTGACCCGTGCGCCCATCGCACCCGAACCTGTCCAGGAGCCAATGGGGACCCAAGAGCCGACCTGGGAGGCGAGTCCCTTACCTGCGGCCCCGGTGGAAGCCCCTCTGCCTAGTGTCCCCGCCGCCCCCGCCGCCCCCTCTGAATCGTTGCCACTGCCTAGTGCGTCTACTGCGCCATTGCCAGAGCCAGCCCCTATTGGCGTTGACCCGCCCCTGCCCGAACCGGCCCTACCGGCTGCCCCGCCGCCCGCTGCTGATGCGACGCGCGAAGCCCCCGCTGCGCCCGCCCCACCGATGCAGGAATCACGGCTAACCCCCCCCGAAGAGCTTTCTTAGCCAAGTTGGGGGCGGCGCTGCTCCTAGGGGAAACGGGGGGAACGATCGCGCTGCGGTGCCAGGATGCTGGAGAAATAACGTTATAATTTGATACGAAATGTTGTTATAAAACTTTGCATGAGCAGTTCCCTCCTTCACGCCTTCTTTGTGGGACGGGCGATCGCCGAGACGATCACCGAACAGGTCGAGGCAAGGCTAACTGATGCGATCAGTACCCTCGGTAAATTTGATGCGGAGCAACGCGAACGTTTGCGCCAATTAACCGATGAGGTGCTGGAGCGGGCCAAGCGCGAGGAAGATCTCGCCCTTCAGGGACGATCGCGCTCCGGGACAACGGGGCCAACCGGGGTTTCGTCGGACCTCCAAACCACGATCGATGACCTGCGGGCAGAGGTTGCCCAAGTACGATCGGCGTTGCAGCAATACCGTCAGTCTAGCTAGACTGGCTCACCTGCGGCAGGCGTGGGGTAAAGTCGTTGGTTAGGGCTAGGGCATGGGCGGAGGGGGTTGAACGTCAGCCCCAATGCGTCTAGGTTCCTTGACCATCCTATACCCCCGATGGGGCAGGGATAGGCAAGGACCGTATAGGCAAGACGCTGGACGCGATCGTGTTTACCGTCAGCGATGTCGTCCCTGCGGTTCACGGGGGCATCTCCCCGGCGATTGGGTCATCCGCATAGGTCCGTCATCGTGGGATCGCTCCAGTCATTGGCAATAGGCAAACATTACACAATTAGGAAACCGAGTGTCTGTGCTTTCTGAGGCCGATAATCAGATTCAATCGTTTCCCCAGGCTGGTAGTGGGCGTGATGCGCATCGGGAGGCCGCCGGGAATCGTGGGCGTCGGGAGAAGGTATCAGTGGGCCGCAACTACCGTTGGAACCGGGCGCGGTATTCACAGCAACGGCGGTTTGTCGATATTTGGGCCTTTGTACTGAAGTTTCTGGGGGGGCTGTGGCTCAATAACAAACCCTGGAGCTATCCCGGTGGGGTCACGGAGGAGAAGCAACGTCGCCGCCGCCAACAGCAAGCTGTCTGGGTACGAGAGTCGCTACTGGATTTGGGCCCCACCTTTATTAAGGTGGGGCAGCTATTTTCCACCCGCGCCGATCTATTCCCCAATGAATATGTCGATGAGTTGGCCAAGTTGCAAGATCAGGTGCCTGCCTTCAGCTACGAGCAGGTAGAGGCCATTATCGAGCATGATTTGGGCAAACCGATCCAGGCATTATTCCGCAATTTTGATCCGATTCCCATTGCGGCTGCCAGCTTGGGCCAAGTCCACAAGGCCCAACTCCATACCGGCGAGGAGGTGGTGATCAAGGTCCAGCGGCCAGGATTACGCCAACTGTTCACGATCGACCTCCAAATTCTCAAGGGCATCGCCCGCTATTTCCAGAATCACCCCGACTGGGGACGCGGGCGCGACTGGCTAGGGATTTATGAGGAATGCTGTCGGATTCTCTGGGAAGAAATTGATTACCTAAACGAGGGCCGCAATGCCGATGCCTTCCGGCGTAACTTCCGGGGGGTGGAGTGGGTGCGCGTGCCACGGGTGTTTTGGCGCTATACCTCCCCCCAGGTCCTCACCCTGGAGTATGTCCCGGGGATTAAAATCAGCCACTACGAAGCCCTGGAAGCAGCTGGTCTTGATCGCACCCGCCTCGCCCAACTGGGGGCGAAAGCCTATCTCCATCAACTGTTGACCAATGGCTTTTTCCATGCCGATCCCCACCCCGGCAACTTGGCGGTCGATCCGGACGGTGCCCTGATTTTTTATGACTTTGGCATGATGGGCCGGATTCGCACCGATGTGCGCGAAAAACTCATGGATACCCTGTTTGGCATTGCCCAGAAGGATGGCGATCGCGTCGTCGTCTCGTTGGTGGAATTGGGTGCCCTTGCACCTGTGGAGGACATGGGTCCCGTGCGGCGATCGGTGCAGTATATGCTCGATCACTTCATGGATCAGCCCTTTGAGAACCAGTCGGTTGATGAGATTATTGATGATCTATACGAAATTGCCTACGATCAGCCCTTCCGCTTCCCCGCAACGTTTACCTTTGTCATGCGGGCCTTTTCGACGCTGGTGGGGGTAGGCAAGGGACTCGATCCGGATTTTAATTTTATGGAGGTTGCAAAACCCTTTGCAATGAAACTTATGGCTGATGGCAACAATAGCAGTCCCAGCAATAGCTTATTCAACGAGTTAGGACGGCAGGCCGCTCAGGTTAGTAATACGGCCCTAGGGTTACCCCGCCGGATTGAAGAAACCTTGGATCGGCTCGAACGGGGGGATATCCGGGTTCGGGTCCGATCGACGGAAACCGATCGCATGTTGCGACGCTTAAGCAATGTTTATCTAGGGACGAACTACACGTTACTGATTGGCGCATTCACCCTATCTGCGACTATCCTATTGGTGAATCAATACGTCTGGTTAGCCCTGTTGCCCGCGATCGCGGCGATTGCGGCGGCGGTGGCGCTGATCCGGTTGCTGCTGCGGTTGGATCGGTTGGAACGTATGATGTAAATTCCTAATCAAGCCAGTGAGCCACCGTGTCTGAGTCTACTTCCCTTCCCCTGAAGCTTGTCTTTGCTGGATTAACCGATGTTGGGGTCCTGCGATCGGTGAATCAGGATGCTTTTTACGTGGACGACCCAGCAGGCCGCTATTTTATTGTGGCGGATGGCATGGGGGGCCATGCGGGAGGGCAGGAGGCCAGTCGGCTGGCAATCGATATTATCCGCGAATACCTGGAGGAGCATTGGCAGTCGCCTGAGTCTTCCTATATGTTGCTGAAGGCCGCTTTTTTGAAGGCAAATCGGGCAATTTTGCAAGATCAACGGGAACACCCGGAGCGGGCGGATATGGGGACCACGGCACTGACCCTGATTTTTCGAGGGGATGAGGTCTGGTGTGCTCACATTGGTGATTCGCGGCTTTACCGACTGCGCGGGGCCAGGTTGGAGCAGTTGACGGAGGATCACACCTGGGTGGCACGGGCCTTGCGGGTGGGTACTATTACCCCGGCCCAGGCGCGGACCCATCCCTGGCGACATGTGCTGTCCCAATGCTTAGGACGGGCGGATTTACGGCAAATTGATATCAATGCCCTAGAGCTACAACCGGGCGATCGGCTGTTACTGTGCAGCGATGGTTTGACGGAAGAGTTGCCGGATACGATGATTGCCCACCACTTGAAAAGTATTCGATCGTGCGAGAAGGTTACCCAAGCCCTGGTGGAGGCAGCGAAGGAGAATGGCGGGCGCGATAACATTACGGTGGTTGTCGTTGCGATTGATATGGACTAATTTCCGACAATAAACCGATTGCTTCGAGTCAGAAGCCTGCGATTTCGGTTGCGGCCCTCAGCGATATCGCCAACAGCACCCCCCAAGACAACGAGGATGCCCAGGATGGTTGCCTCCCCCCAGACACAGCGTTCAATTCCTCCCCTAGAAAATGGCGATCGCCTAACCCGTAGCGAATTTGAGCGTCGCTACCTGGCCATGTCTGAGCACCGGAAAGCCGAACTCATCGAAGGCAGGGTTTTTATGGCGTCCCCCGTGCGAGCGAGAAAACATGGTGCCCCCCATGCCGCTGTGATGACTTGGCTAGGGGCTTATTGGCAGGCCACACCGGGGGTTGAACTGCTAGCGACCCCTACCGTGCGCCTGGATGCGGATAACGAGCCACAACCAGATGCCTGTCTGCGCTTAGAAGATTGGGCTGGGGGACAGTCGCGCATTAGCGAAGATGATTACCTTGAGGGTGCGCCGGAACTGATTGTTGAAATTGCGGCCAGCAGCGTCTCCTACGATCTCCATGACAAGATGCAGGTCTATCGGCGCAATGGGGTGCAGGAATATCTGGTATGGCGCGTGTTGGATAATGCCTTGGATGGGTTTGTCCTGGAAGAAGGAACTTACGTGCGGCTACCGGTGGCTGGGGATGGGATGTTGCGCAGTCGGGTGTTTCCTGGGTTGTGGCTGGCGAGCGCGGATCTCTTGGCGGGCAATTTAGCCCAGGTGGTGGCAGGTCTCCAGTTAGGGCTGGCTACACCAGAATACCTGGCTTTTCGGCAAGCCCTCGTTGCCCAAGTGAGGGATTAGGAGGACAGGCAGACGAGGGGGCTGGTGGCCTACGGCTCCTGGCTGAGCAGGGGGAGGCTCGGGAAGGACCGATCGGCGATCGGGCTAGGCAGATTTCCAAACCAGTCGATCGGGTCAATGCCACCCGTCGTTTGCCCCGCCAGGACTGTAACCGGCAGCGGTTGGTGATCCGTGCATTCCAGTTTCAGCCCACAGGCCACCGCAGGTGAGTAGTAGGCGTGCATCTGGCCTTCCGAAGCGAACACGTGATAGGTCCCGACTGGAACGCTCAGGCGATATCCCACCCCGTGGGTATAGCGATCGGCCTCGATGCGGGTGTCGGTACAGTAGCGATCGCCGCTGGCGGTATTTTCCGCACAGACCACCAAGCGAGGAATCAAATCACTGGGATAGCCCAGGGACCCTTCCAATACGCCTGTGGCTGTCGGTGTGGGCATAGGACTCAGGGCAGGGCGGGCGGCCAGTTGCTCGGCGCGGGCAGCGGTTGTCCCCCCTAGTAGGAGCAGGCTTGAAAGGGTCAGGGTGGCGAGGTGTTGGTGTTTCATAATGACCCCCTTGCAGGTCGATAACCACAGTTGGTCTGTCTGGCGTGTCTAGGTTTAGTGTGGCTGAGGGGGTGAGGGGATGACGCCCCCCAGGACGGTTGTCATAGCTCACCCGGTCGGGTGAACCCATTCAGGCAGCAGGGATCAACCTCACGCTTATATGAGATGGACGTATGAGGTGGAGCTACGAGGTGGAGCTACGAGGTGGAGGTACTTGCCCGGAACTGCGGTAGCCCGGAAAATCGCGGGTTATTCTATAAGAGTCTGCGTTACGAATAGTAGCGTGGGGGCTGAAGTCACCATTGCATTGGAAGGATCGTGGTTGTGTCTGTTCGGCAACACCGGCTGCAACTGGATACTAGGTTTCAAGCGTGGCTCTTACGACTCGTGGGACGGCTACCCCTTAAAGTGGTGCTGACTGTTCCGTTTATCCTGCTATCGCTAGCGCTGGTTGCTTTATTGGAAGGGTTTGCTTGGCATATTCACCAGCAGGCGATCCAAGCCACCTTGGCCCAGTTGCAATTGCCAGAGGCCGATCGCCTCGCCGCTGCCCTTTTCCAGGCCCAGATTGCTAACTGCCGCATCCACCTTGGGGTTGCCAGCCTAGTCACGGTTATTGCTACGGGTGCGTTAGGGGCCTGGCTCAGTAACCGTCTCGCTGATCCCTTGCGCCAACTGATTCAAGCCAGTTACGTCGTATCCAGTCACGGTGGCCTTGGCAGGGATAAGCGTCGCATTTATCCGAGCAGCGCCATTACAGAAATTAACGCCCTCAGTCATGCTTGGGCACAAATGCTCGCCCAATTAAATCCGCCCTCCCGCCCACAAGCCACGAGAGAAGACGGTGACGATCACACAGAAAGCGAACAACCCTACCTACGTCAAAATCAAGATCTTAAATCATTGTTAGAAAATATCCCTAATGTTGTTGCTCGCCTTGCACCACAGCTTTCAGATCAATCTCACAGTAACCCTCAATATGAGTTTCTCTATATTAATTCCTATATTGAAAAAATATTGCCAATTAAAGTAACTGAATTGATCAACAGAACTAGCGAAGAATTGTCATTGCCAGTTAATTTTCTGACGACCTGGAACACGAGTATCGATCGGGTCTTCACAACCCAGCAAGAGCAACAAATAGAGTATATCTTTACACACGAAGGTAAGCCCCAATACTGGTCAGCACGATTAGTCCCAGAGTTTACAGCCGATGGTGCGGTAGCTACAGTCCTCGTGGTTGCCTGCAATGTTACTGACCTTAAGCAAGCTGAGTTAGCCCTACAGAAGAGTGAAGAATGTCTGCGTCATATACTTGATCATATGCCCGTTATGTTAGATGCTCTAGATGACAATGGGCAATTAATTGTCTGGAACCAAGAGTGTGAGCGAGTCACTGGCTATAGCGCTCAGGAAATGATCCATAATCCTGAGGCATTTACATGGCTTTATCCAGATACCAACTACCGAGAAAGCATGATGAGGCTCTGGCGAGAGCGTGGCAATAATTATCGCAATTGGGAGTGGGCAATTACCTGTAAAAATGGCCAGAAAAAGACAATCTCCTGGTCTAATCTCTCTGAAGAATTTCCAATTCGTGGCTGGTTTGCTTGGGGTATTGGGGTTGATGTGAGCGATCGCAAGCAGGCGGAACAGGCTCTCCAAAAACGGATTGAGCATGAGCGCCTGATCGCCACGATTACCCAGCATATTCGACAATCCCTAGAACTGCCAGAGGTTTTGCATACGACGGTCACGGAAATTCAGCGACTCCTCCAGGCCGATCGCGCTCTCATTTATCAATTCATGATGGATGGCGGTGGGACTGTCATTGCCGAAGCCGTTATTCCTGACTATCCCCAGATGTTGGGTCAGTCTTTTGCAGAAAGTGTTTTTCCGGAAGATTATCAGGATTTATACCGCGAAGGCCGAGTCCACGCGATCGCCGATATCCATGATCCGGATATGGAACTTAGTCCTTGCTGGGTTGAACTTTTAGCCCAATGGGCTGTGCGGAGCAAGTTAATTGTTCCGATCTTGATGCCATCAGCGGCAGCCCAGTCAAGCAATACATTGTGGGGGGTGTTAGTTGTACACCAGTGTGCCAAGCCGCGCCAGTGGAACACCACGGAAATTGAACTCCTGGTCCAATTAGCTGACCAAATTGCGCTCGTTATTAAACAATCAGAACTTTATCAAACCGTCCAACAGTTTAATGTACATTTGGAAGCAGAGGTACAGGAGCGAACCCAGCAATTACAACAAGCGTTTGAGTTTGAAGCGACGTTGAAGCAGATTACGGATCAAGTCCGTGATAGTTTAGACGAGGCTAAAATCCTACAAACGGCGGTTGAAGTCCTAGCCCTAGCCCTGGGTGCGCGGGGCTGTAATACGGCCCTATACGATCTGGATGCCCAAACGTCTACTATTAAATATGAATACACGACCTTTGCCAAACCCTTCCGTAACTACACCATGCGGATGCAAAATTTTCCGGTTGGGTATCGTCAACTGTTAGCAGGGCAATATTTTCAGCACTGTAGTTTATCCCCCTACCCACAACGGGGGCGGGTTGCCACTCTGGCCTGTCCGATGCAGGATGACCAGGGGATTTTGGGGGATTTATGGGTTATTAATGAACCGAACTATGGCTTTACTGAGCAAGAAATTCGCCTCGTGCAACAAGTGGCTAACCAGTGCGCGATCGCTCTCCGGCAGGCACGGCTTTACCAGGCATCTCAAACCCAAGTACAGGCGTTAGAACGGCTCAATCAACTCAAGGATGACTTTTTAAGCACAGTCTCCCACGAGTTACGCACCCCCCTCTCAAATATGAATAGTGCCTTAAAAATGCTGCAACTCTTTTTGCAACAGCCCGGACTATTCAGCGATCAGACAGAAACCTTACGCATTAAGCCCGATCGTGCCTTCCAGTATTTAGACATTATGCAGGCGCAGTATAACCAAGAACTTAACCTCGTCAATGATTTACTCGATCTGGCACGTTTAGAAGCGGGAACCGCATTGCCCACCCTGGTGCCGATCGATTTAGAACTATGCTTGCCCCAGTGGATTGCCAGCTTCCAGGAGCGAGTCAATCGGCAACAACAAACCTTACAACTTTACCTGGGGGAAGACATTCCAGTTGTGATATCTGATCCGCAAATCTTGGAGCGGACCATTTCAGAATTAATCAACAATGCTTGTAAATATACCCCACCCGGTGAGAAAATTGAAGTGCAGTTATCCAGAACACTAGATACTATTAAAATTGCCGTGAGTAATACAGGCAGTGAAATTCCCAAGGCTGAACTACCCTATATTTTTGATAAGTTTTACCGTGTGCCTAGTGGCGATCGTTGGAAACATGGTGGTACTCAGAAGTGTTGAATCCAGATATAAAACTTTACATTTTAGGGTGCGAGAGTCATA
>JBBILC010000083.1:0-24416 GCA_037445115.1 Coleofasciculaceae cyanobacterium bin_20
AACAAGGGGCTTAAGCCCCTTGTCTGTACCTCACCAAGTATGGAAGTGCTGTAGTTGACGATTTTGCAATATTAACACAGGGTTAAGGTTTGGTTAAGACGCGATCTACTAAAATTCCTAGAGCTGATTGGCAAGGTTGGGCAAGCGTTACGAAGGAAAATTAAAGAAGATATCTCTTGACTTGCTGTGAACCCGCCCAATCAATAGACAGTCCCGAACTAATTGCTGGTCGTCTCCAAGGTGAGGGGCAGGGGCGGTGTAGCCATGAGACGATTTACCAGAATGATTGCGACGCATCGCTATGGCTGCGGGAAATATCAAGCACATTGACAGTGGCAGCGTTCTCGCCGACAGCAGCGTGGTGAGGGCACAGGTAAGCAGGGTGGGATTGTGGGGCGGGTGGATTGAGCAACGTCCTGCAATTGCGGATGCGAAGACGGAGATGGGTTACTGAGAGAGCGATACGATGATCGGCCAGAATCATACGGACGTGATTGTGACGCCTGTGGATAAAGCGTCAAACCAGTTTTCCCGGAAAGGGAGTAGAAGGTTCTTCATGGTTACCTTACTCAGCATCAGGCACGATCGCAACCTTGACCTGGGCTGGGCGTAACACCTTGGAACCAATGGCATACCCTTGTTGTTGAACTGCCAGAATTGTGCGATGGGGAAATTGGCTCGTGGCTTCCACCGCGATCGCTTCGTGGAGTTGCGGGTCAAAGGCAGCCCCCTCGAAGGCAGTGGGTTCAAAACCAAAGGCTTTCAGGCGGGCGATCAGGCGATCGAAGATCTGTTGATAGCCCCGTTGAATCGCCATCTCACTGGGCGTACTGGCTTTCGTTAACGACTTGGCATACTCAAAGGCTTCAAAGGTCTCAATCAGGGCCAACAACACCTCTTCCTGACCTTGCTTCCGATATCTTGCCTGCTCTACTGAGGGGATGGCCTGCGGTGAACTCTCCTCCCGGATCGACTCGTGTGGCTGAGCCATTTGGGGTGCATAGGTATCTCCCTCCGGAATCACCTCCGCATAGGCCGGAGCGGGTTGGGGGACCGGGTCACTGCTGGGTGGGGCGGGCGGTGTTAGATGCGACAGCAGCGTTGTATCAAAGGGAATATTCCCTAACGTATCCAGGGTAATCACCCCGCGATAGGCCAAGGTTAACGCTTGCCCCCAGAGAGGAATGGTGCCTTGGTGCAGGGCCAGACGTTTCATCTCCCCAAGTGTAGGGTCTTGAAGTAGCAGGGGTTTAAGGTCATCCGTCAGTAACAGGATTTCAAACAAGGCCCGTCGTCCTTGATAACCCGTTCCTTGACACTTGGGGCACACATGGGCACTGGCCACACCTATCTCCGTTGGTGCAAAGGGGGACGTGAGGGAAGCTGCACGGTAGAAGGTGACTTGCGCAATGTCCTCTACCCCAATGCCATAGTGGGACAGATCCTCATGGGTGGGTTGGTAGGGAATACGACAGGTGGGGCAGACCAGCCGGACGAGGCGTTGATGAATCACCCCCCGCAGGGAGCGGGCGATCGTCGTTGCGTCAATCCCTAGGTGCATTAATTCCGCGATCGTATCCACCACCCCGGCCCCATCCACCGTCACCGTCGCTAACACCAAACAGCGTTGTGCCGCTTCCAGCACAGCGGCAGCCACATCGGCATCCCGAATGTCACTCACCATCAGCACATCTGGCTGTTGGGCGAGGGCCGCCTGGATACTGGCCCGGAAATCTAAATTTTTGGCGGGATTAACTTGAATTTGGGTAATCCCCGCCAGACGATAGGCGATCGGATCTTCAACCGTGGTAATACTCAGACCCGCCTGGTTGCGTTCCGCCAGAATACTAAACAGGGTTGTCGATTTGCCCGAACTGCGCGGACCCGATACCAGCAACAGCCCCGTCGGATAGCTAATCAGATCGCGGATTTGCCACAGGAGCGAGGGATCGCCCACATGGGTTTCCAACTCAGCAATCGCCTGGGGATCGAGTACCCGCAAGACCAGCTTTTCACCATAGCGACTGGGGACGGTATTGACCAAAAAGTCGATCTCTCGCCCATCCAGGGTTTGCTGAAACCGACCCTGCTGCGGCACATTGTGGGTGCCAATCTCCAGATCGGCCATGCTCTTATAGCAAGCCGTAATGGTCGGAATCAGGTGGGTCGCGATCGGCGGAATCCGTTCCTTGAGAATCCCTTGGAGGCGAAATCGCACCCGTAGATTATTGGCTTGGGGTTCAATGTGAATTTCCGATGCCTGTTCCGCGATTGCCTGCTCCAGGATCATGGGGATAATCTGCTCGATCGGCAAGACGGGTTGGCTGGGTGGTATCACTGGGGAAGCATCACCCGCAGCCGTGTCCGTGTGCCAACCCAGGGTGGGGGTTGTCCCCTCGACTTCGAGGGCGAGGGCTTCTGGGGATAGGGGGGGCGTTATTCCCCCTGGATGGGCCACCACCCCTTGCAGCAGGCGATCAAAATCCTCTGGCAGTAACACCCAGCGTTGTAGGATTACCCCCTGCGTTGCGACCCGATCGGCGATCGCCTGATAGGCATCTGGATCGTCAGGATCGACCATCCCTAGCACCAGCCGCCGTTCCCCCTCCCCATCGTCCTCCGCCAGAGGCAGGCAACGGTACCAACGACAGGTGTCCAGATCACAGTAGGTTTGCACTAAGTGGGCAATATCTGCAAAAGCCTCGTGGGGCGGGCGGACGGGGACTGCTAAAGGCAGCCGATCTAGGTCTACAAAGGGCACACCATAGTAAAGGCTTCGTTCAAAGCGTCGTAACTGGTCATAGTACCGGGATAAGCTAACGGGCAAGGGTTGCCCAACGATCGTACTGAGGATATTAGGTAGGGGCTGGCGCTGCTGCTGGTTATAGGCAAGGGCCTGTTGGATTTGTGTCCGGTTGGCATAGCCTGTATGGAGGGCTTGGTAGCAGAAGGGGGTGAGGGGATATTCCCCATTGCTTGGGATAGACGTATCGTGGCGAGAGATCGGGAAGGACGGTTGGGTTGCGGCTTGCTTGCGCTGGATTAACCGCCAAACATAGGCCAGGTTTAATTCACTCAGTTGTCCGGTATATTCCCCGATCTGGCTAACTTGTCGGTACTGGCTCGCCTGGAGCTGGGTGAGGAAGGAGCGGTAAAAGGTCGCCACCTCCGCATCATCCACCTGGAGTAGGTGTTGGGCAGCATCACTGGTCAAAATTTGTTCTGGCACCCGTTGATAGGCGAGTTGGGCAGTGCGCCAGAGTTTAGCCAAATGGGCCTGACGATCGGACGCGCGAGTGAGGTGGGCGAGGGCGGGTTCGAGGACCTGGTGTTGCCATTGTTCAATCTGCTGGCGACGATCGGGCGGCGACTGGCTGGCCCCCACCGTCAAATGGCGAACCAACTGCGTGCCCCGCGTCTGAATCATCTCGTGACTAGCCTGGATTGGGACTCCCAAGATGGCATAGTAGTCCGGGCAGCCAAGTTGGAAGAATCCCCGCCTATTTGCTCGTGGCATAGCCCCCCTGAATTGCGCTGTACCTGTATATGATGCAACCATCTATTTCAGTTGTATTGCAGCCAGGGCGGTTTTGACATCTATCCTGCGACGCGTTAGGGGGTCATCCCCGTCAAGGCCCTCACCCCTGCACAGGTTAGGACTAAAATGCTCCGCGTCTTCCGCAGGGGGATTGGTTACAAACCTTAAAACTTAAGGCTCAAAACGTTCCACTTAGGGACTGGGGGCAATCCCACTCACCTGAAGAACTTTGGTAAAGGTGTCACAGTCGGGTGCCAGACCAAACGTGGCGGGATTGATAGGATCTTGGTAAGTAAAGTGGCGATATTGTAGACAGAAGCGATCCCAGTCAGCCATCTGGACCCGAAAGACCGTAATAAAAACCTGGGCCAACCAGAGGGTCAGCGGTATCCGGAAATAGATCCGGCGGTTTAAGTACCGACAGGTTTCCGCGATCGCCTGGTTCACCGTGATGGCGGCATTCCCCAACACTACCGTCTTGGGCGGCGTGCAGCCAGCCGGGGGATCGACCAGGTAGGTCACCACCTGGGCAATATCCTGGGCGTGGATGTAGTGAAAGCTGGCATCGGCTTGGAAAAACCGAATCAGATCAATCCAGCGGACGACCTCCGGAATCCCCGACGATAGGTGGGAGTAGGGCTTGTCGGGGCCACCCCCCAGAACCAGGGTGGGGAACAGGGTCACAATCCGATCGGCGATCGCGGTTTCAGATAACCGTTGGTAACAGGCATACTTAGTACGGATATAGTCAGTTCCCAGGGTACCCGCAGCCGCTAGGGGTTGGTTGTCGCGCCCCAGAATACTGGCAGTGGAGAAGTAGAGCACCCGCTGACAGGTAGCGAGGTCGAGCCGATGCAGTAGGGCGAGGGTTTGGTCAACATTGATGGTGGTGGTGGTTTTCGGGTCGCCCCAGGCCGTGGCCGCGAGGATGGCCGTATCCACGGTTTTGAGCAGATCCCCATATTGCTCAATCTGTTCGAGACCGCCTTGGAGGAGGGTGATGCCGGGCCGTGCTTGGGGATTGAACTGAAGCTTGGCAGGGTTACGGACGAGGAGGTAGAGGTCGTGATCGGTGGTCTGGATGAGGCGATCGGTAAAGTAGTGGCCGATACACCCACTGGCTCCGGTAATGAAAATACGTTTACGGCCCATTCCTATGTTGTGGCTCCTCGGCAACAGATCTTTCCTATATTGCCAGAGGTTTGACCTGTGGGCGGCGTACGTCTACCCTAACGTAACTCGACACCCCTCACCCCACCCCCTCTCTCTGAGGGCGAGGGACTTAAAACGGTGGTTTTGTTCTTAACTTCCCCGCGCCCCCGTTGCGAGCGTAGGGGGTGAGGGCAATGGCCCGGTGCTTTCCCCCCTCTTTTACGCCGCGCTTGTCCCCCAGAGCAAGCCAGTACGGGCGGGGAGGGTGAGGTGGAGGGTTGCCCCCTGGCGATCGCAGTGTCCGGATGCTTGGGGACGGGTGGTGAGCCAGGGGATGATCGCAGCCTCTGGCCAGGTGGGATCTAACGGCACCTCAAACTGAGCCACCTCGGTGCCAGCGTTAACCGCGACCAAAACCTGTTCCCCATCCAAGGTCCGGGTGAACACATAAGCCAATCCCACCGTGGCGGCCACCTGGTAAGTGCCTCGGCGCAGCACTGGGTGGGCATGGCGCAGGGCTATTAGGCGACGATGGAGGGCCAACAGCTCTAAGTCCCAATCCGGTTCGGCAGGAAAACCCCGCCGACAATCCGGGTCCAATGCCCCCGGCAGGCCAACCTCATCCCCGTAGTACACACTCGGTGCCCCTGGGAAGGTCAACAACAACAGGGTAGCCAGTTCCACACTGGCCCGATCGCCCCCGGCGATCGTCAGTAACCGGGCGGTATCATGGCTGGCCAACAGGTTTAGCTGGGTTAGTTGGATCTCCCAAGGATACAGATCCAACAACGCCTGGATCTTGGCCCCATAGCCCGCCGCATCCAGGGCCGGATAGGGTGCGTAGGACCGATCTTCCACATGGTGGCGAATGACCCGATCGCCCGCCGTAAATGCGATCGTCGGTGCCGTAAACAAATAATTCATCACCCCATCGAACTGGGTACCATCTAACCACTCCCGTGCATCTTCCCAGATCTCACCAACGATATAGGCATTAGGATTAATTGCTTTCACCCGAGCGCGAAATTCCTGCCAAAAACCAGGAATTTGAATGCAAAAAGGCACATCCAGCCGCCAGCCGTCAATGCCCTCACGAATCCAGTATTCGGCAATTTGCATAATGTATTCACGGACATCGGGGTTGGCATGATTAAACTCTGGCAAGGCGCGATTGCCCACCCAACTTTGGTAATTAGCCGGTTGGGAACCGTCATAGGCGGAAAGCGGCCAGCCCTCAAGCTTGAACCAGTCTACCCAGGGAGAATAGGGACCATTTTCCAAAATGTCATTAAAAAAGAAAAAACCCCGACTGGCATGATTGAACACTCCGTCTAGTACCACCTTGAGGCCGCGATCGTGAACCGCCCGGAGTAGCGCCCGCAGGGCCTCATTCCCCCCCAGCAGCGGATCAACCTGGTAGTAGTCATGGGTGTGGTAGCGATGGTTGCAGGCGGCTTGGAAAATCGGCGTGAAATAAATTGCCGTCACCCCTAGGGATTGTAAATAATCCAGCTTTTCAATCACTCCCCATAAATTGCCCCCCTTATAGCCCTGAAAGGTGGGGGGCGCGTCCCAGGGTTCCAGGGTTAAGTGGCGGGCGATCGCGATCGGGGTTCGCTGACCAATGGCAAAGCGATCAGGGAAAATCTGATAGAAGACTGCATCCTTAACCCACTCTGGTGTCTGAATCATAGCCTGCTTCTGTCCCTCCATTCAACCGACGCAACCTAGTTTATGAAGAACTGTTACAAAACTGCCGTCATGCTGGCAAGCTGGCTTGACATTCCAGGCTAGGCCAATTACCTTGGCATACATGCCTCGCAAAGACGGCTTAGGAAAATATGCAGGATAAGCACCAGGATAAGCAAAAAGTTACGCTGTACTTCTCCCCGGAACTGCACCAGCAGCTAAAAATCCGGGCTGCTGTCGATGGCGAACCCATGTCAGCCCTTGCAGAACGGGCCATTGCCCTCTTCTTGCGGCATCCAGAAGCTTTCGACGCGGTAGAAGCAGTCCAAGGTCAAGTTCACCGTATTTTCGAGTGTCCTGAATGCTCGTCTCGCTTGATTCTGAAGCAGTCAGAGCTAACGGCACTTGGCTCTCAACCCTCTTTTTTGATGGATGAGGACCTAGCGTCAGAGGCGGTGCGTCACCCAGCAGCGGAAGCGGGGTCAGGTCCCCAATCGGCCCAAGCTTTGGTGCCCTGCTAACCGTAGGGTTGGTTGACTTCAGCTTTAGCCAAAACACCCTTCTAATAAGGAATAGCTGCCGACAGGCAGTTTCACTCTCTCCCATTCGGTGAGAGCGAGGGCTTCGATTACCTTTTTCTCATTCTTTTGCAAAGCTGACCTGTCCTTATGCAGGTACACTCTTACCTATTGCATGGTTTCCTTGTTGTATTGCTTTGGCCTTGAAGCTTGTTTTTGTCAGAGCTTTGTGTTCGGAATAAAGCCTTAAGTAATGGTTACTGCTAACACTTTGCCGCTAACACTGTATTAACTAAAAGTCTGATTATGATTTAGCGCTTAGTGTCTAGTTATCTAATCTTTGATTATCTTTGATCAGTACTTAAGTTAAGTTGAAGTCGCACTATTAGATAGATTTAATAGATAGATTTAACTAGCTTTAACCAACCAACGCGTATATCTTAACTCTCTTGATTTTATTGTCCGTGATTGTTTTGTTTGTCCTTGACTCTCTCTCGTGAATAAAGTGCTACCCGTAGCGTCACGAGGGTTTATTGTCTCCTCCTACACTCAGGTCGATATCCATGTACGAAGAGCTAAACATCCTAATTCAAGCTCAGTACCCCTTGGTCTACCTCATCACCTCAGAAGAGGAGCGAGCAGAACAGGCGATCGCGAGTCTTGTGCAACAGAAGCCTCCCCGACGGTTGTATATCTGGACGGTCACCCACGGCATTATTGAATACGGTCAACCTCGCCATACCACGCAGCACAATACGGTTTCGCCAGAAGCGGCGATCGAGTGGGTAATTCGGCAACGCGAACCCGGTATCTTCATCTTCAAGGATTTACATCCCTTCATTGACTCTCCGCCGGTTACACGCTGGTTGCGGGATGCGGTTGCTAACTTCAAAGGCAGCCAAAAAACAATGGTTTTGATGTCGCCATTGCAAACCGTACCTACCGAATTAGAGAAGGAAGTTGTCGTACTTGACTACCCAGTCCCCGATCTCACGGAACTCAATAAAGTCTTGTCTCGTCAACTGGAGCAAACACGCACCAAGCGCATTAGTACCGATGGTCGTGAGAAACTGCTCAAGGCTGCATTAGGGTTGACGGAGGATGAAGCTGAAAAGGTATTCCGCAAGGCCCATGTTACCCGTGGTCGCCTAACGGAAGCTGAAGTCGATATTGTCCTTTCGGAAAAACAGCAGATTACGCGTCGTAATGGCATTCTGGAGTTTATTGAAGAGGCAGAAACACTGGATAATGTCGGTGGTTCGGATGCCCTCAAAACCTGGCTCCGGCAACGGGCTAATGCCTTTACGGAACGGGCGCGGGAATACGGTCTCCCCCAACCTAAGGGTGTATTGTTACTCGGTGTTCCCGGTTGCGGGAAGTCGCTGATTGCTAAAGCCACGTCCCGTCTGTGGGGACTGCCCCTCCTCCGTCTTGACATGGGCCGGGTGTACGATGGCTCGATGGTCGGACGATCGGAAGCCAACCTCCGGGGCGCACTCCGCACCGCCGAAGCCCTCTCGCCAACTATCCTGTTTATCGACGAACTGGATAAAGCCTTTGCGGGTGGTGCAGGTTCCGCCGACTCCGATGGCGGGACATCCAGCCGGATCTTTGGCTCCTTCCTCACCTGGATGCAGGAGAAGACCTCTCCCGTGTTTGTGATGGCAACGGCTAACCGGGTGGAGCGCCTGCCTGGGGAGTTCCTGCGCAAGGGTCGCTTTGATGAAATCTTCTTTGTGGATCTGCCCAACGCCGAAGAGCGCCAGGATATCTTCCGCATTCACCTAGCCAAACGTCGTCGCGATATCACCCGGTTTGATCTCGAACAATTGGCGACGGTATCCGATGGCCTCTCCGGGGCAGAAATTGAACAGGCGATCGTTGCTGCCATGTATGAAGCCTTTGCCGACGATCGCGAATTCACCCAACTCGATATTATTGCAGCGATTAAGGCCACCTGGCCGCTCTCCCGCACCATGAGCGAACAGGTATCGGCCCTACGTGACTGGGCACGGCAACGCACCCGTCCGGCTGCCATCTCCGACGCAGAATACCAGCGGTTGGAGTTCTAACAGGCTTTCTCTCCTGCCCCCAACGGGAGAGCAAAGGTCAGCAAAGCAACCCAAATAACCTAGGTACATTTGCTGGCAGTTAAACCCAAAACGACTATCCCTACCATTGGCAGTGGGTAGTGTAACTCAACTCTAAACTCGTCGTTCTCTCTAACGTCCTTACAGGAGGAAATTCCAATGTCTCATTTCAGCACACTGCGCACCAAGATCACCGATGTTGAAATCCTGAAAGATTCGCTCCGGAGTCTTGGGATCTCTGTGAAGACCAACGCAGACGTGCGGGGGTACAACGGCCAACGGGTTCGTGCCGATCTCGTGGCTGTCCTCGACGGTGAATATGATTTAGGGTGGACCCGCAACACGGAAGGAACCTTTGATCTGATTGCTGACCTCTGGGGTGTGGCTAAGAAGCACAATCAGACCGAGCTGATCAATGCGATCAACCAGAAGTATGCCGTGAACAAGACCTTGGCTGAAGTCAAGCGCCCCGGCTTGCAAAATGCCAACGTCAAGCTCGTGCTGCAAAAATAAGCTCTCAGCGCGTTCCCAAGTCAGCGGGTTAGCCAAATCTGGGGTTAACCCGTTTTTTCATGGCTTTACCCGGTTGAGTGGGTATTGTTGAGTGGGTACGGCGATCGCGCCCAATCAAACCCACGTGTTGAGTATTGTTAAGGAATCTGGATTAATGCAGCGCTAATGATCCGGGTTGGCGGGGATGGGGTTGCTATTAAGGAACAGGGGGTTTGTTTCCCCATCCCTTACGGCGGGCAGAGAACAAACACCATCAATACCTTCTAAGATGGAGGCGGTACGTTTGTCATTGCGTGTATTCCTTTCCATGCAGACTGAATCGTTTGCTCAGACCTTCCCCCTCTTTAGTACGGTCAGCCCTGAGACGCTGGAATGGTTGCTGGCCCCCGCCACCGAACTAGAGTATCCCAGCGATCGCGCGGTGGTGATGGAAGACGCGTGGGGAAATGCAGTTTACTTTATTATTTCGGGCTGGGTGAAGGTACGGCGGCTATCAGGGGATAGCGTGGTAACCTTGGCCGTGCTCGGTCAGGGGGATTTTTTTGGCGAAATGGCCATCCTGGACGAATCGCCCCGTTCCACTGATGTGATTGCCTTATCCCGCGTGAAGTTGATCAGTATCCCGGCCCAACGATTTATTGAGACCCTCTTTAAGGACCCCCATTTGCACCACCGGATGTTGCAGTTGATGGTCCATCGCCTGCGCCAGACGAATATGCGCCTCCAACTTCAGCGACAACCACCAGCGGTGAAGCTGGCCAATACCCTCATTTCCCTGGGTGAGAGCTATGGGGATCTGCGGGAGAATGGGACCGAGTTATTTAGTATTCCTTACCAGGATTTGGCCGATGTGGCAGACATCAATCTGGAGGAAACCAAGAAAATTATGCAAAAACTCGAAGAGAAGGGTTGGCTCAGGTACGATCCACAACAACAGGTTATTCAATTGCTTAACCTACGCAACCTCACCCACTTGGCGGGCCGTTTATCTTGAGAACCCATCCCAAGAGCTTCCGAGCAGTAGCTATTGCACCTTGCGAATTGCGCCCGACGAAAAGATAGCTTGTCAGTACCCGTCCTTCAAGCAGGGACAGGTATTATTCAGCCTTATGTTTTAACCACGACATTGTCTTGATCAGGGGGCAAATCGTTCCAGGTTTAGGGTCAGGCTGATGCGTGCGCCAGCGATCGCGGTAGTCTTCCAATGCGGCTTTAAATACCAATATCTCCTGAATTTGGGCATCAATTTGTTCAATTTTGGTTTGCAGGCATGATTGTACTAAGCCGAGCACGAGCGTCCTTGGGGCTTGCGGGCATTAAACTTGCTGAATACGAAGGGCATTGCTTTTGAAGATGTTCGCCTGACAACACCAGAGGCCGAAATTGCTGACTACTCCTACACGCTTGTGGTTTCCCTCTTTAGTACTGCTGGGCTTGTTGCCCTGTCCACCTCCTTGAGGCTGTCCGGTTTCATGGGGATTTCCCTGTCGATGCTGGCTTCTCTGAAGCTGATGGATCTCAATGCCTTTGCCGTAAGCTTCGCCCAGTAGGACCTAGTGACTTGCCGAATCAAGCCCTACGGCAAGATCTATCCCTTTCCTTTATTGAACTGGCTGTGGGATTAAGGTTCCTGTCTGGCATTGCCCCCCTAGCCACGGGCATTGGCTCCCTAGTGGTGGGTACGAGTGGTGCTGTATCTGTGTTTAAGGCGGTTTATATCGACAGAATGGCCCTGAACTGTGCCTGTATTGGTGGCCTTCCAAAGCGCCTTTGGGCATCGTCAGCTTTGCGGAAAACGCCATTACGGCGCTGATGGGGGCAACCCTCCTGTTCTCGACTGCCCCCCGTGAGGTAGAGTCTAAGGCTGATCTCCCAGCTCGGCCTGCGCCCGTGGAGCACCTTCAGGAGACGACAAGGGTAGCTTTGATCGCTGTGGTAAGTACGGGATTCCCACCCTCGGCACAACCAGACTCGATTGAATCCCCTTCTAGGACTGCCTTAAGATAGGAGTACCAGGACGTTGTGTGATGGCAAAACAATGGGATTTTTTGACTCTGAAATCGTACAACAAGAAGCGAAGCAGCTTTTTGAAGACTACCAGTCCCTCATGCAACTGGGGAGTAACTACGGTAAGTTTGACTTAGAAGGCAAGAAGATCTTTATCGATCAGATGGAGTCGATGATGGAGCGCTATCGCATCTTTATGAAGCGGTTTGAACTTTCAGAAGACTTCATGGCCCAAATGACAATCCAACAACTGAAGACCCAACTGGGACAGTTTGGCATGACGCCGCAACAGATGTTTGACCAGATGTACCAAACGTTGGAGCGGATGAAGTCTGAACTCCCCCAATAGGCCGTAGCTTTGGTCTAAAGTGGGTTGGCCTGATCGTACCAGCCCGGTTCCCCCCCATGCAAAGTCTGCTGAAGCGTTTACCTGTTCCCTCCCACCTTGTTGGGCTAACTGTGGGGAGTGCCCTGCTCCTGTTTGGGGCAAGTAGTTTACGGCACGTTCTCTTCCAATCTGCTGGCTGGGACTTAGGCATTTTTGATCAGGGGTTGTACCTGCTGAGCCAAGGACAGCCCCCCTATTCGACGCTGCGAGATATCCATCTCCTCGGCGATCATGCGGCGTGGTTGTTGTACCCGATCGCGCTGCTGTATCGACTTTATCCCAGTGTTTACTGGCTGCTCGCCATCCAAGCGATTGCCCTGGCTGTGGGCGCCCTCCCAACCTTTGCCCTAGCGCGTCAGGCGCAACTGTCCACCCAACTGGCGATCACCCTAGCTCTGGTTTATCTCCTCTATCCCCTGGTATTTAATGTCAATCTGTTCGACTTCCATCCGGAGGTGATGGCGGTTCCCCTCCTCCTGGCGGCGATTTGGGCTGCACGATCGCGCTCCCCGCTTAGTTTTAGCCTTTGTATCCTGTTAACCCTGGGCTGTAAGGAGGTATTGGGGTTGACGGTGGCGGCAATGGGTCTCTGGTTGTGGGTTTGGGAACGACGCTGGGCTTATGGCCTAGGGGCGATCGGGGTGGGTAGTCTCTGGTTTATCATTGCCACCCAGGTCATCATCCCCGCCTTTAGTGGTTTGCAACCGGCAGGTGTGAGCCTCTATGGCTATCTGGGGGATTCTATGCCAGCAGTGATCCTCAATCTGTTTTTAAAACCCCACCTCGTGTTAAGACAAATTTTTTCCTGGGGGACACTGGAATACTTGGGATTGCTGTTTGGGCCGATTTTCTGGGGACTTTCGGCTCCGGCCCTAGTGGCATTGGTGCCCGCCTTGCCGACCCTGGCCCTGAATATTCTGTCCAGTGAACCCCAGCAACGCAATCTGACCCAACATTACTCGCTGCCCCTCCTGCCGTTTTTGATCCTCGCGGTAATCACTACCTTGCAGGTACAGCAGGTACACGGTGACTGGGGATGGCCCTGGCGGCGATGGCGATTGGCCGTAGGTAATACGAAGCCAACTGTCTGGATTCTGGGCTGGGCGATCGCGGCCTTTTTGATCCTGGCGAAATACGGCTATTTTGGTTCGCTCTACCTGCAATCCTTAGATACCTGGCAGGCCAGTCGTGCGGCGATCGCCCACATTACGACAGCAGATCCAGTCCTCACAACCTCTAATTTTGCCCCCCACCTCACCCACCGTACCCTGATTCGGCAAACCCAGGCCACGGCTCCACTCGCTGATTTGGGGGAGTTTCACTATGGGTTGTTGAATGTTAAGCATCCGGGGTGGCTCAGTACACCTGCGTTCGCGCAAGCGTTAGTCGATCGTTGGCAAGCGGACGATCGGTTTACCCTAACCTACGCAGCGGATGGGGTGTATTTATTTGAGCAACGACGGAAGCCGTTACGCCCCACTTAAGCCGCTTCTGCGAAGGGGGAGATCACCCAATAGTCTGTCAGCATCGTCTGTCAGCCGTAAATTGTCGGGTTGCGGACAGTCTCCAAGCCCCCCTCCGACAGCGGCCTCCCTTCACCAGCGCTTCAGGGTGACTGGAACTTGTCCGATCAGGCTGAGTCGGTCGAGAGCCTGTAAGTTTTTAGACGTGACGATGCCCTAGGCCGCCGATCGCCGCCGCACAAATTGTTTGAGTTCCGGGGCCTGGTCAAAATATTGCAAGAGATTGTGGATAATCGTTGGATCATTGGTGCGCAGACCTAACTCATGGTCTGGGAAGGCTGCCGTTGCGGCTAGGAAGTGGTGGCTGCCGACGAGGGCAACATCCTGATCGCAAACCAGAAACTTTTCATGGGTCCTGATGAGTTTAAGGGTCAGCTGTTCCGGATAGGCTTGTTGCAACTCCCGTAATTTGGGTAAGGCGCTGTAGAGCGGACCCTCGTTATTGCTGGGTTGAATCCCACGCATGAGGCCCCAACCAATTTCAACCCGTTTCCCGTCCGCCAGCAGGTGCCGCAGTTGGGTAATGATGGCATCATCGATCGGGGCATCCGTCAGGCAGGGGCAGGCCATTGTCAGGCGGCTTTCGACCCGCTCGATCGCAGCCATCAGGGCTGTCCGATTAGCATCATAGCCCTTGAGCAAGCTGTAATCTGCCCGGTGTTGTAAGGTTCCCAGGGCTTGTTCAATACGTTCCAGATGTTGGGCGATCGCCGCTTCAATCTTGCGATCGGTGGTGTAGCCATGAAAGTCCTGCATAATCTCCAGGCTACGTTGGAAGCTGTCTAACATGAGGATGCAATCGTCTTGGCGGGATTGCACTTCACCCACACAATCTTCTAGGGCAATCAGTCGGCGGAGGGTGCTGTAGTAAGAATCGGTGAGGGAGGTAATGGCTTTATTGGTCGTGTTTTGCTCGGTTAGGGCGGTGTGAAGGGTGAGGTGATCGTGTTCGACGCGATCGAGGCGATCGCGAATGGTTGCAATCGTGCTGGCAAAGGCACCATAGCGATTTTGTAGCTGCTCCACCGTTTGGGCGAGGCGTCGCTGTTGCCGTAGACTTAACCAGAACAGACAACTTAGGGCAACGACCAGGTAGAGCCACTGGTGAGTCAGAAGCACGAGACCAAGCCCAAACCCCAATAGGACGAGGCTGGCCGTCTCTAGGTTTTCTAACAGCACCTCATTCACTTTGTTAAGGCTTTTGTCGATGACTAGATGCAGCATGGTCTTCACCTGGGGCATTCTTCCTGACCGATTTCCCTACTTTTAGCTTTCCATAAGGATCTGAGCGATCGTGCGAGATCACGGTAACTTCATCTAAAATTGACTGGAGCTTTAAAAAATCACGGGCAATGCGTCCTTACCCTAACCCGATTGGCCTAGGGGATGGGGGGTCAGAGGCGGCACTGCCTTGTGCAACTGTTGAATGTCAACTACGTGGATCTACACAGGTAGACTGGGGGATTACGCATGGGAATTTTGTCCAGTCCGGGTTCTGGCTGAGGGACTAGCGGTAGGCGGTCGAACTTGCGGCAGCGCAGGGCCGCGTCGCGATCGTTCTCACCCCATTCGCATGATGTGTCAAGAATCCCCGTGCGTTCACGCCAGGGAGTATGTCAACCCACCCAACATCAACGATTGGTTGTTGTCTCTTGGTTGCCTGCCTTGAGGCCACTAGCGGCGGAATCCCCATACTTAATCAGCAACACCATCGCCAGTGTGATCGCTACAATCACGACTATACTTAAAGCGGAACCAAACCCCCAGTTACGGGTGGGTCCAAGAAATTGGTTATAGATCAAACGGGCGACCGTCATACTGGAGGCTCCCCCCAGCAGTTCTGGGTTGATGAAGTCACCCAGGCTGGCAATAAACACGAGCAACGATCCGGCCAAAAGCCCTGGCATGGTTTGGGGAATGGTGATGCGCCAGAAGGTTTGTTGACGATTAGCCCCCAGATCGTAGGCGGCTTCTAGCAAGCGACGATCGAGCTTTTCCAACGACGCATAGAGAATCAGCACCATATAGGGCAAAAAGCTATAGGTCATGCCAATCAGAACCGCCGCACTTTGGTTAAGGAGATAAATGGTGGGTAAGCCAATACTGTCCAGAACAGAATTCAGCACTCCCGTGCGGCGCAGGATCGTAATCCAGGCATAGGAGCGCAGCAGCGAGGAAGTCCACAAGGGTAAAATAAACCCCAATAACAATAGATTCCGCCACCGTTTGGGAGCCGTTTGGGCAAGCCAATAGGCCACCGGAAATCCCAACAGTAAGCACAATCCCGTTGTCCCCAAGGCTAAAAACAGCGATCGGGCAATCACGTGCAAATAAACCGGTTGCAAAATCCGCTCATAATTTGTCAGGGGCCAAAGGACCGGATTCACCCCCTCACCCGGTCGAATCCCTGGGACTAGACTTAACTGGAAAATGACCAGTGTGGGCAACACCAACAATAAGGCCAACCACACCCCCGCAGGAGCCAGCATCAACAGGGGTGCTAACCATTTAGGGTAGCCAGAAGTTATCTGAGACCGATCGCGAGAGGAAGCAGCCATAACAAGATACGAACCTTATATCGTGAGTTGAATTTTGAATTTTCCACCTTAAAGCTCTAGTTTTGAATTTTGATTTGAATTTTGATTTGAATTTTGAATTGTTAGTCTTTCCCCCTAGCCACTCGTGAGTCGTGTCCAGTAATTATCAAACAACTCATTCGTCTGCGAATCGAGAGGGGCAATCCGTTCGCAGCGATCGAGGACCTCTGGGGGGGGGAACAGGGCCTCATTTTCCCGCAGTTCATCCGAAAGGTTTTCAAAGGCGACACGATTGGGGGTGGCAAAATTCAGGCGTTCGCTAATTCGGGCTGCCGCTGAGGGTTGTAGGGTATAGTTTATCCAAGCATAGGCCCCTGCCACATTAGGCGCAGTCCGGGGGATAACGATCGCATCTGTCCACAAGGATGCGCCACTTTTGGGAATCACATAGTGCAGACGCTCATCTTCAAACATGGCGGTAATCCCGTCTACGGAATAGGCCATCGATACAAGCAAGTCCCCCGCGAGAATTTGCTCTCGCCAAGCATCGGTCGTGAAACTGGCGATCGCGGGTTTGAGGGTTTGCAAGGCTCGAAACGCCGCATTGATCTGTTGCGGATCGGTCGCATTGTAGGAATAGCCCAGGGATTTCAAAGTTGCCCCCATCACCTCCCGCACATCCGAGAGCAGGGTAATCCGTTGCCGCAGGCGCTCCTGCTGATCCCAAAGATACTGCCAATCTTCCACAGGTTCGGTTAATCGTTCCGTATTATAGACTAGCCCAGTAGTCCCCCAGCTAATGGGTACACTATGGCGATTGCCGGGGTCATAGCTGGGATCTTGGAAGTCCTCCATCAGGTTATCCAGGCCCTCCAGGCGATCGTGATCCAGTTCTTGCAACAGATTCAGTGCCACCATCTGTTGCACCATGTAATCTGAGGGATAAATAATACTGTAATTATTCCCGCCCCCCGCCAACATCCGCGCCAACATCGTTTCATTCGACTCGTAAATGGCTACTTGTACCGTAATGCCAGTTTGGGCCGTAAACGCTTCGACCGATTCTTCGTCGATATAGTCACTCCAGGTATAGATTAAAAGCTCATCCGTTGACGTGGTTGGGGCAGATTGACTGCCAACATTACCCAGCGTCCAGCCACAACCCGCCAGGGTTAAACCAGAGAGCAAAGCAGTCTGCCGCAAAAAACGTCGGCGGGAGAGACGACGCGCACGGGGAGGGTGATGCATGGGGAAGTTCTCAGACATGAAGGGCTAAACAATCCTGCTCGGACCAGTAGGCATAGAGGGCCGTACCCCGTTGCGGGATGCTCCCCAGGGTATTGGGTTGCAGAACCGTGAGGCGATCGCCGGAGTTGAGATCGACCACGTAATGAATATGGGTCCCCAAGTACATCGTGTGACTTAACTTTCCCTGGAAACAGTTGCCTCGTTCTTCGGGTGGCGTCAGACTCAGACGAATATTTTCCGGTCGAATACTGATGACGACCTGATTGAGGCGTGCGTCATGATTCCCCGCTGGTTGCTGCACCAGCACCTTCAGACCACTCTGGGTTAACACCCGCAATTTGGTCGCCTCCACAGCGTCCACCCGTCCCTGCAAGAGGTTGGTATCCCCAATAAAGTCAGCCACAAAGGGCGTCGCGGGTTGTTCATAAATTTCACTCGGCGTCCCAATTTGTTCCACCTGTCCCCCATTCATCACGGCAATGCGATCGGACAGAGACAACGCCTCCTCCTGATCGTGGGTCACCATAATAAAGGTCACCCCCAATTGCTGGTGTAGGTTGGCTAGTTCCACCTGCATCTCTTTGCGCAATTTCAAATCCAGCGCCCCCAAGGGTTCATCCAGCAAGACCACCGTGGGCTGATTGACCAGCGCTCGGGCTAGGGCAACCCGCTGCTGCTGCCCCCCCGACAGTTGGGCTGGATAACGCTGGCTAAAGCCATCCATCTTGACTAGCTTGAGGGCATCCTGTACCCGTTGCTGGACCTGCGCTCGCTGAATGCCCTTAATTTGTAAGCCAAACGCCACATTATGCCAAACCGTCATGTGGTTAAACAGGGCATAGCTCTGGAACACGGTATTCACCGGTCGCCGGTAGGGCGGCACTTGCAACATGGAAACTCCCTGAATCCGGACTTCCCCCGCCGACGGTTCCTCAAAGCCCGCCACCAGGCGCAGCGTCGTCGTCTTGCCACAGCCCGAAGGCCCCAAAATGCTGAAAAATTCTCCCGGTTGAATCGTGAGGTTGAGGTTGCGAACCGCTGGTTCTCCCTCGTAGAGTTTGAAGACATCCCGCAGTTCAACCGCAGGTGCGATCGTCTCGGTCCGTTGGCGCTGATGTTTGGCAGCAGATTGAGACATGATAAGCAACCCCTGGCCCCTATAACATAAGCAACTCGATCGGCAGTTCAGGAGGCACAACGGTGAGGCAACCATGACCCCATCCTGCTCTCGCCTACCCCAAACCCTGGTTGGAAATCATTGTATCTGGGGAATTCTCTGGCAGTCACCTAATTAGTGCCGGAATTTCCCGAAAGGGCAACGATTTGGGGTCCAGTTGGCTAGCATTCTGGTTATGACTTTTTGTAAACTGGGAGACAAGTTTCTTTACCCTGCACCAGCATCCCCTATGGTTTTGATCCTCTCTTCACCTGCGACAGCTTCCCCGCCGACCACACGTACCGTGGGCAAGACCTTTCGTGCCCTGTGGTTGATGGTGTTGGTTTCGCTGCTGTTAGTGGGGGGGATTGGCAGTCGGCTGGTCTATTTGCAATTGGTGCAGGGTAAGCGGAACCACCAACTGGCTGAGAACAACCGGATTCGCCTCATCCCCAAACAACCGGAGCGGGGCCAAATCCTCGATCGCAACGGCAAGCTATTGGCGGGGAATCGGGTTTCCCACTCGGTTTTTATCTGGCCCATTGCCCAAAAGCAGGTTGAGTGGCCTGCCACCCTAGCCCGTCTGTCCCAAATCTTGAATATTCCTGCTAGCGAAATTCAAAAGCGTCTGGAACAGGCCGGTTATAGTTCTCCCTACCTGGTACGGATTGCGCGGGGGATTGGGCCAGCCCAGGTGACCGCGATCGAAGAGTTGCGCCACGAACTGCCCGGTGTGGAAGTGGATGCTGAAACGGTCCGCTACTACCCCAATGGTAACCTCGGTGCCCATGTCCTGGGCTATACCGGGGAAATGAACGAAGAGGAACTGGAGGCCCGTCGGCATTTGGGCTATCGTCTGGGCGATGTGATTGGCCAGATGGGGGTAGAAGCTGCCTTTGAACAACAATTGCGGGGCGAATGGGGCGGCCAACAGGTGGAGGTGGACGGGGCTGGCCAGATTGTCCGTATCCTGGGTGAGAAACCGACAAAAGCGGGGCAAACGGTCCAGCTCACCCTAGACCTGGAGTTACAGAAGGCGGCGGAGACCATCCTCGGCAATACGCAGGGGGCGATCGTGGCAATCGATCCCAATAACGGTGGGGTGCTGGCAATGGTGAGCCGTCCGGCCTTTGATCCCAATATTTTTTCGACCCGGATTTCCCCGGCAACCTGGGAACAGTTGCAAAGTGCGGATCATCCCTTCGTCAACCGTGCCCTGCAAGCCTTTCCCCCGGCCAGCACCTTCAAAATCGTCACGACAACAGCGGCCCTGGAGTCGGAGAAATATAGCCCCTACGATGTCTTGCCGACCTATCCCTATGTCCAGGTTGGTGGTATCCAGTTTTGGGATTGGAACCGGTCTGGCTTTGGCCCCTTGGGCTTCACAGGGGCGATGGCCTGGAGTAGTGACACGTTCTTCTACCAGGTGGCCATGCGCATTGGCGGCGAGGAACTCATTCCCTGGACCCGTCGCTATGGCTTTGGCCAAAAAACCGGTATTGAGCTAGCGGGGCAAGAGTCAGCCGGGTTAGTACCCGATGATGCCTGGAAGCGGGAGTATATCGGTGAAGGGTGGTTTGTAGGTGACACGATCAATATGTCGATCGGGCAGGGCTTTCTGCTGGCAAGCCCCCTCCAGGTCGCGGTCATGTTTGCCGTCCCGGCCAATGGGGGCTATCGGGTTCAGCCCCACCTACTTAAGGACAATGAATCGGCCCGGAGTTGGCGCGAGTCCCTGAACCTCAAACCCAGTACGCTTTCAATTCTGCGGGAGGGGTTGATCCAGGTGGTCAGTAGTGGGACGGGCACCGCCCTGAATTCCACGAGTATTCCCTTCAATGCGGGCAAAACGGGAACGGCGGAAGATCCTCCCCGGCTTTCCCATGCCTGGTATGGGGGATATGCACCGGCTGATAAACCGGAAATTATTGTGGTAGCTTTTGCCGAAAACTCCGGTGGGGGCGGCGGTAAGGTGACGGCCCCAATGGTGCGCCAAATGTTTGAAGCCTATTTCAGTCGCAAATCCCAGCCAAGCCCCCAACGCTAAGGGAGTGGTGCAAGCTTGACGGATTGATACGTTTAACTTTGAGCCATTTGCCCTCGCCCCTAGCCCAGGGCGGGAGAGGAGCGTAAAGCTGTCATTCTTGTGGGATAGCCCGCTGGGCTGTCTTGCTCATGATGCTTGTCTGATGTGCTTGGCGGGGGTGGCAGGCGGGACGCCTACCCCACAAGCATTAGCTAATAATTGCTCTTTTGTGGGATAGCCCGCTGGGCTGTCTTGCTAACAAAAGCTGTCTTAACTAACAAAAACTGTCTTGCTAACAAAAGCTGTCTTAACTAAGAAACTAACAAAAATCATGCTTTCATGGTAACCAACGAGGGTTAAACCCGGCGATCGGTAAGGCTTCCGGTCGGAGCTGCGAAGCGGGGTCTTCAGTCACCAGAATGGCGGGATCGAGGGGTAGGAACCACAGGCGACTATCGGCGATCGGGCGGCCATCTTGTCCCCTAGGGGCCTCCGCTAAACTCGGATCGGCTGCGTCCACGGCCAGGGTTTGATCAAACAAGAGGGCCAGACCATCGGGGGCCAGACTCATTTGTATCCCTTGCTGTTCCGGAAGCAGAACTAGCGGGAATAGCTCATCGGTTTGCAGATCGATCGCGGCTAAAAAGGGTTGTTCCCGATAGCCTTCCGCTTCCACCAGTTCACCCAGCAGGCAGTACAGCCACCGTTGGGCGGGGTCAAACTGGGCCGCGTGGATCGATCCCTTGAAACGCAGCAATTCTTTCTGGTCACCACGATTGTTGATCAGGTATAGCGATCGCGTGAAGTCGGTATTGAACTTAAGCATGGCTGCCGTTGAGCCATCCCGCGTAAAACTAAGGGCCTGACTAAACTGGGGCAAAAACTCTAGCAACTTTTGATCGCCTGCGGCAGCTTCAGCCTGGTCATCGGGATTAAGCGATAGGAGGGCCATCCCTTGCCCCTGGGCAACCGCGATCGCCTGACTATCGGGTGTGATTAGGAAGTCGCCCCCCGGTTCACTGTCAAGGCGCTGGGGTTTCCGGCCCGGTTGCACAACCCATAGGCCAAAATCCCCTGGGTTGGTCTTATTCACCCGTCGCACCACGATCGCACTGCCATCGTTCGCTAGGTCAAATTGGAGGTTTTGGAACCCATCGGCATCCAGAACTGGCTCAATCTCACCGGCGGCAATCGATGGCAGGTGGCGCTGGCCCGTTGTCTCTGGGACAATCCCCGTGGTGACCGTATAGAGGTGCTGATCCCAACGGCCTTGGCGGAGGGCCGATCGCTCAATCGCGCTAAACACAATACGATCGCCCTGGGGATAGGGCCGAAAGTCCAGCACAACCCACTCAGCCGGGGTGAGCACCTGGGTTTGCCGTTGCGTCAGGTTATTGAGCACCAGTCGGCCTGCATTTTCCCCCGTCGCACCAATATAGGCAAAGGCGCGATCGCGGCTCTTAAACTGCCCGACAAAGGGTTGCATCGGCGGCGATTCGGTAGCAGCTACGCCGATTTTTTCCCGTGCATTGGCCAATTTGAGTTGGAACTCAGTCCCATAGGGGGGGGGGAAGTTGAGGGTATAGGCCATGCGCCGCCCTGCCCAACTAACCCTTCCCGGCAGGGGTGGCTCGATCACCAGGTTCTCCTCCACACTGGTGGTGTCCATTGGGCGGGTAAAGGTGAGGATAAAGGCGGTATCGTCTACGCCAATTTGGCGGTCCTGCCAGGTAAATTCACGCACCCTAGGGGCGACCTGCTCCCCTTGCCACAGTAGGAGGGCAATCAGGCAACTCAGCACCAGCATCAGACTAATGGCGGCGCGATCGAGGGGTTGCCAGGTGAGTTTTGCAGACATGGGCGCGTCAACCATCCGTTAGCGATGGCCACAGGGAACTATTGCCCAGGATAGCGAGAGATAGCCCCCAACGGCTGCAAAACCTGAGCGACAAAGTCGCTACACTGGGGGGCAGGATAGGACTCTGGGGTTACCACGGACTATGCTCCAACTCAAACGCTGGCAATGGGTAGTTCTCGCTGCCCCGATCGCCGCGATCGTCCTCTTTGTCTTAACAGCGGCAGGCCAACAAATCCACCAATGGGGTTTGAACTGGATTTGGGGCGTGTTCATCCTCCTGTTAGTCGGCTGGCGTTGGCTATTGGTGCATTGGACACGGGCACAACTAACTGCAATGCCCCCTGGATTGCCCCCCCTGCCGACCATGACCGTCACGGCTGATGACACAACCGCACCCAGTCCCGAAGCAGCCCAGCAGGCAGAGCAGGCGATCCAAGCGATCCTAGAGGCAACGCGCCAAGATCGCCCCCTGTGGGAGGATTGGCCCACCTTTTGGCGGCGGTGCCAGGAAGTGCTTACCGCCGTTGCCCACGTCTACCACCCCACGGTGAAGTATCCCCTGCTAACTATCTATGTTCCCGATGCCTACCAATTGCTGCGGGGAACGGTAGATGATCTCGATCGCTGGATGCAACCACTGCAACCGATTTTGCAGCAGGTGACCGTGGGGCAGGCATACCAAGCCTATGAAATGTATCAGCAGTTGGAACCCTCGGCCCGCAAGGTGTTGCAGGTGTGGAACTGGTCCCAGTGGTTGCTCAATCCGGTGGCAGCGGCGGCCCGTCAGTTGAGCCAGAAGTCGAGCGATCAGGCTAACCAGCAGTTAGTGGTTAACTTGGGGCAGATGCTCCGGCAAGCCGCCCTCCGCAACCTTGGGCGGCAAGCGATCGCCCTCTACAGCCGTACCCCCCTGACCGAACCAACCCCAACCTTGCCCCAACCCGCCGCCCCTACGACGAAAACCCAAACCCTACGGGAGATTTTGGATCAGGCCGAACCCCCCGCCGCGATCGCCCAACAGCCCGTCAATATCCTCCTAATAGGACGCACGGGGGCGGGTAAGAGTAGTTTAATTAACACCCTGTTCCAGGCCGATCGGGCGATGGTTGACGTGCTCCCCAGTACCGACCAGATCCAGACCTATCAATGGCAGTTGGACGCGGGGGAACGCTTAGCTCTTTGGGATACCCCTGGTTATGAACAGGTGCAGGGGGATGATCTGCGCACCCAGGTGTTGGACTTTGCCCACCAAGCCGATATTCTGCTCCTGGTGACCCCCGCCCTTGATCCGGCTCTGCAAATGGATCTGGCATTTCTCAAGGCGATTAAGACCCCTGTCAGTGACCTGCCCACGATCGCGGTGGTGAGCCAGGTGGATCGGCTGCGGCCCCTGCGGGAATGGTCACCGCCCTACGATTGGCAATGGGGCGATCGGCCTAAGGAAATCGCGATCCGGGAGGCTACCCAATACCGGGCTGAACAGTTGGGGGATTGGTGCGATCGCCTGTTGCCGATCGTGAACCAAACAGCCCAGCGACCTGCCTGGAATAGTGAAGCCCTCGCGGTGACCCTGGTGGAGTTGGTTGACCCGGCCAAGCAGCAGCGATTGGCTCGGTTTTTGCGCGATCGCGAGGCCCGTGTGGTGGCAGCCGCGAAAATCATTGATCACTACACGTTCCAGATGACCACTAGCCAGGGGATCACCAGTCTTCTGAAAAGTCCTGTCCTTCAGTTTCTATCGACGCTCACCACCGGGTCCCCCGCCTTGGCCTATTTATTGGCAGAACAGATCCCGATCGAGCTATTGCCCCTCGTGATTGGCAAGTTGCAGATGGCCTATGAACTATTCTCGCTGTTGAGTCAAAAAACGGACCTGCGGGAATTTGACCTCCTCGCCCTATGGCCTCTCCTGTTGGAGCATCCCGCGAATCCCCAGCGCACGGCCTGGGCCTTTGGCCATGCCCTTGTGGAATACTGGGTGCAGGATCTCAGCATTGCCCAGTTGCGGGAACGTTTCCACGGCTACCTCGCTGATGGGTCCCGCTAAACGGCTGATTCGGTTACGCTAAGTAGGTAGATTCGTGATCCCTTAAAGATTGATGTAGGAATCTGTTTATATCAGAAGTGTTGAAAGTTAGGTTAAGCGATGGAAAAAAGGGACAGAATGCAGTAT
>JBBILC010000084.1:0-24113 GCA_037445115.1 Coleofasciculaceae cyanobacterium bin_20
GTACACGCCCGACACATCGGTGTAGATCTCGCAACAGTCGGCCTGAAGGGCTGCCGCCAGCGCTACGGCGGAAGTGTCGGACCCGCCCCGTCCCAGGGTCGTAATTTCCAACTCCTCCGTATTACTAATGCCCTGGAAACCTGCAATAACCACCACCTTGCCATCCTTCAGATGACGTTCGATGCGATCGGTGGCAATTTGCAAAATCCGGGCACGGCTGTGGATGGCCTCCGTGATAATCCCCACCTGGGCACCGGTCATCGAGATAGCAGGCTGGCCAATTGCTTGGAGGGCCATGCTCAGTAGGGCGATCGACACCTGCTCCCCTGTCGAGAGCAACATATCCATCTCCCGGCGGCTGGGGTTAGCCGTAATCTCATGGGCCAACTGCACCAAGCTATCGGTCGTTTTGCCCATTGCGGACACCACAACCACAACGCCATGTCCCTGGTTAACAGTCGCCTGGACCCGTTGGGCAACGGCCTGGATGCGTTCGACCGTACCAACGGAAGTTCCCCCGTATTTTTGAACAATTAGCCCCACGGTATTTGATGCTGGTTAATGCAATTTAAGTCTGCCCCAGTTTAGCATTGAGATTCCTTCCTATCTACTGTTCTGTCCCACCGATCAGGCCAAGGGGACGCCGAGCCTAGTAGTCTGTCAAGGTTAATTTGGTAGGTTGGGTCAAACCCAGTGCGACCCAACAAAGTCAGTGCTCGTGTTGGGTCTCGCCAGCTCGACGCCAACCTACAATCCATCACTGTACGCATGACAGACTCCTAGGGACAACAACGCAGCCAGTCGGATGCAGCAAGCCGGATCAGCCAGTCGGCGTAACCTGCGCACCTCCAGGCAAATCAGCGGAGCATCACTGGAGTATCGCTGTTGACATTCGTGCAATCCGATGGCGGCCTAGCAGTCATCAATCATTGTGCAATGTATAAACTAATTCATTGAAAGTTAAAATCTTGCACAGAAATTCTTAATAAATTCCAGTTCGATAGTTGTCATCAATGTACAGCAATTCCATACTTGGTGAGGTACAGGCAAGGGGCTTAGGCCCCTTGTTCACAAGGCTTGACAGTATTTCATTAGAGAGGGAACGGCTGTATAAACTAATTCATTAAAAGCCTGTCAATGACCGGAAATGCCTGTTCGCTACCCAATATCCATCGGATTTTACGCTAATTCACGGATACTGGCGGATAAGGCAATAGAATAGGATGCAGAAAAGGGTACATACTTTACGCACTTAATCGACTAGATCACCCAGTGCTGCGGTTATGACAAAGCGGCAACGGTTTTCCCTCGATCAGATAGTCCCAGCCGATTGGGAGAAGACACCAGAGACCGTTCAGCAGTTGGTGCTCTCTCTGATCGCGAGTACAAATTTATCAGATAATGAGCAAGCGGATACTGGACAAGTTGTCACGGAAAGTCGTTTAGTCCAGTTCCTAGATGCAACACCAATGGGGATTGCGGTTCATGAGGTCCCCGGACAACTGATTTATATCAACCAAGTTGGCCGGTCATTGTTAGGCATTGCCGACCTGCCAGTTATAGACCTCAGTCAACTGTCTACCTTCTTTCGTGTCTATCAAGCCAGCACCCAACAGCCCTATCCAATCGCAGCCCTACCGAGCACACGGGCACTTGCGGGCGAAGTGGCTTGGGCGGATGATTTAGAAATTCACCAGGCCACGCAGGTCATTCCCCTAGAAGTCTGGGCCACACCCATTTTTGATGAACAGGGGCAGGTGCAGTACGCGATCGCGGCTTTTCAAGATATTAGCGATCGCAAACGTCTGGAAACGGAACAGCGGCAACGGGAATGGGAGCGACAAATTGTCGAAAATACGCTGCGTAAGCGAGAACAGTGTTATCGGCAGGTTATTCAGGCCCAAACAGATTTAATTTTACGATCGCGACCCGATACAACCATTACCTTTGCCAATGAAGCGCTTTGCCTTGCCCTGGGGCAGAAGCTAGAGGAGGTCTTGGGAACCCAATGGTCTAACTTTGTGCCACCCGACGAACTAGGGCCTATCTACGATAAGATTGCCGCGTTGACCCCAGAGCACCCAACGTTTGAAAATATCAACCAAGACCGACGGGCCGATCAGCAGATTGGTTGGACGCAATGGATTAACCTTGGTATTTTTGACGAGGAAGGAAAGTTAGTTGAAATCCAATCCGTAGGCCGTGATATCACGACCTTAAAGGAAAAAATTCTGCGAGAGCAGGCTTTGAACCGGGTCTTTCAAGCCATTCGTCAGTCCCTAGATTTAGAGATTATTTTTGCCACCGCTACCGCAGAAACCTCTAAACTTTTGAAAAATCTTGACTGCATGGTTGTGCAATATTTCCCAAACCAAGGTATTTGGCGGCATATTGCTGGCTATCGTCACCAGGCAGACGTATCGGCAATTATTGGTCTTGAGATCCCCGATGTCGATAATCCCTTTGCGACCCAACTCAAACAATTACAAGTTGTTCAGGTCAACGACACTAGCCACTTGACTGATGACATTAATCGAGACGTGGCACAGGTTCTACCGGGGGCTTGGTTACTGATTCCACTGGTGGTTGAAGGTCAGCTATGGGGTAGCTTTACCATTACCACTACCCAATGTCCCTTTGTCTGGAATACGGAGCAAATTGAACTGGCCCAGGCCGTCGCTGATCAACTTGCGATCGCCATTCAACAAGCAAATCTTTACCGCCAATTGCAACTAGAATTGGCGGAGCGTCAGCGGGTGGAAGGGGCACTACGGGAGAGCGAAACCCGTTTTCAAAATATGGCGGCTAATGTACCAGGGGCAATTTTTCGCTACTTGCTGCGTCCCGACGGGTCCGACGGTGTACTGTACATGAGTCCGGGGTGTTACGGCCTTTGGGAAGTTGAAGCTCAAGCCGTGGTGAATGATGCCAGCATTCTTTGGCACATGATCCACCCAGAAGATCTGGAAGCCATGTTTGCTTCGGTGATGCTATCAGCGCAAACCCTACAACCGTGGTCGCATTCCTGGCGAATTACAACACCATCGGGCCGCGAAAAGTGGCTAGCGGCGGCTGGGCAACCCCAGCGGCACCCCAATGGGGACATTATTTGGGACACCTTGATCCTGGATGTGAGCGATCGTAAACAGGCAGAAATTGCCTTGCAGCAAAGTGAACAACGTTTTCGCCATTTGTTTGAGTCTACGCCCCAAATCTCCGTACAGGGATACAACCGCGATCGCCAAGTGATTTATTGGAATCAGGCGAGTGAAGTCCTCTATGGCTATACCAAAGCCGAAGCCCTGGGTCAGCAACTTGAAGATTTAATTATTCCCCCCGGAATGCGCCAGGATGTCATTGCCGCGATTCGGGGCTGGGTCGTTGAGGGTCATCCGATTCCGGCTGGGGAATTGAGCCTCCTGCGTAAAGATGGCTCTAGGGTAGCCGTCTACTCCAGTCATATCATGCTGATTAACGCCGATGGTGAGCCGGAAATGTACTGCGTCGATATTGACCTGCGCGATCGCAAGCAAGCAGAAGAAGCCTTACGCGAAAGTGAAACGCGCTACCGGTTATTAGCCGAAAATATGAACGATCTGGTCTGTCTGCATGACCGGCAGGGACGCTATCTCTACGTGAGTCCCTCGTGTGAATCCCTCTTGGGTTACCGCTATG
The DNA here is from genome assembly GCA_037445115.1 of Coleofasciculaceae cyanobacterium bin_20. Lineage (GTDB taxonomy): Bacteria > Cyanobacteriota > Cyanobacteriia > B231 > B231 > Trichothermofontia. The sequence goes on from JBBILC010000084.1 coordinate 3,676, forward strand.
ATGAATTGTTGGGACAAGATCCCTACGAGTTCTTGCATCCTGACGATCGTGATCGGATTTATCAAGAGGCCCAAGCAGCTACCCTCGCCGGGAAAAACACCCCAATTACCTATCGAATTCGGCACAAATCGGGTCACTATATTTGGTTTGAAACCCTGACCAAACCGATTTTGGATACCAACGGCACCATCATCCAACTCCAAACGACTTCCCGCGATGTGACGGAACGGGTTCAGGTACAAAGACAGTTAGAACATGATGCCCTGCACGATGCCCTCACCCAGTTACCCAATCGCCAGCTTTTAATGGAGCGGCTAGAGTTAGCGATGAATCGCGCTAAACGCTTTAACCATTATCATTTTGCGGTGTTATTCCTTGATCTGGATCGCTTTAAAGTCGTCAATGATAGCTTGGGCCATTTAGCGGGCGACCATTTGCTGGTAACGATCGCCCAGCGGTTACAATCAACCCTACGCAGTATTGATCTGGTGGCGCGCTTGGGCGGTGATGAGTTTGTCATCCTACTAGAGGATATTCAAAATATGCAGGAAGCCGTTCATGCCACCGAACGAATTTTCACCGTCTTCCAAACCCCAATCCTCCTGGGAGGGCGAGAGGTTTATACCACGGCTAGCATTGGAATTGTCTTAGGCAACCAGGACTATTGCCATGCCTCCGAACTCCTACGGGATGCCGATATTGCGATGTATCGGGCCAAACATAAGGGGCGTGCGCAGTACGAAATTTTTGATGTGGAGATGTATACCCAAGCGCTGCACCAACTGCATGTAGAAAATGATCTTCGACGGGCGATCGCGCAGCAAGAATTTGTGCTGTACTACCAACCGATCGTGGCTTTAGCGACCGGCCAAATTGTCGGCTTTGAAGCCTTAATTCGCTGGCAACATCCCAGTCAGGGTTTAAAACTTCCCGGCGACTTTATTACGATCGCGGAAGAGACGGGATTGATCACAACCCTGGATTATTGGGCGCTGGGTGCTGCCTGTCAGCAGTTAGCTACCTGGCAGACGGCCTTCCCCAATTTACCCAGCTTGAAGGTGAGTGTGAATCTCTCCGCCCAGGATCTCCGACAACCTGATCTTTTGGCCGAAGTCGATCGTGTTCTGGCCCAAACGGGTTTAGCAGGGCATCACCTAACCCTGGAACTGACCGAAAGTATGCTGATCGAAGATGTCACTTCTACGATCGCGCTCCTGAGCCAGCTAAAAGCACGGGGAATTCAACTGAGTATTGACGACTTTGGCACAGGGTACTCCTCCCTTAACTATCTCCATCGCTTACCGATCGATTATTTGAAAGTCGATCGTAGTTTTGTGAGCCAAATCCAAGGTCAGGAATGTAACCACCAAATTGTCGCCACGATCGCTACCCTCAGCCAGCAATTAGGGTTAGAGGCGATCGCGGAGGGGATTGAAACCCAGGCCCAACTCCAACAATTACAACGCCTTGGCTACCCATTTGGCCAGGGCTATTTCTTCGCCAAACCCCTCAGCCCAACGGCAGTAGAGGCGATTTTAGGTACATTTTAGGTATCTTGTCATCCCACTGTATTCCCCAGGCTTTAGATTGAAACGACTAAAGTCGTTACTACCGACCTAGTGGAACGTTAAGGGTTACGGCACTAAGGCAGCCAGGGATATTGGCGAAAATTTGGGGGGCGTTTTTCCAGGAACGCTTGTTTACCCTCACTTCCCTCTTCCGTCATGTAGTAGAGCAGTGTTGCATTGCCTGCGAGTTCCTGAAGGCCCGCCTGTCCATCACAGTCCGCATTAAACGCCGCTTTCAGACAGCGAATGGCGATCGGGCTTTTCTCCAGGATTTCCCGCGCCCATTGAATGCCTTCTGCCTCCAGTTCAGCCACGGGCACAACCTGGTTGACCAATCCCATCTCTAATGCCTGCTGTGCCGTATATTGGCGACAGAGATACCAGATCTCCCGCGCCTTCTTCTGGCCAACAATCCGGGCTAGATAGCTGGCCCCAAAGCCCCCATCGAAACTGCCTACCTTGGGTCCCGTCTGTCCAAAAATGGCATTCTCTGCCGCGATCGTTAAATCACACACAATATGCAAGACGTGCCCGCCCCCGATCGCGTAGCCCGCCACCAAGGCAATCACCACCTTAGGCATGGAACGAATCAAACGCTGGAGATCCAGCACATTGAGGCGCGGCACCCCATCTTGCCCGATATAGCCCGCCTGCCCCCGTACACTTTGATCCCCGCCCGCACAAAAGGCATACTTGCCATCCGTATGGGGACCCGCCCCCGTCAGTAGCACCACACCAATTTGGGGGTCTTCCCGTGCATCACAAAAGGCATCGTACATTTCGGCAATCGTCTCTGGGCGGAATGCATTGCGCTTGTGGGGCCGATTGATCGTCACCTTGGCGATGCCATCCCACTTGTGGTACAGGATATCGGCGTAGGTTTTAACGACTTGCCAGTCTGCTTGCATGGGAAATCTCGTTACCGTCCTATCCTCTGATTCCCACTCAAGATATCACCCTTATGGGCAATGCATCTGCCTAGGGTGGGTTAGCACTTCCAGTTAGAATAGGGCAGAGATAGCGCTACCGCGATCGGACCCAGCCCTCTGGCCAACGGTGCGATCGTAACTTTTCCCTAGGAGATAGCCCCTATGATTCCCGGTGAATTGCTGGTTGAACCGGGTGAACTGGAATTGAATGCCGGACGTTCCACCCTCACCCTAACCGTTGCGAACCAGGGCGATCGCCCCATCCAAGTTGGCTCCCATTTCCATTTCTATGAGGTCAACCGTGCGCTGAACTTTGAGCGTGAGCAAGCACGGGGAATGCGACTGGATATTCCGGCGGGTACGGCCATTCGGTTTGAACCAGGAGATACGCGATCGGTCACCCTGGTACCCCTAGTGGGACAACGGCGTGTGTATGGGTTTAATGCCCGGATCAACGGTGAGCTTGACCCAGCGACCCAGGACACTAAGCGGGAAACCAAGCGGGAAACCAAGAAAAAAACGAGCGCCAAAGATAGCAAAAAGAGAAAATGAGCCAGGGTACCGCTGAACTCAACGATCGCTTTGCCATCACCTTTGCCCCGCTCTCGTTGCCTGAGGTGTACGAACTGGCCGCCGATCCCGCCAGTGGGGCCGTGGTGGTCATGAGTGGGACGGTACGGGACCATACCGACGGGAAAGCGGTGGTCAGCTTGGAATATCAAGCCTATGAGCCAATGGCGCTGCGGGTATTTGCACAGATTGCCGCCGATCTCCGCCAGCAGTGGCCGATGGTGAATCGGGTGGTCATTTATCACCGCACAGGACACCTCACGATCGGGGAAACCAGTGTCCTTGTGGCCGTTAGTTGCCCCCACCGGGCTGAAGCCTTTGCCGCCTGCCAGTATGCGATCGATACCCTGAAGCACAACGCCCCGATCTGGAAAAAGGAACACTGGGCCGATGGTGCCAGTACATGGGTCAGTATTGGCGCTTGCGAACCCGATGCGTCTGCCCCGCCACCTGCGATCGAGCAAGCGGGACGAACATGGGATAATGTTGCGGCTGTTTACCCCACCCGCGATCGTGCTAGTTCCCAACTCTCCCCCAGAAACCCTTGATATCCCTGCCCCGTCCCTCATGCATGCCCTGAGCACTGACCTGGACAACGTTCCCCTCAATTTCCAGTTGCCTGATCCGGAGGACGAACACCTACCCGATGCGGAATTCCAGCAACAGGTCGAGCAGGCATGGCAAGTCTGCGATCGCTTTGACCTGCAAACAGACATCTGGCGGGGACGCATTCTGCGGGTTGTGCGCGATCGGGAAAAACAGCGGGGCGATCAGCGGGGCATGGGTTTCCTGAACTGGCTCAAGGAACGGGAGATCAGCAAAAGTCAGGCATACCAGTGGATCGAGTTGGCGAACAGCGCCGACACCCTCCTGGAAACCGGTTACCTGGAACCGACGGATGTCAACCAGTTTAGTAAGCGAGCCTTTATTGAAACAGCCCAGGCATCCCCTGAAGTCCAACAACTGGTCAGCGAAGCAGCCCACCGGGGAGAGCGGGTAACCCGGCGCGAAGTGCGGCAATTGGCAGACGAATGGACAGCGATGACCTCGGAGCTATTGCCAGAGGAAGTCCGAGAAAAAGCCGCCGATCACACCATCCCCACCCGCTACCTGGCCCCCCTCGTCCGCGAGTTGGCAAAACTCCCAGAATCCCACCAGACCAGCCTCCAACAAGAGATGCGCGAGAATCCGGACCTGGATACCCTCAAACAAGTCACCGGTGAAGCGAAATCCTTAGCGAAATACTTAAATGCCGCTACCCAAGTGCAGGCCCTCAATGATGCCGATATTGACCTGGAAACAGCCCTAGAAGAAGCCTTTCGTTTAGGAATTCTGAACATTGCCGCTGATGTGGTCACCCAGGCTACCCAGGTGGAGCAGGCGATCGGTAAGCTCTACACCGCCTGGAAACGCCTGAACCGCCTGAGCGATCGCCTCTATGTTGATAGTGGTGTCAGCACGCCTCACCTGCGCCGCATGGTCCAGAGCCTTGGCAAACTTTCCGGCAGTATTATTGAGGTCCAACTCGGTGTCGGTGGCGACCCCACAACCGCTGCCCTATCGCAACGGACGATCCGCCTGCAAATGCTGACAGAGGAGCTAGACTCCCCAGATATTGAGAAGGATTAAGGCCAGCAGGATAGGCGATCGGCTCCCTTTGCGATCGACTTGCCGTTCATGTCGATGGAGGGCATTGGGGTATTTGAACGCAGGATGGGTATGTCAGAACGTGGGTATGTCACAGCGGGGACAGGCGAGACGCCTATCCCACAAAACAGGCAAGACAGGCGAGACGCCTATCCCACAAAACAGGCAAGACAGGCGGGACGCCTATCCCACAAAACAGGCAAGACAGGCGAGACGCCTATCCCACAAACGCTGATTAGGTCCAGCCTATAGGCCGAGCTGGTTACCCCGACGGTACTGGAGATAAGCCGCGACGAACAAGCCCGCCAGGGTAATAGGAATCAAGCCAAGCACAATGCCAGAGAGTAGGGGTTCAACCATGAGAAGTGCCTCCAGACCTCGATACAAAACAACACAAATTATCTCTGTCCAGCATACCCTGATCGCAGGGCTACTAGGCCGCATCTCTAAAGGGTAGCCGCGAAGTAGACGCTTCTCTCCCCGGCTCAGGCGGAACGCCTATCCCACAAAACAGTGGGTGCTGAGACAGCGACGATCGCTACACCTACCCTACCCCTAGCAGGTGACAGTGGTGCAACAAATCTTTAGAGTAAATAATTGAATTAAGAAGTTTCTTGTACAAATGCTTATAATTAAAAATCGCTTGGTGCGGCTGCTAGCTGGAGACGGTTTGGACGAGCGACAGACAATCAACTTGAGCGATGACGTACCCATTCAGCGGATTGCAGCAATCCTGCTGGTGATTGGCGTGGTCATCTTAGCGGTTTTATTTGGTTGGCATCAACTGGAAGTTGCCGATCCCTATATCCAGAGCACACTCCGGCTGCGGGGCAATCGCGATCGGGGCGCGATGATTTTTCAGATCAACTGTGCGGGCTGTCATGGCGCAACGGCTGATGGCCTAGTGGGTCCCAGCTTGAAACATATTGCTGAGCGCAAGACCCAAGCCGCCCTGATTCGCCAGGTGATTAGTGGCGAGACTCCCCCCATGCCCAAGTTTCAGCCTAATCCCCAGGAAATGGCTGATCTCCTCACCTATCTGGAGCACCTCTAACCAGCGCCCAAGAGATGAGCCGGGAAGATCTGCCTGGGGATTGAAATTAAGGTTGAAATTAGGCTTGAATGAACTTGGAGTAAGAATGTCGGATTAACAATTTGGCTTAACAAGCGTTGATACCCAGCAATAACCTGCCATCCCTATACCGGTTTTAGCAACATGGATTTTATTGGCTAGGATTGCTAATAAACTTTACCCCCTCCCCATCACGTGTGACCCCTCCCCCATGCCCTTGCTAATCCTGGTCGCAGAGGATGATCCAGGCACTCGCCTCACCTTGAGTGATTACCTGGAGCAGGCTGGCTACTCAGTGATGTCAGCAACTAATGGCCGTGAAGCCCTGCAAATCCTGAAAGACTACCTTCCCCACCTCTTAATTACGGATGTGGCCATGCCCCACATGGATGGGTTTGAACTGGTCCGCCGGGTTCGGCAACAGCCCCATTTTCGCCTACTCCCCGTTATCTTCCTCACCGCCCATTCCACCACCCCTGAGCGCATTCAGGGTTACCAACTGGGGTGTGATATTTACCTGCCCAAACCCTTTGAGCTGAACGAACTGGGGGCAGTCGTTCGTAACTTGATGGAACGGTCCCAGTTAATCCAGACCGAATGGCGTACCCATCTCAAGTCGGCGGAGGCTGTCCCCTTACCTGCTGCTCATCCCGATCGCGATCGGGCAGCACCGGGGCTAGAGGCGGTCGATCTCACCCGACGGGAGCAGGACGTGTTGCACCTACTGGCGGAAGGACTCTCCAACAGCCAGATTGGCGAACAGTTGCACCTCAGCCCGCGCACGATCGAAAAACACGTCAGCAGCCTCCTGCGCAAATCCAATACTAGTAATCGCGCTGAATTAGTCCGTTTCGCGATCGATCATCATCTCGTACGCTAGGGCATTCCCTAACCGCCCTCAAATCCCCGGCCCCCAATCGCTAGCACAACTGCATCAACGTCACCTCCCACACAAGGCGAGGTTGGACATAGCTACGCAGAGCCGTCTTGGCCTTCTCCAGGGTGTGCAGAATGGGGCTGGGGTCATAACCAGGCTGGGGGTGCCAATAGCAGTGCTGAAGGTAGTCGAGTAGCCAGTACTGCTGTTCACTTTCCAAGGTTTGCTGAATCTGGCGAGCAAGATCCAGGGCCTCCCGGAGCGATCGCGGGGGGGATTGCACCGCTTGCAGGAGATCCGGTGGCAAATTCTGCAATTGCTCGTAATGGGCGATCGCTGCACCAGGGCTGCCCTGGGCCATTGCCAAGACAGCGGCATAGGCGGGATCACCCGGTGTTTGCACAAGGTGACCGTAGCCTGCGGTCGCTAACACTTGCGCCAGACAATCGGGAGGCAGCCGGTAGAAGGGAATGCGCTGACACCGGGAAATCAGGGTAGGCAACAGGGCATCCAGGGAGGGAGCCAATAAAATCAGCGTGGCTTGTCCCGGTTCCTCCAGGGTTTTTAGCAGGCCATTGGCCGCCGCCTCCGCCATTGTTTCAGCTTGTTCAATCACGACGACCGATCGGGGGGCCATCAAGGGGGCACGGCTCAGGAATTGGGACACCTCCCGAATCTGCTCCAGCCGAATTTGGGGCGGTGCCTTTCGTTTTACCCCCGCCTCAGCCGCTTCCCGCGCCAATAGCCGTTTCCCCTGGTGCAGATAGGTAGGCTCCACCCACAGCAGATCGGGATGATTGCCCTGGACAATGCGTTGCCGTAGGGCAGGGGAGCCGGAAATGCCTTGTAGAGTAGGCGTACCGCCTGCCACTGCTGTACCGCCTGCCACTGCTGTACCGCCTGCCAGCAAGCTCCCCGCCTCTAGGGTAGGATCAAGGAGCAACTCCAGAAAGCAGCGGGCAGCCAGACTGCGGCCCACCCCATCAGGGCCAACAAACAGGTAGGCCGGTGCAATGCGGTGTTTTTGGACCGCTTGGGTGAGCAATGCTATGGCCTGGGCTTGACCGAGGAGGGGCTGGAAGGGCGTCATGGGTCAATACCAACAGCAGCGGCGATCGTGGGCAGTTGGTGTGCCTCTAATTGGGCCAGTAACCCCTGGAGAACCCGTGAGATCAGACCAGGACCTTCGTAGACCAGGCCCGTATAGACCTGCAACAAGCTGGCCCCGGCAGTGATTTTCTCCCAGGCATCGGCAGCAGTGAAGATGCCGCCCACCCCAATAATGGGCAATTGGCCCTGGGTTTGCCGGTAGATGAACCGGATGACCTCGGTCGATCGCGCCCGGAGGGGGGCACCACTGATCCCACCGGCCTCCGCTGCTATCGGGTTACCCGTGCGGGATAAAACCTGGGTCCGCAAACCGGTCCGGGCGATCGTGGTATTGGTGGCAATAATGCCCGCTAGGCGATGGTGCTGGGCCAGGTCGAGGATGGCCGCCAGCTCATCCCAACTAAGGTCTGGGGCAATTTTCAGGAGGAGGGGCTTGCCGGTGGTATTTTCCTGCTGGAGGGCCGCCAAGAGGGGGCCAAGCTGCTCTGCCATTTGCAGCGATCGCAGGCCGGGGGTATTGGGTGAGGAAACATTAACAACGAAATAATCGCCCCAGGGTTGCAGTAACCGAAAGCTACCCAAGTAGTCGGCGATCGCGTCCTCCAGATCGGTTTGCTTGGACTTCCCAAAGTTGACCCCGATCGGTACGGGCAGGGCAGGGGCAGGCGGGATGCTTGTTTCTCGGGCAGGGGCAGGCGGGACGCCTACCCCACGTTGAGCTTGCCGTTCCCGATAGGCTTGAAGGCGGGTGGCTAGGGCAGCGGCTCCCTGGTTATTAAACCCCATGCGGTTAAGGACCGCCCGATCGGCCAGCAGGCGAAACAGGCGCGGTTGGGGGTTACCGGGTTGGGCGTGAAAGGTAACCGTGCCGACTTCCGCAAAACCAAACCCGATCTGGGGCCAGATCCCGATCGCCTGTCCATCTTTATCAAACCCTGCGGCCAAGCCCAAGGGATTCGTAAACGTTAGACCCCAGAGAGACTGTTCTAAACGCGGGTCAGGGACCGTAAAGATCTGTTCTGTCCAAGTCAAGGCGGCCCGCAACAAGGGGGGGGGCTGGGGCTGATCCAGTCTGGCCAAGGTATGGAGCAAGCGCTCATGTATCCATTCCGGATCAACCTGGAGGCCAGAAAATAGTAGGGGACGTAGTGCCGTTGTATAGAGATCCACCCCTATCCTCCAGAAAACACAGGGCTAGAAAACACAGGAATTGACAGGAAGTTGCTTGCGCCTGCCTTGACCACAGGCGAATTATCGCGTCTTGCCTACTCAGGTCATCTAGACAGATACAGATATGATATCGGCGTCTCAGGTAGCCAGGATCGCAAAAATTCAGTTTTAAAGTTTGGCAAAATCTAATCAAACCCCTAACCAACTTTGAAAAACACGCTTTAGGCTAGATGATAAACGCTTGTTCGGCGATCGCTAGGGTGTTCTCCCCAAGGGACGTGGGAAATGGCACCATTGTCCTGCGGATCGGGTCTATCTGATCGTAAGGATGCGTAGGAGTATTAAGATCGTGCCCAACTAAGGGCCAGCCCTCTGGCAGGATGCGGGGTTCTAGGAGATGACGCAAGTAACTGAATCAGCCAACCGCAACCCGCCATTGGCTAATCTTGCCAAGTTGCTACACCTCTTTCGCGAAGCGGAGGAGGCGGATGCGCTGGCGGCCACCACCCTTAGTTACTTTAAGGCGGTTTTTGACTACAGCCTCATTTGGCTGGGCCTCTACGATCGTAAAAAGCACTGCCTTGTCGGTAAAGGGGGGAAGGCTCCCGGCAAGGACATCAGTTTCCTCACCCGATCGCTCAGCCTGAATGCCGGCGATCGCTTGGAAGAGGTCGTGATCCAGATGCAACCCTTGACCATCCCCGATCTGGGGGCGGAGGTCCGTGCCGGAGAGTGGGCACAAATGGCCAAGCATTGGCAGGTCCAGGGTAGTCTGATCCTGCCGATCCGTTATAAGGATCTCTGTCTAGGGGTGATGATCCTGGGGGCATCCCATTGGGGAGTGTCCGTTAAGGAGGCCGATAAGGCCCAGTTTGAGATTGTGTTGGGGGCACTGGGTGCCGCGATCCATCGGGTGATGCTCAGTCAGCACCAACTGCGTGCGGCGACCCAAACGGTTGATGAGGTCTGGCCCAAATTGCTGCAACAAGCTCAGGAAGGGGCGGATCTCAACCAACGACTCACGGCGATCGTGGAAACGATCCATCGCCACCTCACCCCAACCCGGACCGAGATCCACTGGTATGATCCCCTGCCCCAACTATTCCAACTGCGCCTGGGGTATCCGGTCAAGCGGACCACCCGCTTTGCCACGGATGGGAAAGTAGAGGGCCTGGAAGCGACGGCGGTTTGGAACTTTTATGAGGCGCTGAATGCCAATCGATTGGTGGCGATCGGGGATGCCTATAGTCCCTTTAAGGCGGATCTAACCGCCCGCCTGCTGCGGGAATTTCAGGCCCGATCGCTCCTAGCTGCCCCGATCCTGGGGGCCGGCGAACTGCGGGGATTTTTACTGGTCAAAACCACCGAGGCCCGCATTTGGGATGACACGGAGAAGGCATTTGTCCAAGGGGTCACCCAACTGCTTTCTCTCCTGGCTCCTCTGGAAACCATTGAGGCGACGATCCAAACAATTCGCAATGACCAGGTTCTATTAGCGGGTATTGCCCGGGCCATTTATAGTGAGCGGGACTGGCGTAAGGCCCTTGCCCAAACGGCTGAGCTAATCTGTAAACGCTTGCAAGCGGAACGGTTTGTCCTGTTGGAAGCCGATGCCGAAACCGGGGAATTTGCGATCGCCTACCAACACCACGCCAAAAGTCGTCGCCCGCTGCCCGCCATCCTGCCTCCCCTGAGTGAGGTGGACTGGAAAATGCTGGAGCAGTCGGAAACGGCAGTCGCGATCGAAAACCTAGCGGCGGATTTACGATTGTTTACCTGGCGATCCGACCTGCAAGAGGTGGAACTCAATTCCCTACTGACCTGTAGCACAGCTCCGGGGCAACCCCTGACGGGTGTCGTTCTGGTGGCACGGGAGAGCCATAGTACCTGGAGTCAAGCCGATCGAGAACTGCTGCAAGCAGCGGCCCAGCAATTAGGTGTCGTCTTTCAGCAATTTCGGTTACAACAACAAACCGAGCAGTTGGAGAAGCATTACCAGGCCCTCGATCGCGGCCTAGCTGAGATTCGCCAAGTCGGACAACTGACGACCTTGGAACAAACCGCCGTCCGCAATATTGCCCAAAGTTTGGAGGCACCACTGGTCGTCTTAGTTACCTGGTCACCCAGCGATCAAGTCGCCCGGATTGGTGCAATCGCTGTCCAAAACAAAAACTTTGCCATTCACCAGGACAGTGTGATCCTGCTGTATCAGGATGCGCTGGTGCAATGGTTGTTGCAAAGCGAGACGTGTCTGCCTCTTCAGGTGGGGGATTTACCCCCAGAGTCCCGACAGTGGTTGAGCGCGGCGGGGATTGGTCAATTGTTGGGGACCGCCTTGCGAACAGCAGCAGGGCATGAACCCACAGGCATTGTGGTGGTGGCGGATGGCCCCGATCGGTTTTGGCGCGATCGCGATCAACACGCCCTTTTGACCCTCAGCAATCAACTGGCCTGGTCCCGGCGTGCCTTGGTGCTGATCGAGGTCTTCCAGGCTCAACGTAGTGCCCTCCAACAATTGAACTGGTACAAGAATCGTCAATTGGAGGAGTTTTACAAAATGGTGGGGGCGGCCACCCAACGCCTCCAGCGATTATTTGACCAGGGTAAAATTCCCGCCGATCTCCACTTTGAGCAAACCCTGCGCCAGTTCGGGATCGCCATCAACAGTATGCTGCCGCTCCTTCGCCATGAACAATGGCAGTTACAAACCGCTGAGGGGGCAGCGTCCCTGGCCACCCTCTTGCGACGGGCAATGGATCGCATTGACGCAATGGTTAAGAAACGCCAACTGTGGCCACAGGTCCATAACCTCGACAGTCGCATTAAGGTGGCGGGGGATATGGTGAAGCTAGAGTCAATTTTCTACGAGGTATTGGCGGCGGCTTGTCGGCGATCGCCCCCCCAGGGCCGTCTGGATATTTGGTGCCAACCGATCGACGATCAGTTCCTTGAAATTGCCATTACCGACAATGGCGTACTTGAACCAGCGCTGTTGGCTGAGTTGCAGCATGGCCGTTCGTTGGATCTCCTGGCCCCCTCGGCGATCGATCGCCTTCCCGGCCTCATTCTGGCTATCTGTCAGGCATTGATCCACCAACTCAATGGCGATCTGACCTTCTATGCACTGGAGGATGGCCGGACCTTGAGTCGCCTAGTCGTTCCGATCGCTGACCCCAACCAAGTGACAACGCTGTTGAAGTAACCCTTGCTCTCCCCGTCTCCCCATCGGGGGAAAGGTGAGTCACGGCACAATCAAAATTTGCAACCCCTCTCCCTGAGGGAGAGGGGTTGGGGTGAGGGCATTTAGGCCCCACTGCGCAACTTATCCAAAACACTGCGATCCTCCAGCGTGGACGTATCGCCCGACACCTCCTGATCCGCCGCCAACGATCGCAGCAACCGCCGCATAATTTTACCCGATCGCGTTTTGGGCAAAGCCTCGCTGAAGCGGATCTCACCCGGACGGGCGATCGCGCCAATTTCCTGGACCACATGCTGCTTCAATTCCTGGGCCAAGGCCTCCGTGGGAACATAGTCCCCCTCCAGGGTGACAAAGGCCACCACATCTTCCCCCTTCACCTCATCCGGTTTGCCAACAACCGCCGCCTCCGCCACCGCCGGATGGGACACTAGGGCCGACTCAATTTCCATCGTGCCCAAACGGTGTCCCGCCACACTAATCACGTCATCCACCCGCCCCATCACCCAGAAATAGTCCTGCTCATCCCGGCGGGCACCATCCCCCGCAAAGTAGAGGTATTGGCCATCTTGGGGGGGAATATGCTCCCAGTAAGTCCGACGGAAGCGATCGGGGTCCTTATACACCGTGCGCATCATACTGGGCCACGGGTGACGGATGACCAGATAGCCGCCCTCATTCACGCCTACCGCATTGCCCTCCAGATCGACCACATCCGCCAAGATCCCCGGAAAAGGCCGAGTCGCGGACCCCGGTTTAGTGGGAATCGCACCGGGCAGGGGGGTAATCATAATGCCGCCGGTTTCCGTTTGCCACCAGGTATCGACGATCGGGCAGCGTTCCTGACCAATCACCCGGTAATACCACATCCAGGCTTCGGGGTTGATCGGTTCGCCCACCGTACCCAGTAGCCGCAGAGAGGAAAGATTCCGCGTTCGGGGGTGGTGTTCGCCCATTTTGATGAAAGCCCGGATGGCCGTCGGAGCCGTATAGAAAATATTGACTCCATACTTTTCGATCACATCCCAGAAGCAGCCCGGATTGGAGGCGCGGGGTGCCCCCTCATACATCAGCGTGGTCGCCCCATTGGAAAGAGGGCCGTAGACAATGTAGCTGTGGCCCGTAATCCAGCCAACATCAGCCGTACACCAGTAAACATCCGTGTCCTTGAGGTCAAAGATCCATTGGGTGGTGATGTGGGTGTAAAGGTTATAGCCACCCGTCGTGTGGACAACGCCCTTGGGTTTGCCCGTGCTACCGGAGGTGTAGAGGATAAACAACATATCTTCACTGTCCATTGGCTCAGCCGGACAGTCGGCACTCACCCCTGCTTGCAGGTCATGCCACCAGTGATCGCGGCCCGGTTCCATCTGGATTTTTTGTTTGGTCCGTTCCACCACCAGGACGTTCTCGACGCTGGGGACGGTCCCATCCGCCAGCGCCTTATCCACCTGCTCCTTCAACGGCACGATCGCGTCCTTGCGCCAGCCCCCATCGGCGGTAATCACCAATTTGGCTTCGGCATCAATCAGCCGATCGCGTAACGCCTCAGCACTAAAGCCCCCAAACACCACCGAATGGGGGGCACCAATCCGCGCACAGGCCAACATCGCGATCGCCGCTTCCGGGATCATGGGCATATAAATCCCCACGCAATCGCCCTTTTTGACCCCCAGTTGTTTCAGCACATTGGCAAATTGGCAGACCTCGCGGTGGAGTTGGGCATAGGTCAGCGTGCGCGAATCCCCCGGTTCCCCTTCCCAAATCAGGGCTGCTTTATTGCGTCGCCAGGTCGTGAGATGGCGATCGAGGCAGTTATAGGCAATATTGAGCTTCCCCCCCACAAACCACTTCACCTGGGGCGGTTGCCAATCAAGAACCTGCTGCCACGGTTCAAACCAATGGAGTTCCTGCTCGGCTAGCTTCGCCCAAAACCCCGCTGGGTCCGCCTGGGCTTGGTCATACAACTGTTCATAGGCCGCCAGACTATCAATATGGGCGGCTTGGGCAAACGCAGCAGGAGGATGGAATAAACGATTTTCTTGCAGAATAGATTCGATCGTCGGTTGTGACATAGCCAGTTCACTCGCAATGGGATGGCAGCCTGCAAGCCAAGGGGGACAATCTTGGGGTCCCAGGCACCCAGAAACCGGGCCACACCGCTTGTCACTCGGAAACCAGGCAACCGTTGACTCCAAGGCTAAACAAAACCATACCCCCTTCCCGTCCCTTTGTGGACCTTCGTGCCCTTCGTGCCTTCGGGGTGAACTGGCCTGCCCCCGCCCATATCCCTAATCACCACTGCCAATCACCGTAAACGCCGACCAATAGTAGGGATGGCGGAAATCCTCCGGCAGACCTTGACTGCCACCAGGTAAGGCTAGAGGTGCACGATCACCACGACGCAAACGATCGCCGTCAACCCGAATCTCCCCGTGCAACATCGCTAACTGGGCCTGACGGAGCGCCTCAGCTTTGGTGGGAGCCGTAGGCAGGCGATCGTAGAACTCACTCATCAACCCCAGCGTCGCCGCATCACTGACATCCCACAGGCTCCCGATCGCCGTTTTCACGTTGGCCCCTAGGGCCACCCCCGCGAATCCCAATTCCGCCTGCTCATTGCCCAAGGCCGTGCGACAGGCACTCAGCACCAGCAGTTGGATCGGTTGGGTTGCCCCCTGGAGGGTTTGCATCCAAGTAGATAACTGATTCAGTCGTAATTTTTCCTCCCAAAACTGAATGTAGGACTGCTGGGCTTGGCCCGGGGCAAAGTAGGCGTGGGTGGCCAAATGCAAAATGCCAAACCGCTGCGCTCGGCCCGCTTGAGCGACCTGGGCAATCGTCCCCTGGCTATCCAACAACGCCTGACCTTGCCACACCCCGTGGGTTACCGTTTCCACTTCAACTGCCGCCGCCGGGAGGGGCTGTTGGCCCTGGGTACTTTGGGCAATGCCCATCGCCAGCACCGGTTGATTTTGGACGGTGGCGGCCCCATAGTTAGTCAGGGCAAAGCTGGGGATTAGGGTTAGACCATAGCGTTCAACCAAAAAGTGTTGACCATCATGCAGGGCCGCCAAGGGGAGCGATCGCAACCCCACATCGGCAGAAATTTCCAGGGTTTGAATTTGGTTCGCCCGCAGTTCCGGAAGTATCGGCGTAATCAGCGCCTGGTAAAGCTGCTGGGCCGGTGTGAGGTAATCGGCAGGCTCCCCATTGGCGCTGGCGAGGAGGGATTGCCGAAATTGGGTGGCGACGGCTTGCAGGCTCGCTCGATCAGCCCGCAGTAACACCTTATGCACCGCCTGGGATGAGGAAGCTTGGGCTAGGGGAGGTGGGTCAGCCCATGCCAACCCCAGCAGCCAGGGGGCTAGGGCCTTGGACCAGCGCCCCAGGGAAGTGTGTTGAGCCGTCGTCGGTTGGGGCAATACCAGGATCAGGTCCAAGCGATCGCCCAGGGAAACCAGGTAGGAAAGGGCCGGTTTCTGGCCGCTGCTGCGATGCTGGCGACCGAGGGTTTGGCTGATTTGGTCCAGGCTGGTGGTGGTTGCGGGTAGATGTAACCCGTAGTAGGTCGCGAATTCCTGCGCTCGATAGGCTTCAACCAATTGCACCGCCGTTTCCAGATCTGCCGCCCGGAAGGCCCGCTCAAAGCTGGCCCGATCGCGGATCGCTGACTCAAGGCCCGGAGTGCTGGGGGGTTGGGTTGGGGGCGGTTGGGCGATCGTGGGGGTTTCCCCACCCGGATCAGGCACTTCGCCAAACCACAGCACGGCATAGTTTTGGTAAATGGCTAACCCGATCGCCTGCCACTGGCGTGATTGCCACTGACCCTGGTTAAGCAACATTGCATTGTGATAGGAACTGGCCTGCCAGTCCTGCATCGCCGACGCTGCCGTGGCTTGATAACCGGGAGGCCCCCCGTGGGCACTTTCGTAGCCAATGCTGGGGTAGGGGGTCCCCAACCGTTGGGGTGCATTCCACATACAGGGATAACTACTGGCCTGATTGGGGTCGTAGGGACAATCACTCCAGGCGTGGGTAAATTGGCGCAGGTTATCCGCCATGTCGCGCACGTGGCGATTCGCGACCCGGTTCAAGGACGGGGACAGGGGAATCGGCGGTAGGCCATACTGGGCACGATATTGGTTAATACGTTGATACAGTTGCGTTTCTTCCGCATCCAACGCATCCCCTAGGCACGCACTAGCCCGCAGGATCGCCGCTCCCATACAGTTACTCGTAGCCGTGATTTCGGCCCTTAATCCCTGGGGCGTCAATTCATTGGCCCTTAATTCAAACCGATTTGCCTCGGACGCACGGGCCGGGGCTAGCAACCCGAAGATCAGGGGAGCCGTCAGGGCGATTGCCCTTCTGCTGATGCCTACCCTCTGGGTGCCCATCCCCCGGGTGCCCATCCCCCAAATACCCATCCCACGGCCAATTCGACTCATGCCTTGAATGCCTTGCCCCACTGGCCAAAGCTTCCCGCCGCGATCGCTTAGGCTATTCATCGCACAGTTTAGGTATACATTTTCGGTTATAACCGATTCTGCCCAATACGCCTTACAACCACCCCAGCCCCCGATAGACGGCAATACCCAGATACTCCTTCAGGGCACGGGTCGTTTTGGCCAGGGCTTCCGCGTCGGGTAGGCAATTGAGGAGCAACGCCTGGGGTTCGGTGCGCCAGAGGGCACGATCGGCATCGGTATACAAAAAATCTGTAGGTGCCGCGATCGGGTCGAGGCCCTGATGTTGAAAAATCAACAGCGATCGGGGCATATGCATGGCCGAGGTAACCAGCAGAATGCGCTGCAAGCCTTTCGCGGCCAAGATCTGCTGCACATTCACCGCGTTCTGGTAGGTATTCAACGATTCCGTATCCTGGAGAATAGCTGTAGCAGGCACCCCCAGGGCGATCGCCAATTCCGCCATATCCGCCGCCTCCGAGCGTCCCCCACCCATCCAACTGACCCGCCCCCCACTCAAAACTAACCACGGTGCCCTGCCTTCCCGATACAACTGGGCACCATACAAAATGCGATCGCCCGCCTCGGCCACATCCACCCCTGGGCGTGGAAGTAGGGCCGGTTTGGTACCCCCCCCCAACACTACGATCGCCGCCACTTGTGGTAACGGACCCGCTGGAATATGCCGTTGTTCCAGGGACGATACCAGCCACAGGGCTGTCCAAGGACTGCTACTGACAAGCAACACCGCCAGCCCCAAGGCGAGCGCCGCCTGCGCCACCCGTGGCCACCGCCGCCGACTGCACAGAGCGACGCCCAACAGGACACAACCCAGGCCCAAGGGGTAGATCAAGGGAGGGAGCCATTTGGAAAGAAAGAGCAGCATGGGCGATCAGCCTCTGCAAACGCGAAACCTCTGCAAAC
Organism: Coleofasciculaceae cyanobacterium bin_20; assembly: GCA_037445115.1. Lineage (GTDB taxonomy): Bacteria > Cyanobacteriota > Cyanobacteriia > B231 > B231 > Trichothermofontia. Next base: position 21,211 of record JBBILC010000084.1, read on the forward strand.
GCAAAACCTCTGCAAACGCAAAACCTCTGCAAACGCAAAAGAGGAGGGACAAGCCCTCCTCATCGTCAATTAAGATTATTCCCGTCAGCCCTAGGACTGGGGGGAACTGCCACCGGGGATTAGATTGCCCCGGAATAGGCGAGTCCGAGAATCACACCCGCGCCGAGGATGTGGCCAAAGCAAGCGGTTCCGATCACGGCCCCTTGGCTCAAGCCTCCAAATAGTTCAGGGGAGGGCATCGCCGGACCAACATTCGGGTTCTTGATTGTACTTTTGGCGATCGCCGCTGCCAGGATATTACAAACAACCATGATCACGGCAACCGTCGGACTCCATTCGGGGGTGTGGGGCACAACCGCCAGTAGCGTTGGGGTAATCAATCTACCTACTCCTAATCACTAAAGGTGCGAATAACGGGCGAATAATAAAACTTAAGCTTGATTTTTATCAGAAAACTTCACGCAATCGGCGCAAAGCGTATCAATAATTAACAAAGCTTGAGGTCCCGGACTGCTCACCGCTCGCACTGCCCGCCGCTCGTCCCCTCGGATTCAGAGGACCGCGATCGTGCCCCCGCCGACCTCAGGATTATCCGTACTGGCCTAGTTGCGATCGCCCACCTCTGGTGCTCGATCGGTACTCATCGGGACAGATTTTAGCGATTGACTGGCGTAACGATTGGGACCCAAACCTGGGCAGTGACTAGACCTGGGAGTTTTCCTCCTTTAGGATGAGGGAGATCAGGGTGTCAATGTTAGGATCGTCTAGGCTCATCGGTGCAATGCGGATTCGCCCCCAAGGGATTAGAATTCTGGCAGTAGATTCCGGTTCGGGGTTACCTGACCAGAGGTTTTCCCCCTAGGCTGGGATAATGCACAGTTTTAACCATCAGCAGAGGGTTTCAGCGTGGCAACCCATAAAATCCTGGTTATTGATGATAGTCGCGTCATTCGGATGCGGGTACGGGAGATGTTGCCGGAGGGCGACTTTGAAATCCTGGAAGCCAAGGATGGGGTCGAAGGACTCAACCTCATTCGTCAAGTCCACCCGAATCTCATCATGTTAGACTTTCTGCTGCCGAGGATGAGCGGTTGGGAAGTTTATCAGCAAATTCAGGGGCAAGCGGACTTGCAAGTCATCCCATTGGTGCTCATGTCCGGGCGCAAGGAAGAGGTCACTGAGAAAATCCAAGAACCCTTTGAGCATTTTGAGTTTATTGAGAAGCCCTTTGAGCGCAAAGCATTGATCGAGGCGATCAAAGCGGCGATGCACAAGGCGACTGAGTTGCGTCGCCAGCTAGAACGAGAGGCCGCTGCTGCCCCGATTACCAGTGGTACCGGAGCGACAGCCGATGTCCAAGCCCTGACCCAGCGGATTGCCAGCCTAGAGCAGGAGGTGGCCACGCTGAAGAAGCAAATGGGCCAATTGTTGATGTTTATTAAGCAGCGTTTAGGCAAGTAATGATAGCGCCTAATCCAAATCCCGCCGTCCCTCTAAAGCACGGGCCAGGGTAACCTCATCGGCATATTCCAGATCTCCCCCCATTGGCAGCCCAAAAGCAATGCGGGTGACACGGGTGAACGGTTTCAGCAAATGTCCCACATAGAGGGTGGTTGTTTCCCCTTCTACGCTGGGGCTGATGGCCAGGATCACCTCTTTCACCTTTTCCTGACTCACCCGACGGACCAATGGTTGCAGGTTAAGCTGCTCTGGCCCAATGCCATCCATCGGCGAGATGACCCCACCCAGGACGTGGTATTTCCCCCGGTATTCACGGGTGCGTTCTAGGGCGATCACATCGCGGGAATCGGCAACCACGCAGATAGTTTCGTTATCCCGATTGGGATTACGGCAGATTTCGCAGACTGGCTCAGCCGAGAGGTGAAAACAGACGGAACAAACCCCCACCTGCTGTTTGGCATCTACCAAGGCTTGGGCTAAGGCTTGGATCTCGGTGAGAGGCCGTTTAATCAGGTAGAGGGCTAGCCGTTGGGCGGTTTTGGGACCAATGCCCGGTAGGCGCTGGAGTTGCTCGATCAACCGAGCTAGGGGACGGGTGTAAACCACGATCGTGTTCAAATGCCTTCTAGAGAGACCCCTAGGAAACGGGCGAGTTCTGCGCCTTGCTGTTCAATTTGGGCTAAGGGTAAGGGTTGCCCGACGCGGGTTAGGGGAATCTCCCGGCGGTTTTTGAGTTTGAGATACAGGGTCCGTTTCGGGTTCAGGCCCTCGCGAATCTCCACCCGCACGGATTGCACGTCGCCAAAGGGACACTCAAACACCACCCGGCGGTTCTTACCGGGATACCCCCAACGCAAGATTTGGATTTGATCCGCCTTGCGATCGAAGCGATTGTAGCCACCGCCCACATCCCAGGCGATCGCCAGCCAGAGGTACAGGGCCAACAGCGTCCCCGCCGCCCCATAGAGACCCATGATCAGGCCCTGCGGTACAAATACCAGTGCCGTTGGGTCAGAAAATGGGAGAAGATTAACGTGGAGGTAACTGGAGATCCCGGACAACAGGAAGCCCGTCGCACCTGCCGAGATCACCGCTGCCCAGAATAGGTTGCTGAAACGACGGGACCCCAGCACGGGCTGGTGGAGCAAATCAGTATCTTTAGAATCTGTAGAAATGGTCTGTGCCTTCATAAACTTGACAAATCTGCAAAGAGGTTACCGAACACTATGCCCCCAGTCCAGTGGCAGGGCGTTCGCCCCTAGATTACGTGAACTTTGTTACGGGTTAGGCACGGGTTATTCTATAGATATGTTAACTTACTTAGAAACCTCACAATTCTGGTATTGCAAGAGGATTTGACATGACCATCGCAGTGGGTCGTGCGAGCGCCAGTCGGGGATGGTTCGACGTTCTCGATGATTGGCTGAAGCGCGACAGATTTG
>JBBILC010000085.1:0-23973 GCA_037445115.1 Coleofasciculaceae cyanobacterium bin_20
GGCGACGATAGTTGGAGGGTCGCCTCCCGCTAAAATAGCTCATCGCCAGCTTAATTTTAATGATGGCTGTTCTTCTAAGATATGAAGGGCAGCCATTATTGGTAGATTAGCTACGCCCATTGTGAGTGGTGTGGATATGTGGCCTCTTTTTAATGAGATTATTTCCCGATCGCTAGGTCACTCCTCTTTAGACGTATCAACTTCAGATAGGTCAGTAGGGCTGATAGGGTTGACTTGAGCTTGAAAGCCAGCTCGGCGTAGGCGTTTTACCAGCCGTTGTGCTTGGTGACGGTACAGGGGCAAGGGTAGCGTACCGGGGATGTGTTGCATGAGGGCGATCGCCTCATTAATTGGACATCCGGCAATCAGGGATACGATCGTTCGGGCTTCTTCTTCCAGAATGTTGCGATCGGCTCCTAAGGGCAGGCGATCAATGCGCACCACCCACTGACAGGGCAATCGACACCCTTGTTCAATTCGCTGTAATCCGGTAATAGTGGCGAGGACGACCAGGCGATCGCCCACCTGTAGGCGGAGGTCATCGGTTGGCATCAGGGTTACGGTTTGGCCCGATCGCTGATGCAGAATGGGAATTACGCCATAGCCATAAGCGATTTGGCCGAGCAACTGTTGGTTGAGGGTGTCCGGCGCTTCAATCTGGTATTCCGTCACGAGGATGGTGCAGCGATCGAAATGAAAAAGGCCGAGGACATTTTCGCCAAAAGCAGCAGCAGCAAACGCTTGGGCCGACAATTCTGAGGCACAGAGGACTTGGGCATCGGGGAATAGGCGGCCCATATTTTCGGCAAATCGACGATTGTAGGTGCGGATCACTAAATTGGCTGCCGAGTGGGCTGCCCGTGCGGTCAAAGCGGCTTCTAAATTGGCGAGTTCATCCCCCGTCACCGCAACGACACTTTTGGCCGTACTGAGGTTTAGGTTGGGTAACGCCTGGGTCATCTCCTTGCTGACGACCCAAGGCATTTGGGGCAGGACATCGGCTGCTAATGGCGAAGCGTTAACGCCCACCAGGGGTTGCTTAAACTGTTGCAAGCGGGTAGCGACGCGTTGGCCAACCCGGCCCATGCCAATGATAACCGTATGACTTTGGGTCGGGATAGGTGGGCGTCGAGCCAAAAACTGAAACTTAGCCGTCAGCAGTTTTTCGGTGAGCAGGGCATAGACGACGCCTACAAATCTTGTTCCGATCAACGTCAGGCTCAGGCTAAAGGATTGCAACCATCCCGGTAGGGGGTCTTCCAAGCGTACTCCGCCAAAAACATCCCCGTAGCCGCCTAACAGCAAAACCACGGTGGCGTAAAACGCCTCACGCCGACTGATTTGATCTGGGAAGTAATTATGGATCAGGGTGGTGCCCAGGAATAGTAACGCTACGATGATCAAGCCACAGACCATGACGACCCACTGGATTTGGTCAGCAAAACTTTTGTACCAAAACTGCTGGACGGATTGCCAAGCGTCAGTTAAGGGTTGGGGGCTTGCCAGGAGGGTACGGCCAAGGGTAAGGGTCTTTTGGAGCTAGGACACGGCTTTAGTCTGACGGCTGGCAGATAAGGGGCGATTGGCCTCAACCTCAATATCAATCAACGTATCTCCCGCTCGGATAACCGCTTCTGGGTCCCACTGGTAGACATCTTCCATTGGGGCATGACCAGGGGGGAGATGGGCTAACACGCGCCGCCGCCGTGTATTCAGTTCCTGCACTTGGCGCTGATTGCACCAGCGGTGTCCAGCGGTAATTCTCCGACGGGTGATGCGCAAAAATTGCTCTTCTAGCTGGAAAAAACCCAGGGTATTGTTACCCAGTGCCGCCAAGGCAAAGGCATCCGCAGACAACTGGGTGGGTTCAAAGGCAACATAGTTTTGCATCTGTTCGCTTAAGAGTTGGTTCAAGCCTTGTTTTGCCGATCGCACGACCAAGCGTACCTGGGGATTGAGTAATCGTGCGGCAAAGGCTGCCTCTAAGTTCACCCGTTCATCATGGGTAACCAATAACGCGGCGCGACAGCGATCGATCCCTGCTTGTTGCAGCGTTTCTGCTTGACGGCAATCACCAATCACTAATTGGATCAGATAGGTTGCCAGGTCGGGCACTTCCCAGGTTGAGGGCGGTGACTGTTCGATCGCGATGACCGGCACACCAAAACGTTTGAGGTTGACCACGCAATGTTCGCCCAAACTCCCCAAACCACAGACCAGGAAGCGATCTAACGGTGGCGTAGCGATCGGCTCCGCAGCCGGAACAGATGATGGCGATCCACACATAGGATGGCGGACGACGGGATTCAGTCGATTAGCTCTATCTTATGCCTGTTTTCTCCTCAGACGCGTATTCCTGCCAACATCGTCTGTCCTGCTTGCCCTGCCCACACCCAATCATGGGGCGACCACCGTGGAGGGTAAACAGGCTGTGATTTATGGTTCGTTTATGAGCAACTTATGCTCAGCGATAGGGATAAGCCCGTTAGCGAGTTAGTTCTATGTTATGCCTGTTTTGGCCGTAAAGGGGGATAGCAAGGCGCGGAACCACAATTTTGTGAAATGGATTAATACAGCCGTTGCCTCTCTAATGAAGTACTGTTGAAGTACTGTCAAGCCTTGTGAACAAGGGGCTTAAGCCCCTTGCCTGTACCTCACCGAGTGTGGAAGTGTTGTAACGCACCTTAACAATGTATTGATCGATTAACACCGCATCGTCGTATCAGTTCCGTAGCTGGCGTATTTGGGCCAGGGGTTCGGCAAGATCCCGATCGCGATGCCACCCAAGTGTTAATACTTAGTTCCCTAACTGCTGGAGATAATAGAGGCTGGCGTACAGCCCCCCTTGGGCAAGTAAGGTTTCGTGGTTACCAGATTCAACGAGTTGGCCATGTTTGAGGACCAAAATACGATCGACCGAGCGAATGGTAGACAAGCGGTGGGCAATAATAATGGCCGTGCGATCGACTAATAATTTATCTAAGGCTTCTTGAATCAAGGATTCCGTGCGCACATCCAGATTAGCTGTGGCTTCATCAAGAATGAGGATTTCCGGATCGCGAATAGCAATGCGGGCAAAGGAGAGCAATTGTTTTTGTCCTGCTGAGAGGTTGGTACCGCGTTCTCGCAGGGGGGTGGTATAGCCCTGGGGCAGGCGCTCAATAAAGGCAGCAACATTGGTTTGTTCAGCAGCGGCCCGGATGTCAGCTTCTGAGTAGGGTTCGCCAAGAGCAATATTACTATTCACATCACCGGTAAACAGGAAGCCATCTTGCAGAATAACCCCTAAATAGCGACGGAGATCTTGTTGGCGCAGATTGCGGATATCAATGCCATCAATGAGAATCCGACCTTCGGTGGCTTCATATAGACGGCAGAGGAGGCGAATAATTGAACTTTTCCCGGCTCCCGTGGGACCAACAAGGGCAACTTTCTCGCCGGGTTGAATGGTGAAATTGAGATCTTTTAGGACATAATCATCTCCTTTGTAGGCAAAGGATACCTGTTCAAAACAAATTTCGCCACGTTTTTGACCTAGTGTTTGAATGAGCGACTTATCAAGGGTTGATGCTTGCAAGTCTAGATTTCTTGTTAAACCTGCTCCTCCAGTTTCTGGATCACGAATTTCGATCGGTTCGTTCAATAAATCACGAATTCGTTCAACGGCGGTAAAACCTGATTGCAGCATCGTAAATTTTTCAGCAAAACGACGCAGAGGATCAAATAATCGTTGAGAAAAAAGAATAAAGGATGATAAGACTCCAAAGGTTAGTTTATCTTCAATCACTAGAAGACTACCTAAACCAAGAACCATCGCGATCGCGACTAAGGAAATCCACTCCAAAGTAGCCGATACTGCCGAGTCATGGAAAATTGTTTTATCAACTTCGCGAACGTATTTCTGATTTGTTTTGCGAAACAAGTTGGCATTCAAACTTTCCCGACGAAATAACTGCACCACCCCAATACCCATGATATTTTCTTGTAGCATGGAGTTGAGCGTGGATAACTCATCCCGTGCTCGATAATTCGCCTTTCGATATTGCCGTTGAAAGTAAAGAATTAGAAAACTAACCGGTAACAGCAGAATACACAACATCAGGGCCAACAGCCACTGGCTGAAAAACATGGCAATGACGATCGCTAGAACTGAAAATAAATCACTCACAATCCCGATCGCGCCCGTGGAAAACACATCACCCAATGCTTCTACATCACTGGTTAGGCGGGTAATTAATCGTCCGACGGGCGTGCGATCGAAAAAGCGCATTGCCAGCGATGTGACATGGTGAAACAGGTCATCACGAATTTCGGCGGTAATCTCCTGGCCTACTCGCTGTACCAGATAGCCCTGCACCGACCCCAACAGTAGCCGCAGCACCACGGTTATCATTAGACCTGAAATTACCCAGTTCAGCCCTACATTGAGCGATTTTCCCGCCAGAAAACCCATTACCGGGTCCTCGCGAATCAACGAAATTGCCTGCCCAATCAAAATGGGCTGGATTGCTCCTGCTGCCGAAAGCGGCATCAACAAGATCATGGAGATCATGAACGGCTTCACACTACGCCGGATATAGGGGACTAACCGCAGAAATAGCCGCCAATCATTTTCGGGTTTTGTATTAGGGGGCAATGCCGAAGCGCTGTTCATGGGTACCTTACGACGTTATGTTTTTGCGTCATGTCTTTGCATCTTTGTATCTTTGTGGATATCTTTGTGGTTCCCCATTTGCCCCGTTCTCTTGCATTATAGCCATATGATTCGTGGGGACGCGACTTTGGTACATGGGGTGCAGGTAGGCAATACAACCCAACAAATTTCGATGTAGGCTAGGAAATGTTTGTCTGCCTGAGGTTTGCCGGTGACCGCTATCGACTTCCATCCCAGCCTACAGCATCGCTCCCATCCCCTCGCCTCCCCCCTAGCCCAACGGCATCTGCTCGCCGAACTCCCTCTCGCACGATCGTTTGAGGCTGCCGTCGCCACGGTGGGACATCAGCCCTTGCGATCGCAATCCGTAACAATCTTGCAAATGAATGTGGGCAAGCGCTGCAACCAGGTGTGTCGCCATTGCCATGTGGATGCCGGACCCGATCGCCGAGAAGTCATGACGCCAGAAGTGATTGCCGCCTGTATGCGGTTATTAGCCACCGGGGCGATCGCCATTGTAGACATTACTGGCGGCGCACCAGAGTTACATCCCCAATTTCGGCAAATCGTGCGTGAGGCGCGAGCATTGGGGTGTCATGTAATCGATCGGTGCAACTTAACCATTACCCAGCTACCTGACTATCAAGATTTACCGGAGTTTTTGGCTGAACACCAGGTAGAAGTTATCGCCTCACTCCCTGCCTATGGGCTGAAACAGACGGATGCCCAACGGGGACATGGCGTCTTTGACACCTCGATCGCCGCCCTGCGGCGGTTTAATGCGCTCGGATATGGACAACCTGATCGTCGCTTGATCTTAAACTTAGTCACCAATCCCGTAGGTGCATTTTTGCCACCAAGTCAGCGATCGCTAGAAGCAACCTGGAAACGGGAAATGATGCGACGACATGGCATTGTCTTTAATCAGCTTTATACGATTACCAATATGCCGGTTAGTCGCTTTTTAGAATTTTTGATCGAGTCGGGTAACCTGGAAACCTATATGGAAAAGCTCGTCAACCAGTTTAACCCGGCAGCCGTGGCAGGGTTGATGTGTCGGTATACCCTCTCGGTTGGCTGGGATGGCCGCCTCTATGATTGTGACTTTAATCAAATGTTAGATATGGCCCTTCCCCAAACTATTTTTGAGGTGAAGCTAAGCGATCTCATCGATCGCCCGATTCAGGTGGCTGCCCACTGCTTTGGTTGTACCGCCGGGGCTGGCTCCAGTTGCGGTGGGGCGACGACTGAATAACGCTGGAGCCAGAATGTATGTGTCCTCAACAGGGTTGCCCCCTACCGCCTAGAGGGGATTACGCGGTACTCTGGGCGATCGCCGGTCAGGATCATTACGCTTCATCGGCTTCGGTTTGGGACTGGAACGGGGTGTCTCCGTTTCGCCAGCCTTCTCCGGTCCAGCGGACTGGCGCGGTCGCTTGAACGGTTTCTTATTGCCGTTCGGCGGACGTTTTTTCTGAAAATTGCGATCACCCTGGGAGGGCCGCTTCTTCACGGGTGGAATAATACCGATCAACGTGCCCTTTTGCACGACTAAATCATTCCCTTCCCGTTGGACTTCCAAGTCCCAGAAATGCCGGAGAACCTTGGAAGAATCCAACGTTCCCTTAAGCGTTAACTTAAATGCCTTGGGCCGCTGGGATGCCTTGCGGGGTTGTTGCTTAATCTTAACGACCAACTTTTCCGCCTCTTGAGCGTAGTGCACAATTTCACCCCGAATGGAGAAGAAACCATCGGGAAGCTCAGACGCGGCCACGGGTGCGACACCCCCACCCCCTTCCTGGGTTAGCACAATATCGGTCTCAATCTCCGCGACTTTGGCCGCATTGGGCTGAGGTAGCAGTTTACTGGTAGCTGGAGTTAACTCATCGGCATCCAGGCTGGTAAGTGACTCAGTGCCTTCAGATGCGGCTTCACTGGCGACTTTGGTGGCCGTTAGATCCGTTGAATCGGTTGGGGTGGCCGCCGCGCCCGATGTTTCGTCTTCTCCCTCTTTGCTGAGACTTTCGGGCTCCCAAATGCCGACAACCTGCATATGGAGGCTATCGCCCTCTTCGCGGGTGCGGGGATAGACAACCCATAGGTGTTCCTTAGCTAGATCAATATGCTTTTTGATCAGACTGATCACCCGGCCTAGCAAGACGGCATCAATGGCCGAGCCGTCTGTGGTGTGGATGATTCCCCGCGTGACTTGCTCTTCGCTGGCTGCGTATAGACCCCGGACTAACCCGATCGCCCGATACTGCATCGGTTCACTGGGGGGGGAAATTGGATGATTGCGATCCTTTTCTTTGCCCTCGGTGGTGAGCGTTGCATCGCTGGTCTTTGCGTTCGTCCCGTCAACCTCAGCGTCCTCCGATGCTATCGTGGTTGACGGGGTTGGTAAGGGACTATCTGGAATATCTGGGGTCGCCTGCTCTGTATCAGTGTTTTTTGCCGATGCGGCTTGGGCAGCCTTAGCCTTGGCTGACGAGTGCGAGACAATCTCCAACACCCCACTGGATTTTACCGCCGCCTTACCTGGGGGTTTAGCCGCGGGGGCTGGTCGCTTAGGTGATTGCAAGGCCGGAGAGTCCTCCATCGGGGGAGCCGCTGGTTCGCTGGGCGGCGTTGGGGAAGATGCAGATGATTGAGGGGTTTGCGAGACTTTCTCTGATGGGGGATTCATGGAACCTCCTTGCGTGAACACTCCCCGCTCCAATAGATTGGGATTATGGGGGAGCTTAGGCTGACCCTACCTCCCTGTAAGCGGGTTGCTCCCACGAACAACCTATCCTGGCTGACTTGGCACCCTCTTCACGATAGCCCTGAACGGGGGCATCCTGATGACAACGCCAGCCAGCTTGCCAGCTTACAGGTAACTCCTCAAGCGTGGTCCTGATTACACGTCATGCCATGTGGTCATCCTAGCATGTCAACCTTAGCTCTGAGCGGCTAGAACGTCTGCCCATCTTTCCACCCAGCTTGGGGAGGAAAATCGGGTCGATCGCACGCGGGAATTCGGACTTGCCAGCCAGCCTGCCTATTTTATTCAATGCAGCGTGGAATTGCTTCATCCGTAAAGTTAGGGCAATCTTTTCAGACAATTTTTCAGACGATGGCTAAAAATGGCCACCAGGTTGACCGAAAAATATCCTAAATATCCGTAGACCCAACACCATGACCGCCGTAGAATCAGACCCCCTCATCACGATCGCCGATCCGACCCATCCCGGCCATGTGTATTGGATGCAGCAGGCGATTGCCCGCGCGGCAATGGCTGGGGAAGCTGGGGAAGTCCCGGTGGGGGCCGTACTGGTGGGACCCCAGGGGCAAGTTCTGGCCGCAGCAGAGAATCGACGTGAACGCGACTGCGATCCAACGGCCCACGCCGAAATTTTGGCTTTACGACGGGCTGGCCAGCAGCAACACAACTGGCACTTGAATGATTGTATTCTCTACGTGACGTTGGAACCCTGTCCTATGTGTGCAGGGGCGATTGGGCTAGCTCGCTTAGGGTTACTGGTCTATGGGGCCAGTGATCCCAAAACCGGGGCCGTGCGCACCGTCCTGAACCTACCCGATAGCCCCGCCTCCTTCCACAAGCTCAAGGTGGTCAGCAATGTCCTAGAAGCCGAGTGCCGCCAGCAGCTACAAGCCTGGTTTGCCCAACGTCGTCAGCACCATCGGCAGCAAAGGGCCATCACCCAGTCTGCCCAGCTTTAATCGTAGGGCATGGGGCTATTGAGGAGGCTGAGGATTTGTTCCGGCGTGCCGAGGTTACCGACAATTTTACGCACGGGGGGCGGCCATAGTTTGACTAGGGTGGGAGTCGCGGTAATCTGATCCCGTTCCGCCTGCTCCGGGTGTTTAACGACGTTGATCACCTTGAGGGTATAGGGGTGGCCCAGGGAGTGTTCTAAAACTTGACGGAGGTTATGCAGAATCTTTTCCGTCATGCCATCATAGGCAGACACGAAGAGGCGTAAGGCATAGCCCTCGATCGCCGGGGCGGCTGGCGGCTGAGCTAGGGGGGGGGAATCGCTAGGGCGATCGCCAAATCGTGGGCAGCGGTGGCCATCATCGCCTGGGTTGGGGGTTGGCTGATTTGCACTACCAGGTTGTGGCAGTCCCACAGTTGGGGAAACTGCTGACGATAGGTGGTGAAGAGGATAGGATTGCACGCATATTGATGCGAGGAAACCACCTGCCAGGATAGGCCAGTGGTTTGAAACATGGCATTCAGGAGCAATTGATAGCGACGGACGGGGGGATAGAGTTCGGCCACCCAGTGCATGTCTTGGGTTTGGGGATCGCACCAGCGATCGATCGTGGCCGTATAGCAGGGAACCAGGAAGTGGGGTGGCTCCGGTAGTTCCAGGATGGATTGCAAAGCGATGCACAGTTGCATGTGCCAGTGCTTTTGTTTATCAGGATCGATGCAATAGACCGCATCCCCACCGGGGGTGAAGAGGGCAATCCCTTTAAAACGATCGGGCGGGGGGAAGGAAGACAAGGTGGGAGAATCGGTAAGGTTGCTGAGTTAGGCATCGTGCCCGTGGGTTAGGCGCTGACCTGATGGGGGACAGCATCCTGCTGATGGCAAACAGGAGCTTGCGAGGTTTTCTCCATGTTAGCCAATCCATAAGCCCATGTTCCCAAGGGTTAACCGAGGTATCAGAGCTACTTGTGGTGGGTTGCCAGAAAGTTAAGACAGCGGATTGGGCCAACTGGGCGATCGCGATAGTGGGTTAACACAGTACGGTTAAGGAGGGGGAACCGCCATACTCCGCTGGAGACACGGTGCGAACGCCCATTCCTATCCGATTGAGGGGGAGAAGCCTGTGCTGCCTAAAAACCTATTACTGAAAGGCTTTGAAATCGAAATCTATACGGGAACCCCGGACGGCAAGATTGTGGGATTCTCCGATCGCATTACTGCCGACCTGCCCGGTTTTGTGCGCGAACCCGATAGCCGCAATGTTGAATACACCACCCCGCCCTGTAGCCGTTACGAGCAATTATTGTGTTACCTCATCCAGCCCAGGGTACAACTGCGGCGATATTTGCAGACCCTCGGCAATTACACCCTCATCCCCGGCAGTACCCTCTCTCTAGGGGATAGCCACCACTTCTACCGCTCCGATCCGACCCATCCCTACCATACCTATATCGAGCAAACCTATGGCACGAAAGTGGTTACCGCTAGTGTCCATATCAATATCGGTATTAACGACCCCGAATTGCTGATGCGGGCCTGTCGCTTGGTCCGAGCCGAGGCGGCTCTGTACCTTGCCCTGAGTGCGGCATCTCCGTTCCTGGATGGCCAGGTCACGGGCTACCACTCCACTCGGTGGGGCATTTTCCCGAAAACCCCGGCGATCGTCCCCCTCTTTACCAGCCACCAGCACTTTATTGACTGGACTGAGGCCCAACTGGTCGCGGGCACCATGCAAAATGTGCGCCATCTCTGGAGTGCCGTGCGACCCAATGGCGATCGCCGTCCCTATAGTTTGAATCGGCTAGAGTTGCGGGTGTGTGATTTAGTCACCGATCCGATCGCCCTGCTGGCCATTACCGCCCTGCTGGAAGCCCGCCTCTGGCAATTATTTGAGGACGAAACCCTTGATCCGCTGCGACAGAGCCAACTGACGGCTGATGCCCTCGTCACCCTAGCCGATCAGAATGAAATCGCCGCCGCGCGTCACAGTTTAGGCGCGACGCTCCACCACTGGCAGGATGGCCGGGAAATCACCGCACGGCAATGGATTGAGCAACTCTACACCGAGGTAGAAGCCTACGGCCAACAACGGGGTTTTAAGTGCTTCCTGTCCCCGGTGAAAAAATTGCTGCGGGAAGGCAATACGGCCCAACAATGGCTGCGATCGCACCAGGCGGGCTTGACCATCCCAGCGGTTATCACCCAATCCATTCAAGCCTTGGCGGAGCAGGAACGTGAATTGGCGGGACATTTATGTCAACCGCTGGTGGCTTAGCTCGGCGCTAACAATCCTATTCCAAAATGAGTTGGGCAGCGCGATTAAAGCACTGATGATAAAGTCCCCAGGTCACAAGTAGGGCCGAGAGGAGGTTGGCAAAGGCCAGCATAAACATGATTAACATCTGGTATAGGGAGGCCATAAACGGATCGACCCCGCTGAGGAGTTGACCGGTAATAATTCCCGGCAGGGTGACCATGCCGACGACCATCATGGCATTGATAATCGGGATGAGACCCGCTTTAATGGCTTCCCGGCGGTAGGTGGCGATCGCCTGTTGGGGCGTCGCCCCTAAACTCAGGTGGGTTTCAATTTCCAGCCGACTGTTTTTAACCGTACTGAGCAGCCGCTCCCCGGCGATCGCGCTACTGTTCATGGCATTCCCTAACACGATCCCAGCCAGGGGAACCAGATATTGTGGTTCATACCAAACCGGGGGCCGAATCACCAGCAGGGTGACATAGCCGAGGGTGAGGGTTGTGCTGATGAGAATTGAACCCCACACGAGGGGCAACAGACGGGCAAAGCGTTTGCTAATGCGGTTCCGGGCGACGACCGCCGCGATCGTGCTCATCACCAGCACCACCCCCAGCACCGCCCACGGGGATTGGAGGCTAAAGACGATCGCCAGCAAGTACCCGACGGCTATGAGTTGCAGCGTCGTGCGGGCCGTGGCCATTGCCAGACTGCTCGCGAGGTCTAGCTGTTGCCATGCGGATAGTCCGATCGCGATCGCCATCAGCCCAGCCGCCCAGAGGAGATCTCCCAAACTCAGTTCAATCATCGGTTTTAGCCCGGTTAGCACAACGGGAGAGGGTACTGCTTACCCTAGCACGTGCATCGCGTTCCAGGGGGCGACTGGCTAGACTGGGTGGCCGCTAGTGACTTTCTTTTTCGGACAAAGTTTGGTTCTATGAAGGTCAGGCTTACCCATGCTTGGGATGAGTCCTGTGCCCTGGTGCAGCCTCCGGGAGGTCCCTTCCCCACGGCTCATGCCCGGTACCCTCCTTGCCCTACTCCCTGCTCTGTACTGGAATTTCTGTTTGTGAATACCATTCCCCCCCTCGATCTGGTCGGACAGTATCAGCAAATGGGTGATGAGATCACCCAGGCGGTGGCAGCGGTCTTGGCCTCTGGTGCCTATATCGGTGGCCCGGTGGTTGAAACCTTTGAACAGCAATTTGCCACCTATGTGGGGGTGAGTGACTGTGTGGCCTGTAATTCCGGCACCGATGCCCTCTTCCTGGCATTGCGTGCACTAGACATTAGACCGGGCGACGAGGTGATCACCACGCCCTTTACCTTCATTGCCACGGCGGAGGTGATCCAGGGGGTAGGGGCAACGCCCGTGTTTGTTGATGTTGATGTCCAGACCTATAACCTGGATTTAGCGCAGGTGGAGTCGGCGATCGGGCCACGGACAAAGGCCATTATCCCCGTCCATCTGTTTGGCCAGCCCGTGGACATGACCCATTTGAGCGCGATCGCTACCCGCCACCAGTTGGCGATTATTGAGGATTGTGCCCAAGCCACGGGTGCGACTTGGGCCGATCGCCCGGTGGGCAGTTGGGGCACGATCGGGTGTTTTAGTTTCTATCCCACCAAAAACCTGGGGGCCTGTGGCGATGGTGGAGCCATGACAACCTCGGATGCGGCGATCGCGGCTAAGTTGCGGATGTTGCGAAACCACGGCCAAAGCCAGCGCTATCTTTATGAAATGGGTGGGGTCAACAGTCGGTTGGATGCCATCCAGGCCGCGATTCTGACCATTAAGCTCCGTTACCTGGACCAATGGAATACCCAACGCCAGGAGGCCGCCGATCGCTATACTCGCCTGCTCCAACCCCTCCCCGGCATCCTCCCCCCCCAGACCCTCCCTGGGGGGAAGAGTGTCTGGAATCAGTACACCCTGCGCGTTACGGAAGTGGCGGGAGATGCGGGGGCAAGCAACCGTCGGGATGCCCTCCGGCAACACCTCCAAAGCCGTGGCATTGGCTCAATGGTCTACTATCCGATTCCCCTACACCGCCAGCCCGTCTATGAACACCTCGGTTACCAGTCTGGTCAGCTACCGATCGCTGAGCAATTAGCCAGGGAAGTGCTGTCGTTGCCCCTGTTTCCGGAACTGACGGCAGCGCAACAAAGCCAGGTGGTCTATGCACTGAAGGATTACTGTGGCCGTTGACGCGGGCTAGGCAGATACCCCGATCGCGAATAATCTCGACCCGCTTGCCCGCCGTCCTAAGATACCCCCTATACTTTGAATAGCCGTGCGTTTGAATAGCCATGCGTTAACAGTTGAGACGATGCCCTCCATTGCTCCGACGCTGTTTCCCTGTTTAAGCGGGCTGCTGCTGAGTCTGCCCGGCTCCCCAGTCGCATCGCCAGCCGGGTCTCCGATGCCCCTGCCCCCTCCCGATGACGTGCCGGAGGAGGTCCTGCGCCTGGAAATTATTACCGAGGTACGATCGCCGATCGACGGGAAACCCATGAGTGCGGCAGACTATGCCGAGTTCCAATCACAACAGCAGGACAATCCCCACCCGGAACTCAGCCTACCAGTGGACGCGCGGCAGGGCGTCCTGTTGCTCCAGATTCGGCGGGCACTGCGATCGCTCTGGCCCTTTTAGCTTGCACAAATGCACCTATCTACAGTAGAATTATAGACTGTGCTGAATTGGATCAGGTCTGATGCCCAAGCTAAAAACTCGCAGGGCGGCAGCAAAACGCTTCAAGGCAACCGGAAGCGGAAAAATTGCCCGCCGTAAAGCCAATCGGAACCACCTGTTGCAGAAGAAGAGTCCTGTCCGCAAGCGTCGCCTTGGCAACATGGCGTTGGTGGATGAGACCAATGAAGAGAATGTGCGTTTGATGCTTCCCTATCTGTAACGTCATTGCTGGTAAGGGTCTACTGACCAGAGATGGTTCGTCCGGGAGCAGTTTGTTAAATCATCAACCTATTAGGCAATAGCAACTATGACACGGGTTAAACGCGGCAATGTGGCCCGCAAACGTCGTAAGAAAATTCTTAAGCTGGCGAAGGGATTTCGTGGCTCCCACTCGAAATTGTTCCGTACCGCTAACCAGCAGGTGATGAAGGCATTACGCAATGCCTACCGCGATCGTCGTCGTCGTAAGCGCGATTTCCGTCGTCTTTGGATTGCCCGGATCAACGCCGCCTCGCGTCAGCACGGCATGAGCTACAGTCAATTAATTGGCAACCTGAAGAAGGCGGATGTGCAGCTAAACCGCAAGATGCTGGCGGAACTGGCAGTCCTCGATCCGACTAGCTTTGAAAAGGTGGTGGCTATTGCCAACCAAGGTTAATTACCTTGCGTTGGGGCTAAGTGAATTTAGGGCGTAGGTTAGGGTGAATGCAGTGTGACTTGGGCTTAAAGGGTTGGCCATATCTCGATGCCTTGTCCGTCCAAAGCTAACCTACGCATTTTGTGCGGTTTACGCAGGGTGATGGTGGCCCGTGATGGGCAGGGAATACGCAGTTACCCAGGATAACTTCAACGGGTGTATCCCACTTTTGCACCCCTCACCCTAAATTCCGCTCCCACAGTTGATTGCGATAAGCTCATCAATGATTTCATCCTGAGATCCCTTGGGCTATTTTCCGAGATGCTCTTAACTGAGATTATAAGCTACTCCTGTGTTCAATACTTTGATCACGACCTTTTAGGGTTTTAGTAACATTAATCGATCGCGGCTCAGACAGGCTAACCAGGGCATGGGGCGTTTTTTTAACCGATCCCACTTTTCTTTAAATACTTCTACCTGAAGATGGTAATCATTGGTATCAATGGACGGCTCTCCTAGCTTAAGATAGATCGTCATTCGATGGGGAGTTTCACTTGTCCAAGCGACCCAGGCGGATAAGGTATTGGGTTGGATGGGGGACTGATCCAGACTCTCTAAAAAAGTAATTTGATGAGCACGAATGCCGATGTGAGTGTGGTGAGGAGAAAGGGGATCAGCCGTTTGCAGTGTGCAGGCCCAATCTAAAGCGCGAAGTGTATAGCGATCTATGGGGTGAATGCGAGAGTAGTTCTTACATCCGGTCAGTTGGGCAACGGCTAGGGTACTGGGACGATCGAAAATGGCTTGCTTATCTCCCACTGCGGCTACCTGCCCCTGATCCAGGACCAGTAACTTCTGACAAACCCGATAGGCTTCTTCCAGATTGTGGCTGACAAATAGGGTAAGCCCCTGGTAGCCAGCGAGGGTTTTGATCAGGTGGTTTTCGAGTTCGTTGCGTAAATGAGTATCCAGGGCAGAAAATGGCTCGTCTAATAACAACAGATCGGGTTCAGGGGCTAACGCTCTCGCTAATGCCACCCGCTGCTGTTGCCCGCCAGATAATTGCTGGGGGTAGCGATCGCCTAACCCACTGAGTTTGACCTGATCGAGGTGCCGCATAACCTGGTGTTTGACCATTGCCTTAGGAAATTTTTTCAACCCATAGGCAATATTTTGCGCCACGGTCAAGTGCGGGAAAAGAGCATAGTTTTGGAATAAAAAACCCATTTTACGATCGCGGCTTGGTATATTAATCCCTTGACGAAAATCGTATAAAACGCGATCGTTCAGGACGATAGTGCCCCTGGTGGGGCTTTCAATCCCGGCAATGCAACGCAAAGTTATGCTTTTGCCGGAACCCGAAGCGCCCAATATACCTAGGGTTTCGCCCGCAAGGCTAAAGCTGACGTCTAGGTCGTAATGGGGCAGATGTTTTTGAATATCGACGATCAGTTTCATGGCAGGGATGGGTTGCGCGAGGGCGGTTCCGGGGGGATGTTTGCCCTTGACTGGGTTGCTGTTGACTGGGTTGCTGTTGACTGGGTTGCTGTTGACTGTGGGAGTGTTGTGCTTCGATACGCCTGACCCACCAGAGCAGCGCAAAGGCGATCGTGGTCATGAGGATTACCATGATGTTGGCCAGGGTATAACGCTGCATCTGTACGGCATCGTAAATCGCCAGCGGCAGAGTTTGGGTGCGCCCCGGAATATTACCCGCGACCATCAGGGTTGCGCCAAATTCACCTAAGGCGCGGGCCACACTGAGTCCGAGACCCGCCAAAATACCGCGATAGGCAGTGGGAATCGTAATGCGCCGCAGTACCTCCCACTCGGTTGAGCCTAGGGTGCGGGCAGCCGCTTCCAGTTCTGGGTTAACGTCGGCGATCGCGGCCCTAGTCGATTCCACCATCAGGGGCAGCGCCACCACGGTTGAGGCGATCGCCCCGGCCTGCCAGGTGAACAATAAATCAATACCCAACCACTCTTTAATCGGGCTACCTCGACCCAAGATAATTAATAAAAAATAGCCCACAACACTGGGAGGTAAGACCAGGGGTAGGTTGAGGACAGTAGACACAAAAATCTGCCCAGGAAAGTGTTTTCTTGCCAGAAAAACTCCCAAACTAAGGCCCAGGCTGAAGATCAGCAAGCTCGCCAGAACAGTAACTTGGAGGGATAAAATGGCAGGTTGCCAAATCATGCGACGGGTTCCTCCCCAGGCATGACAAAGCCATACTTCCGCATTAAAAGTCTTCCCTGCTCACTATTAATAAAGATGGCAAACTGTTTGGCCTCCTCTGGATGGGCCGCACTTTTGGGAATGGCTAGCATTTGTTCTAAGGGTTTATGAAGTTCCTCAGGAACCAGGACCCATTCCCCTGGTTTCTCAACGCTAATGGAAAGGGCCGCGATCGCCACATCCACATTGCCTGTTTCGGCATACTGCTGGGTTTGTTGGATGTTTTCCCCCAGGATCAGTTTGGGTTGAATCGCCTCCCAAATCTCCGCCGACTGCAAGGCTTCCCGCGCCGCCACACCATAGGGGGCATGATCGGGATTGGCGATCGCCACCCGCTTGATTTCCGAATTCATTAAGTCCTGGATATTCTCAATGGTGTGTGGGCCAGCTTCCCGTTGCCACAGGGTTAGTCGTCCCACACCATACAACGCCTTTGTGTCGGAATACACTAACCCTTTTTGGTCTAAATCCTCGACAAATTTCTTGTTAGCCGCTGCAAACAGATCTACCGATGCCCCCCGCTCAATCTGCTGCGCCAGTTGTCCCGTTGAACCCAGGTTGAATGTCACCCGATGCCCTGTTTCCTGCTCCCATAACCGGCCAATCTCTGGAAACACATAATTCAAATCAGCCGCCGCTGAAACCGTTAAAGTAACTGGCGCAGCCGTTGACGTCGTAGTAACGTCAGGCTCAGCGGGCGACTGGTTGCTCCTGGACACACCGCATGCTGCCAACAACCCCACTAACACCAATACCCAAAACCACCCTCGGTTTTTGACCATTTCCTGACAAACCTTCCCCTCGCCACTAACCGTATGCAAACAATATTAACATTGCGCTAATATACTTGCATGACGTTTTATAGCTCAGGTATCAAAAGTGTTGAGCCGAGTCAGTTAGCTTGGGGAGCGAACGTACCAAATCTTGGGCTGAGGGTGTCCCCCCCGATCGTGAATTAGCCTCATGGATGACAATCGTTGTTGCTATTTAATAGCTCTACACCATAGGAGTTATCAATAGCGCACAACCACTGGTTATCAGCAGACTTTTTATAGACGTAAATAGCGTCCCTTTCACTGGAAAACTCTGAATCTCGCTTGCCAGGAGAATCAATATAGGTCTTCGATAAAACCAGGGCAATATCCCCTGCCTCAATAATCACCATGTCACCTTGCGACACATGCAGACTATTCTTGAAATAGTCAGAGATTTTCTGATGAGCCGCTTTAATCGCTTCACGACCTTGCGCCAACGTCCCGGGCTTAACAACTAAGACAGCTTCTTCTGTATAGCAAGCGGCTACAGTCTCAAAATCGCGTTCGTTGATCGCCTGGTCGGCTTTGGCGATTTCCTGTTTTAAGGGGTGTTTATCCATAAATGACTCCTGGGGTCTTGAGTAAGCCAGTCTCAGTAGATCACAAATTGAGCCTGGGATAGCCGTCTCGGCTGTCTCGGTGGCAGGCAGGATGCCTACCCCACAACTGTTTGAGCCTGGGATAGCCGTCTCGGCTGTCTCGGTGGCAGGCAGGATGCCTACCCCACAACTGTTTTTCGTTCGCGTAGTGTCTCCGCAGGAGAATCTACTGAGTCTATTTAATTTCGTTGCTTTATGCCATTGTGCGATCGCCTCCGGACGTACAATAAAGGGGCCGATCTGGCTAACAACCGGCCCGCCCCTTATACTCTGGCCCAACAATGACCGATCTCGATAGCCTTGATACTCCAATCGCGGACCTGACGGCGGAGCAATATCGCCAGAAAATGCAGCGGCGCAAGCAGGTTCAGGATGAACGCCTTGCCGAATGTACCCAAACCAAGGGGTTGATCATTGTGCATACCGGGAATGGCAAAGGCAAAACGACAGCGGCGCTGGGCATGATCTTGCGATCGCTCGGTCATGGGTTTCGGGTGGCTGTCGTGCAGTTCATCAAGGGAGCCTGGGAACCCGCCGAAAAGGCGGCCTTTGCCCCCTGGTCCACAAGCCAACCTGGGGCAGTACCCCAATTGGAATTCCATGCGATGGGGGAAGGGTTTACTTGGGAAACCCAGAATCGCGATCGCGATCGGGCAATGGCCCAACAGGCCTGGGGGAAAGCCCTTAGCTTCTTGCAAAATCCGGATTTCCGCACGATCCTCCTGGATGAGGTCAATGTTGCCCTCAAGCATGGCTACCTATCAACAGAGCAAGTCTTAGCTGGGCTGGCTGACAAACCCCCCGATACCCACGTCATTCTCACCGGACGGGGCGCACCGCCTGCCCTGATTGCGCAGGCCGATTTAGTCACGGAAATGACCCTCATCAAACATCCCCTACGGGAGCAAAAAATCAAGGCCCAGGCAGGGATCGAATTCTAAGAAGCACGGTCAGGATTGACCCTGGCCTAAGGCATCAAGCGCTGAGGTTAACGGGTTGGCCCAAAGCCAACTCAGCTTGGAGGAAATCAATCAACTGACGTGCTGTACGGCCCGATCGCCCATTGTGACGGGTCGCCCATTGCAAGGCCCGATCGGTCAACTCGGCTGGAGACAGCGGGATGCCCTCTTGCTGGGCTAAATGCTGCACAATTTGCAGATAGGTATCCTGATCGGCAGGCGGAAAGGTTAGCGTTAAGCCAAAGCGATCGCTAAAGGATAACTTTTCCTGCACCGTATCCCAGGCATTGACCTCATCGGCCTCACGCGGCGGGGGACGATCCCCCAGAAACTCGCGGATTAAATGACGGCGGTTTGATGTGGCATAGACCACGACATTGGGGGGCCGAGCGGTTAGGGTTCCCTCCAGCACAACCTTGAGCGACTTATAGGTGGATTCCGCTTCCTCAAAGGACAGATCATCTACAAACAGGATAAATTTCTGGGGCAAACCCGCCAGTTGGGCCACGATCGTCCGTAAATCCTGAAGATCGGATTTATCCACTTCGATCAGGCGTAACCCCCGTTGCTGGAACGGTTGCGATGAGCTGGGACCCTGGGCCAAGAGGAGAGCCTTCACCAACGACGACTTCCCCGAACCTCGGCTGCCATAGAGCAACACATTCAGTGCCCGATACCCCCTGACCAGAAACTCCGTATTTTGCAGCAGGGCGCGTTGCTGCCAGTCATATCCCACCAGATCCGCCATCGCCACCCCATCGGGCTGGGGAATGCCCAGCAGTTGTCCCCCCTGCCAACGTAGCGCCGAGAAACTGGCCAAGACGCCAGTTCCCTGTTGTCGGTAATGATCGATCAATTGGTCAATCAAATCCGGCCAAGCAGAAGCAAGGGTCAAGGCCGTTGCTAACGCGCCAACGTCTGCCAACCGATCGCCCGCCGGTAACTGCCATACGATCGGGGGGGCAGCCATCTCCGCATGAACCTGCACCCACTGACTGAGGTGGCCCACATCCACCTGGGCGATCGCTTGGAGATTGGCCAAATCCTGCCGTGCCGCAGTGACTAGGGCAGCGGGCAACTCGCCCCGCCTCTGGGCCTGCTGACTGAAGGGGTTATCGTCCCGTAAAATCCCCGTGATCAGAACCTCTGGCCAGGTTTGACCCATCGCCGCTAGGGCATGAAACCAGCGCCCATAGGCAATCAGAGCAGCGCGATCAGTAGGGGTGATCTCCCTCCCCGATCCAACCCCCACGGCTCTCGCCCCCTGAAGGGTGGCCAATAGGGTCCGAAAGGCTTGCCCGACGGGACCTCGCAGGACACCTTGATACAGCAATAGGGAATCGGCCTGGGTCTGGAGAGATTGGAGGGTGGCGAGAACCTGGGGAGGTAACGCGGCCATAGGCAAACCGATCGGCATTAACGGAACATACTGCTTACCGAGCTATCCTCATGAATCCGCCAGATCGTCTCGCCAATGAGATTAGCCACACTCAGGATGGTGAGTTGGGGAAAGCGCTTGTCAGCCGGGATTGGAATCGTATTTGTCACAATCACCTCTTCAAACAAGCCACCCGCCAGTCGCTCAACCGCAGGCCCCGAAAACACCGCATGGGTGGCACAGGCATAGACCTGACGGGCACCCTCCTGGCGCAGCAAACGGGCACCTTCCGAAATTGTCCCCGCCGTATCGATCATGTCATCCACCAGGACAGCAGTTTTTCCCCGCACATCCCCGATCACATTCATCACTTCGGCAACATTGTGGGCCTGCCGCCGTTTATCAATAATGGCTAGGGGGGCATCATCCAGCCGCTTGGCAAAGGCACGGGCACGGGCAACCCCCCCCACATCCGGCGAAACTACCACCAAATCCGACAATTGTTTACTGGCCAGGTAATCAACAACCACGGGGGAGCCATACACATGATCCACTGGTAGGTCAAAATAGCCTTGAATCTGGGCTGAGTGCAGATCCATCGCCACAACACGGCTGGCCCCGGCCTGGGTGAGGAGGTTCGCCACCAGCTTGGCAGTAATCGATTCACGTCCGGCGGTTTTGCGATCGGCCCGTGCATAGCCATAGTAGGGAATCACCGCCGTAATTTGGCGGGCGGAGGCTCGGCGGCAGGCATCGATCATGATCAACAACTCCATCAGGTGGGTGTTGACGGGATGACAGGTCGGCTGAATCAGGTGGACATCACAGCCCCGCACCGACTCCTGAATCTGAATGTAGAGTTCCCCATCGGCAAACTCCTTACGGATCATCGGCCCCAGATCAATCCCCAGGTAGCGGGCCACTTCCCGTGCCAGGGGCAGATTGGCTGAACCTGCCAGCAGCCGCAAACGATTCTGATCCGTGGCAGCGGGGGCTAAGGGGGCTAGGGCCTGGTACGTCATGGGAATAGAGCGAATCACGGCAGATCCTCAACTCAGATTCAGGTAAAAAGGCGTTCATCGCAATCTTAGCACCCAAGAAATCGGCTTCTAGGCGGGTTTTTACGGAAATATTAAGGAAAGACTATGTTGATGTTAAAAAATTGTCTATCTTAATACAGCAGAAAGCACCCAGATGAGGCATGCGCTCTTCTCGATAAGTTCTCGATAAGATTTATTTATTATCTCAGGCAAATTTCGTCAATCAAGTGTTACAGTGAGAGGTTAACTCGCGTCCGATCGGCCCCTAGCCCTGCCCAAGTCACGATTTGCCTAGCTTGGACCCGGCAACGTCTTGTCAGATTGGCTTACTATGGGGAGATTAACCTTTGTATTAACAGTAAATTGCTAGTGCTTATGGACCCCGCCCTGACCCACTTTGGTGAACAAATGTCCCACCTGACGGGGGTGCGGGCAATCATGAAGGATATTATTGAAACTTTGCAGGCGGGGCATGGGCACGAATTTATTAACCTCAGTGCCGGTAATCCGGTGATTTTACCGGAGGTGGAGCAACTCTGGCGGGATTGTACGGCGGACTTGTTGGCCAGCCCTGAATACGGGGAAGTGGTCTGCCGCTATGGTTCTAGTCAAGGCTATCAACCCCTGATTGATGCGATCGTCCAGGACTTCAACCAGCGTTATGGCCTGACCCTCACCCCCCGTAATGTCCTGATTACCCCTGGCTCCCAATCCCTTTACTTTTTTGCGGCCAATTCCTTTGGCGGCTATACCGAGACGGGTGAACTCAAGCACATTGTGCTACCCCACTGCCCTGACTATACCGGCTATGGGGGGGTTAGTCTGATCCCCGAAGCCCTGATCGCCCACCGACCGACGATCGACCTCATCGGCGACCATCGTTTCAAGTATCGCCCCGACTTTAACCATTTGGAAATTGGCCCGGAAACGGGTATGGTCTTGTTCTCACGCCCCTGTAACCCGACGGGTAACGTCATGACCCAAGCGGAGGTCCAACGGATTGCTAACCTGGCAGCTCCCTATAATATCCCGGTTTTTATTGATTCCGCCTATGGTCCGCCTTTCCCGGCCTTGAACTTTACAGAAATGATGCCCTTATTTGGGGACAATATTGTCCACTGCCTGAGCCTGTCAAAGGCTGGGTTACCAGGGGAGCGAATTGGGGTGGCGATTGGGCATGAGGGCATCATTCAGGTGTTGGAAGGCTTCCAGACCAATAGTTGTATTCACTCCTCTCGCTATGGACAGGCGATCGCCGCACGGGCGATCGCGTCGGGTGCTCTGGCTGATATCGCCCTCAAGGTGATTCGGCCCCATTATCAGCAGAAGTTTGCCGTCCTGGAAGCCACCTTAGATGAGGCCATGCCTCGCCATTTGCCTTGGTTCTTGCATACGGGGGAGGGGGCGATTTTTGCCTGGTTATGGTTGGAAGATTTACCGATTACCGATTGGCAGTTCTACCAGGAATTGAAGCAGTTGGGGGTCATCGTGGTGCCCGGTAGTCCCTTTTTCCCCGGCCTCCAGGAACCCTGGTCCCACGCCCACCAATGCCTGCGCATCAGCTTGACGGCCTCCGAAGCGGATCTCGTGACGGGGATGCGGCGGCTAGCCAAGGTGACGGAGCAAACCTATCAACAAGCCTCGGCGATCGCGGGTTAGCTAACCCCTGGGTGCGTGATGACTGAATCCGTGACGGCGGCCTATGTGCATATTCCCTTTTGCCGCAGGCGGTGCTATTACTGCGACTTTGCCATTTCCGTGTTGGGCGATCGCCGCCGGGGGGAAGCATCGGGGGCCATTCGCCACTATTTAACGGTCCTGGAGCAGGAAATTTGTTTGATGCCCAGCTGTGGTCCAGCCTTAACCACGGTGTTTTTGGGTGGAGGGACGCCCTCCCTGCTGGCAGTTGACCAGGTTGAGCGCCTGCTGACGGCCCTCGATCGCCAGTTTGGCATTGCGGCGACGGCGGAAATCTCAATGGAGATCGATCCCGGTACCTTTGATCTGGCCCAACTTCAGGGCTATCGATCGTTGGGGGTGAATCGGTTCAGCTTGGGCATACAAGCCTTTCAGGATGAATTATTAGCGGCCTGTGGGCGCACCCATCGTATGGTCGATGTCGTCCAGGCGATGACAGACCTGGAACGGGCTGGGGTTGAGAACTTTAGCCTGGATCTCATTTCTGGTTTACCGGGTCAAACCCTAATCGATTGGCAAACCTCGCTCCAGCGGGCGATCGCCTGTGGCCCCACCCATCTGTCTACCTATGACCTCACGATCGAGCCGGGTACGGTCTTTGGCCATCGCTACCAGGCGGGCGAAGCGCCCCTCCCCACGGATACTCTCACTGCCGAGATGTATCGTCTGGCCCAACACACCCTCACTGCTGCGGGTTATGAGCATTACGAAATTTCCAACTATGCCCGACCGGGCTATCAATGTCGCCACAACCGCGTCTATTGGGAGAATCGCCCCTTCTATGGGTTTGGCATGGGGGCAGCTAGTTACCTGGGGGGCGATCGCGTCACCCGGCCCCGCACCCAGATAGCCTATGCCGAGTGGGTCAATCAGCTACTGACGGGTACCGAGTCGCCAGCGGACTTGGCCCATCCTGAGGTCCCATCTGGTGCGACCCACGATCGGCTCCTGGACACGTTAATGTTGGGGTTACGGTTGCGCGAGGGCTTACCCATTGCCGCCCTACAGGAACAGTTTGGCCCCACCGTCGTGAACACCATTCTCCAAAGCTTGCAAGCATTCCGGGCTAAGGGGTGGGTTGAGATTACCCCCACCGCCCACCAACCGCAAGCGATCCGCCTCACTGACCCCGAAGGTTTTCTCTTTTCCAATGTCATCTTGGCAACCTTATTTCACCAGTTAACCTGATGGACAGTAGCCAATCTGAAGTTTGGGCTGGACAGGGCCTGAGAGGGTGTTTGAAAAGTCCAGAAACAAGTCGTTTTGGCGACTAAAGTCGCCACTACAAA
>JBBILC010000086.1:0-23840 GCA_037445115.1 Coleofasciculaceae cyanobacterium bin_20
AATCGGGGCGTGGCGCTGAATGATTTAGGACGGCATGAGGAGGCGATCACCAGTTTTGACCAGGCACTCGCACTTAATCCGATGTTTTCTTGGTTGAAATAACAGTACGCATAAAATTTTTGCCGCGTCAAGTGCCTGGAAGCCTTATACTGAGAGAACTCCAGGCCATAAGCCAGACTTATAACCTTATGACCAGAAGAACCCTCAATCCTGATGATGATTCTGCCTGGAATAATCGGGGCATTGCTTTGAGAAAATTAGGACGGCATGAGGACGCGATCGCCACATCCACAACGGTTAACTTGACAGAGCACTAGAAACCGTCGAAAAACACCGCAATACCTGCATGAACTGGCTCCTGTAAGCCCTGGGGCAAAATACCCAGACCGCAGCAAACACCCCCACCTACACCCAAATGCGGCAAACCCTTACCCCCCAAACCGCCATCATTTACTAAATCCGACTGGTTCCAAACCCTGCCCGATCGCCTGCACCGCCTCGCCACCCTCCTCCAAATCGACACCCTCAAAACCCACCTGCCCCCCAACCTCACCCACCTCACCCTCATCCCCCACCGCGACCTCCACCGCCTGCCCCTGCACACCTACTTCAGCGACACCCCCACCACCACCCTCCCCAGCCTCCAGATCAGCCGCCACCTGCGATCGCCCAACTCCAGAACCGTTACGACCACTGGCTCCGCCTCGCCCTTTCCCCCAGCGTCCGCGAGTTCCTGGAAGAGAAAACGACCTTGATACAATAGACCCAGAGGCGTGCCGGTATCAGCATCCCTACTACTGGGCAGCCTTCACGCTCACGGGACCCGGAGCCTAAACCAAAATGCGATCGCTCAGTCCACTCGACCAACTCGCCGTTGAAGCGTTTGTCACCGCCCTCGAAACCTGCCGCGAAACCGGCGTTGAGCTACCGGACGACGTGTGGGCGATCGCCCAATCCCCCGAACAGCACCTCACCTCCCTCAGCGAGATTGCCCAACAACATCCCCAACTCAATACCGCCTATCGCACCGCGAGAAAGCTATTACGTCAGGCAGAAAGCGATCGTCAGAAACGCCTGAATACCCACGATCACGCCCAAGTAGGGCCAGGACACCCCTCGCCAGACCTGCTCCCCCCATCTCCGTCGTTACCTGGAGAGCCAAAGGTCAAAACCGTCCGTCTGGATCATATTCCGACACCCCCCTCCCCCCCGGCAGACACCCCATCCCCCGACATCCAACGCATTGTGTTAGCCGCGAATGCCAGCGATCGCGATCGGCAAAACTATCAAAAATATTTAGAGGAATTGCAGCGACTCAATCCAGACTGGGCGATCGTGCCAGACTGCCCGCAAGCTGGTGAAGCCGATGCCCACCTAGCCATTTGGAAGGATCAAGATTACCTGGCTCGTCATGCTGCCTATATCGCCACCCGCTACCTCAATGAATTTTTTCGAGAACTGAGCTTATGAGTAACGATGTACCGACGCCTGGTAAGCCTGACAATTAACCGGCCTCTGCCCTGTCCCATGAGGGGGCGATTGTCCGATGATGCCTAACGATTCCTCAGAACAACTTCAACGTCTCACCAACGAACACCATCGCCAAAACGAGGAACGCCGTCGCCAACTGGAAAAATGCAAACAAGAGACACAACTCAACATCCATGCCCAAAACCAAACCACGATTCGTCTCGGATTGGGACTTTTTTGCGCTACCTTTGTGGGTGTCTTGATCTATGCCAGCTTTTCTGGTGATAAAACCTTACCCGATCGCTTCATCACCCTCAGCCTGGGTGCCCTGGGTGGGGGAGTCGGAGTTGTCATCTTCCGAAAAAATAGCCCACCCAACGATCGCCCCTAGTGTTGATAGAAGCCGCGATCGCGTAGAGTACGACCAAAGTGCCACTACCCACTCAAACAATGGATATTCATAGCCGTGGCGTAGGAATCGAGGCATCGGAGTGATGTATTGCAGGGTTGCCAAAGCTATTCAGATTGGGATAATGGTTGCAAGTTTAGATGATGAAATCCCTGAGGAGGGCATAGCTAGTGTCAGATATTGTTGCATTACCGATTCCCTTCCAATCACTGATGGATGCCATTAGTTCCCTAGGTCTGGAAGAAAAACGACAACTCCTGGAAATGCTGGAAGAGCAGATTGCGGACATTGAGGAAGACTTACTAGAGAAAGATCCCACCGTTTTAGCAGAAATAGCAGCAGCACGGAGAGCCTACCAAGCCGGAGACTATCAAACCATCCAGGACTACATCGCCAATCGCTCCGATACTGCCCCATGAGCTACACAGTTGTTACACCTAAACCGGTACAAAAACAGCTTGACAACCTACCCAACGAGGTACGGCAGCGAGTGGTGGATAAAATTCTATTCCTTTGTGAAAATCCACGTCCATCCGGTGTCAAAAAACTAAAAGGTTTTGATAATGAATATCGAATTCGGGTCGGAGACTATCGCATTAGATATGAGATTGATGATGAAGCGTTTTTAGTAATAATCCTCAATTGTAGGCACCGAAAAGATGTGTACAGAATCTAAATCGGGGTTTCTGCTACCTTTATAAATAAGGTAAGTACTATCTGATAAACAGATTATGACCTTGCAAGAACGACAACAGGCAAGTGATCAACTATCCGCCGAGGAGCAACCCTCGCTCCTGGAAATAGATCGCCATGACCTGGTAAACCAACTTCGTGGCTGCCTCAAACAACCCGAACACCCTATCCCCACCGATGCCGACATTGAGGCCATGCGAGAAGACCGCCTCGTAGAGAAATACTTTTTATCCCCCCTAGCCTGGGTGCCCTGGGTGGGGGAGCCGGAGTTGCCCTGCTGCGTAAAAATAGCCCACCGGGCGATCGCCCCTAGCCTTGACAGAACCACGCGATCGCCTAAACTACTGCGCTGTTTAGCTTGCAAAACTTGACCAATCCTCTGACACACTATATCTCGCAGCCACAGCCAGTAGCCATCGCTTGAGTGACAGAATAACTCCCATCCCGCATCCCCACGGTATGCAAACACACTGCTGGCCTAGACATTCAGCCTATAATGATTGGACTGATGATTTTGCGGTATATTTAACCCCGACTTTTAATACTCACGTTTTAACGACTCCCCACACTTGACGACTCCCCACTTAGACACATTGACCAATCCTTCAAAATCCTTGGGTCCCCTGTCCTTCCTCCTCCCCTCCCTATGACCTCCCATTCCCCTGCGGCGGCCAGCCCGTCTACGTTTGTTGGCAAAGTGTATCTGGTGGGGGCGGGGCCGGGGGACTCTGGTCTGATGACCCTACGGGGGAAAACCCTGCTGGAATGTGCGGATGTTGTGGTACATGACGCCCTGATCAGTCCGGAAATTTTGGCCATGATCAATCCCCAAGCCGATCGGATTGATGCGGGCAAACGGCGGGGCCGACACTCCATGCTTCAGCCCGATATTACCCAGCTTTTGATTGACTTAGCCCAACACCACGCGATCGTGGTTCGCCTCAAAGGCGGTGATCCCTTTGTCTTTGGCCGGGGCGGGGAAGAGATGGCAGCACTGGTCGCCGCCCAGATCCCAGTGGAAGTCGTGCCCGGGATTACAGCAGGCGTAGCAGCTCCGGCCTATGCAGGCATTCCCCTAACTCATCGCAACTACAGTTCCTCCGTGGTGTTTGTCACGGGTCACGAAGCAGCAGGCAAGTACCATCCCCAAATCAACTGGGCCGCGATCGCCCAAGCCGCCGAAACAATCGTGGTTTACATGGGGGTCCAGAACTTACCCCAGATTGTCAAACAACTGCACCAGGCCGGGTTACCCAAGACAACCCCCGTGGCTTTGATCCGCTGGGGAACGCAACAGCAGCAGGCCATTCTGACCGGGCAACTAGCCACGATCGTCGCCCAAGTGGAGGCAACGGCCTTCGGTGCCCCGGCGATCGTGATCATCGGTCAGGTGGTTAACTTACACGGCGTCCTGCCGACCCAGACCTTGGCAACCTTAACGCCTGCCTGACAGATCAAACCAGTTCCCCCTTTCTCCCAACCTATGTACTGGTAGCCAATCCCCCCTAAAATTATCCTAATACCGGGCTGTGGGGGTAGGCATGAAGGAAAGGCAGGGACTATGGCAACGGCTTGTCTATATCTGGCAAGATCGTAACTTTTTAAAGCTACTCAAGCATCTGGAGTCACTGGTTTCCAAGATTCTTTCGATCGCGATGATTGTGGTTATTTTCGTCACGATTATCGAGTTAGTTAGCTACCTGGCGTACCATTTGTTCACGCCACCCTACGGTCGATTTAATAACACACTCCTGGAGATTTTCGGCATGTTTCTCAATGTGCTGATTGCCCTGGAAATCCTGGAAAATATCACGGCTTACTTGAGGAAACACCTAATTCAGGTGGAATTGGTCATCGTCACATCGCTGATTGCGATGGCTCGGAAAATTATTATTTTTGACCTGGAGCAGAAAAAGGCGATCGATCTCATTGCCCTTGCCAGTGCAGTGCTGGCGCTATCAGCGAGCTATTGGGTCGTGCGCTATGTTAACCACCGCCGCTCCCACTAGGCTTACATGTTTACCACAGAGGCACGGAGGACAGAGAGGTGAGCGCTGTTCACGATGGTTTGGGGGGTACGAAATACCTCGCTTGGGAGGCCAGGAGTTTCTTAACAAAATGCAATATTTTTTGAGGGCAATAAGCTTGATAGGATCAAGAACATGGCCACTGCGGGCTGACCGCTATGGATGGCTGTTAATTTCCGCGTTGAGAAACCATTTACTGATAGCCCCATGTTCCCTACCCACCGCCCCCGTCGTCTGCGCTCAACCACACCCCTGCGTCGCATGGTCCAGGAAACCACCCTGACCGTTAATGATCTTATCTACCCCCTGTTTGCAGTACCTGGCGAGGGGGTGGCCCAGGAAGTGAAGTCAATGCCCGGTGTCTACCAGTTGTCGATCGATAAAATCGTCGAAGAGGCCAAGGAAGTTAAAGACCTCGGTATCCCGGCCATTATTTTGTTTGGCATTCCCGAAACCAAGGACACGGATGCCACGGGCGCATGGCACGACTGCGGCATTGTCCAAAAGGCAGCGACAGCAGTTAAGGAAGCCGTTTCCGACCTGGTGATTATTGCCGATACCTGCCTGTGCGAATATACCAGCCACGGCCATTGCGGCTACCTGGAAACCGGCGATCTGACCGGGCGGGTGCTGAATGATCCCACCCTGGAGTTGCTGAAGAAAACAGCGGTTTCCCAGGCGAAGGCCGGGGCTGATATTATTGCGCCATCGGGGATGATGGATGGCTTTGTGCAGGCGATTCGGGCGGGTCTGGATGAGGCGGGTTTCCAGGATACGCCGATCCTGTCCTATGCCGCCAAATATGCCTCGGCCTACTATGGTCCCTTCCGGGATGCGGCTGACTCAGCCCCCCAATTTGGCGATCGTCGGACCTACCAAATGGACCCCGGCAACGCCCGCGAAGCGCTCAAGGAAGTGGCGTTAGATGTGGCCGAAGGGGCCGACATGGTGATGGTGAAACCGGCCCTCGCCTACATGGATATTATTTGGCGCATCAAGGAAATGACCCAACTGCCTGTGGCGGCCTATAACGTATCAGGCGAATACGCAATGGTGAAGGCGGCAGCCCTAAACGGCTGGATCGATGAGCAACGGGTGACACTCGAAACCTTGACCAGCTTTAAGCGAGCAGGAGCCGATCTCATCCTGACCTACCATGCCAAGGATGCGGCCCGCTGGTTGCAGAGCTAGGGACAGCCTTAAGACGCCGTTTACACCGGAAGGCTCGCGGTTAAAGTCATCACTAGGAAAACGATCGCTCTGCCCCTGCGACCAGAACTGCCCATGACCGACCACTTGCTCAGTCAGCTAATCGACCCAACCAATATCGGCATCCGATAGGCGTCCTGGTTGATGATTGGCTTGACTCTGCTGAAGGCTTTCCGATCGCACCACATAGGCCGGTAATGGCTTGGGTTCATCCCAGGGGTGAATGGGAGGACGGGTCAGCGCTGGACGGGTCAGTGCCGGACGCGGCGGTGGGGCGGCGGGCGGTTGCTTAAGCTGGGCAATCTCGGCTTCTAGCTGGGTATTGGCGGCAGAGAGTTGCAAAATCAGCGCCTTGGCTTCTGCCAACTCTTTCTGGATTTGTTGGGTTTGCCGCAGGTCTCGTTGCTGCTCTTGGTGGCTGGCTTGGGCCTGGGCCAGTTCCTGTTGCAGTTCGGTAATTTGGGCCTGGGCTTGCTCAGCCTGGGTTTGGAGCGTCGCGATCTGGGTGCGGAGGGTAGCGCTTGCCTGTTGTTCAGCGGCCAGACCTTGGGTGAGATCAACGATCGTGGCTTCCAGATCCGCCTTGGTAGCCGCACTGCGCCGGGGACGTCCAAGCGTTGTCTCGCCCCTAGCCGCAGGGATTGCCTCAGCTACCGTTTCAATCGTCACCGGGGGCGCGATCGCCGGGGTGTCAGGCGTTGGGGAAGGACTCGCAGCCGGATCAGGTGTAGGGGGCGAACTTTGGTTGGCTTCCTGGCGTAATAAATCTCCAAGTCGTTTCCTGGCCATTACTGCTTCTTCCTCCAATCCTGCTGGATTTCCTGGGCCACCAGACGATAGTCGCTGGCGGCGATGTGGGCATTACGGCCCCGCCATTGGTGAATGGGAACGCCTTCGAGGGCGGCACGCTCATGGGCTTTATAGGCCCGCACGATCGTTTGGCAGGCAGGGATACCCAACTCTGACAAAGTTTGCTGGGCATCTTCAGCCTCAGCCAAACTGCGAGTATCAACGCGGGTGAGTAGGACACGATGGGCAACCCCCGCTGGTTTCACCGTTTCACGGACTGTCCCAATCAGGGCTGTCAGGTCCATTGGGGCCGGGGGCGTGGGCAAAATCAGATAGTCAGCCGCAGGCACGACAGCCGCGAGGGCATGGGACCCTAGGGCAGGCGGGGTATCGACAATGATTAGCTCATAGTCCGGAATCCGGCGTAGGTTTTGCAGGAGATCTGGATCGGTTTCTTGGGCAAGATCAAAACCGAGGGTATGCTCTCCCTGTTTCACCCACCAGGAAAAGCTACCCTGGCTGTCGGCATCGACGGCAAGTACTTTGTAAGTTTCGGCAAATATCCCTGCTAGGGCCATTGCCGTTGTCGTTTTGCCAACCCCCCCCTTGCCATTGGCGATGACGAGAATTGTGGGCTGGGCGGGCAGCGGCCTTGACTTCACGGGCATTCTCCTTACGTCCCCTCGCAGGATTGTAGATCGAAGCATGGCCTGCCTTGGGCTTTTCGCAAGAAACTTATCGTTTAGTCCCCTGGCGAGGGGAAAAATCCACTGTTCCCCTCGCCTAATCCCTGGCTAAAGCCCGATATATCAGCGTGGCTCAACCAACCGGGGAACGGAAACGTGAGTTTTGGCTAACGGCTGGGAACTCTAATGGATAGTGGTGGCAACCGGTAAAGACTGATAGACATGATCGTTATTGTCCGATTGTTTAGCTTTGCGGTGGTTGGGCTTTGTCTGTGGCTGGGTATTCATGCCGTTGTTGTGTGGCAGGCCCCCGTTTGGTTCGCGCTCTTATTACTGATTGTTGCTGGTCTCATTTACTGGATTGGGAACCTGTTGACTCAAGCAGGCACGCTCCAGCAGCGCGATCGCAGTGCGCCCCTCCCAGATTTGGTTCAGCTTACACCCGTTAGACGGGATCGGCTTATCCAGCTTTTGCAGGGGGATGTGGGGGCTGCGGATCGGTTGATCGCCCATTGTCGGCGTGATCATCCCCACCAGTCCCTTGCCTGGTGTGTGGAACGCTGTATTGCTCAACTGGAGCGCGATCGCCGGGTGTATTGATGACAAGCCCCCTTGGGTCGCCCAAACAGTAAGTGCGGCAATGCTTGTCGTGCTGGCTTGAGTCTGCGACGACTAAAGTCGTTGCGACTAACCTGACTGCTAACCTTGCGAAACGCGCGTTTACTGTACTAGGGTCAACGGATAGTCCCCCTAGCTGATGGTAATCACCCAAGTACCGAGATAGCGCAAGAGGGGAACATCACCAGGAGTTTCAATTTGGGCGTTGAAATAGTACATCCCGCCAAAGCTGGGATTTTTCACGTTGGACAGGACGATCTCGACGGGGCTACCTGCCGGGACTGGTTCGACGGGATAAAATTCCAAGCGTTTGTTTTCCTGATCCCAAATCACCTCATCCATTGCCACGCGCTGGCCCTTAACCCGCACTTCCATGCGGCTGGGGTCGAATTGACCTCGGAAGTTGTCGCTGTAGGTGACGGTAAACCGTGCCGCCGCCAGGTTCAGCTTTTTGGCCGGAATCCGCAGACGATAGCGATCCCAACCATTAGCCCGCCCGCCAAAGTCGAGGCGATAGCGCAGTTCATTGCCCTCACCCGGTCCCCCAAACACAGTTAAGCCGGGTAGGCCCTGGGCGTAGGTGGCAGCAGGAACGCCCGCCAGTAAGCACCCCGCGATCGCGACTGTGGCCAGACTCCGTTGCATCCATCGATTGGTCATCGTTTTCCTACCCAACATCAAAGAAACATTACAGTTCTAGCAATTTGCTAATCTTTATGCTAACCGACTGATAGCCGATCGCTGTGAATTTGTTCCTATTTGGCTATGGGACGCCCAACTCGGCTCAGGGGTTCCCATCCCCCATCCCCAATTCTAAACGCACGCTCCCCCTGACGGGGTTGGCATCCTACTGTCAAACGAATCCTAACCCCAGTAACGCGGTTCCATAGGCCGCCTCTGTTTGTGCGGCTGGCAACACCGGTACCCCCAAATACCGCTGGCGAAGGGCCGTCCAAGTCAGATTTTGGGCACCGCCGCCCGCCGTATAAACCCGTTGCAGGGGCGGTGCACCATAGGCTGTGAGTAGGGCATACCCCTCGGCTTCAATCCGGGCCATACTTTCTAATAAACCGTGTAAAAACGCGATCGGGCTTGTGGGGCGGGGTTCCAGTTGGGGAGCTAGGGCGGGATCGTTAATCGGAAACCGTTCCCCCGATCGCAGTAACGGATAGTAATGCAAGGGACTGACTTGCTGCGGATCGATTTGGGCACTCAGGGCCACCAACTCTGCCTCACTGAAAAAGTGTTTGAGCACGGCCCCCCCGGTATTAGATGCCCCGCCCACTAACCAACGGTCCCCCAATCGATGGCTATAAATCCCATAGGACGCTACCTCAATCCGGGTCTCACTGAGTAACTTCAGCACTAAGGTAGACCCTAACGAGGTCACGGATTCCCCTGGGGTGGTGGCACCACTGGCTAGGAAGGCGGCAATACTATCAGTGGTTCCGGCACAGATTTGACAAGTCGGGGGCAATTGCCAACGCTCAGCGTGATCGGATCGCACGGGTCCAATCACAGTTCCTGGTGCCACCACGGCGGGCAGGTGGACGGGGGCGGTGGCCTGGAGAACCCAGTCGGGATAACACGCATTCACAACGTCGTAGCCCAGCTTAAGCGCATTGTGGGTGTCACTGATCCCTAGGCGATCGTGCAACAAAAACGCTAGCCAGTCAGCCTGGTGTAATAGGTAGAGGGGTTGCTTGGGGGTTGCCGTTGCCGTTATCCCCTGGGCCTGCCACCACAGGAGCTTGCTAAGGCTAGAGGTGGCACTGATGACGACGTGATCCGGGGGCGCGATCGCCCGTACTTGATTCAGGACCACAGCCGCAGACGCATCATTATAGAGCAGCGGTTCGGTGACTGGTTGGCCCGCCGCATTACACAGCAGCACCGTTGAGGAGGTACCGTTGATGGCGATCGTGGCAATCCGCCGCCGCAGGGCCACCGGAATTCCGGTCAGTAGGCGCAGCAAGGCCGTCTGCCAAGTGGTGCTCAAGGGGGAAGTTGTGGGACAGGGTAAGGCTAGGTCTGTGGGGGGAGCCGTGAAGGGAACGGCCTGGGTCCAGTGGACGTAGCGATCGCGATCGATAACGACGGCCCGTGCGCCAGAAGTCCCAAAATCGATCCCCAAACCATAGGTCAGGGAACCCGGTACATTAGGAATACCTGCCGCTTTGGGGTGAACCCCCATGTTAGCCATCGCACCCACCGATACTGTTACCTAGTAAAAGCTGCCGGATGAGTGTGTACTGTCTGACGATAGTATTTGGATGCTTTGCCATAGACTCAAGTTTAGCCAGACAATCCCGCATTCTAGGCAACTATTCCGGCTAAAAGAAAACTCAAAACTCAATATTCTGGGGCACCCTGGGAAAGGGAATGACATCCCGAATATTGGTCATCCCGGTCATGAATTGTACCAGTCGCTCAAAGCCTAGGCCAAACCCAGCATGGGGGACAGTGCCGTATCGCCGTAAATCCAAATACCACCAGTAAGCCTCGATCGGGAGTCCCTGGGCCTTAATCCGTTGTTCCAGAATATCCAAACGCTCCTCCCGC
The DNA here is from genome assembly GCA_037445115.1 of Coleofasciculaceae cyanobacterium bin_20. Taxonomy (GTDB): domain Bacteria; phylum Cyanobacteriota; class Cyanobacteriia; order B231; family B231; genus Trichothermofontia. The sequence continues at coordinate 10,464 of JBBILC010000086.1, forward strand.
TGGGACCCACCGATGATTTCCCCCACCTTAGGCGCTAAGACATCCATTGCCCGTACCGTTTTCCCATCCTCATTTAAGCGCATATAGAAGGCTTTGATTTCAGTCGGGTAGTCGGTGACAATTAAGGGTTGTTTGAAGAGGTCTTCGGCTAGATAGCGCTCATGTTCTGACTGGAGATCCAGGCCCCAACTGACGGGATATTCAAAGGTGCGATCGGCCTTTTCCAGGAGCGCGATCGCGTCTGTATAGGTAATATGTCGAAACTCGCTGGTAATAATATGCTCAGCAGTTTGCAGGACCGTATTATCAATGCGCTCATTGAAGAATTCCAAGTCTTCCTGACAGGTATTTAAGACCGTTTGGAACACATATTTCAAAAATTCTTCCGCCAGGGCCATATTGCCCTCCAGATCGCAAAAGGCCATTTCCGGTTCAATCATCCAGAATTCAGCCAAGTGCCGGGAAGTATTGGAATTTTCGGCGCGAAATGTGGGACCAAAGGTGTAGACATTACTAAAGGCCAGGGCCATAATTTCCGCTTCTAACTGGCCGCTAACCGTTAAATAGGCCGGTTTACCAAAAAAATCCTGGCTATAGTCGATCGCGCCTTGCTCCGTTCGCGGCAAATTCTGCAAATCCAGACTCGTCACCGCAAACATTTCCCCCGCCCCTTCGCAATCACTGGCGGTGAGAATAGGGGTATGAATCCAGAGAAATCCGCGCTCTTGGAAAAATTGATGCACCGCCATTGCACAGGCATTCCGCACCCGCAGGACCGCCCCCAGGGTATTGGTTCGGGGGCGTAGATGGGCGATCGTGCGGAGAAATTCAAACGAATGGCGTTTCTTTTGCAGGGGATAACTCGCCGGATCGGCTTCCCCAAAGATCTCAATACGGCTCGCCCGCAGTTCAATGCGTTGGCCCTTGCCGGGGGAAGGCGCCAGTGTCCCGCTCACCCGTAAAGAAGCGCCTGTATTGAGTTGCTTGAGGATAGACTCGTAATTCGGCAGACTCGGTTCCAGGATCACTTGGATATTGGCTAGCCCAGAGCCATCATTGACTTCTAAGAAGCTAAATTCCTTCAATTCCCGTTTGGTTCGCACCCAACCCTGGATCGTGGTTACTTCGTCGGGTTGGCCCTGTTTCAGTAGTTCAGCAATACGGCGAATCGTCATGGAACCTGGTGCAGCAATTGTAAGAGTGAGTTTATGGAACCTGGTACAGCAATTGTAAGAGCGGGTTTATGGTTTTAGGATACCTTGACACGCCTCGGCATGGGGACAGGAGAATGCTGGGATTGGTGATTAAAGTCACACACTATTCCGTATTAAGATCACTTATTAGATATTCATTAAGCAACAAAATGGGATCGCGAAATGGCGGATATGATTGGGTATTCGAGTCGTAATCTCTCAGTATAAACCATGAACGCCCTCCACCTAGAAATTCTACCTCTGCTCCAGGAGGAGCTAGCGTTGCCAGAGATGGCCATTGGTTCTGCGGTTGACTACGCCCAGTCCTATGGGAAGTTTCTACCGATGGTCCTGTGGGAGCGCGGGTTGTTGACACTACCGCAACTAGAAGCTCTATTAGTGCGGATTTTTACCTGATTACCCGCGATACCCGTATTCACTAATCACTACTCGCTAATCACCCACTCGCTAATCACCCACTCGCTAATCACCCACTCGCTAATCACCATTTGTTAATTTATCGCCGCACTTCATGGTGTACTCGGTTTCAGGGGCAGGCAGGATGCCTACTCCACGGCACGACTCTCCCGCGACCTGAAAAAAACAGCCCCCTAGCATAACCGGGAGGCTGTTAATTGTGTAAGCTTGCGGACAAACGCCCGCATAGTGAACCGATATCGCCGGCGTTACCCGATCGCTCCGGGCTACTGGGTAATCACCCCAAATTCTCCTAGGTAGTTGCCAGCCAGGTTAGTTGTGCTGGTCCGCCCCAGTTGCGCCACTAACTCCTGACCACCTTCTGCCGTCGGCGTATCAAAGGTTAGTGTCCCATTCAGGGAAGACTTCACGGGCGAGAAGCTGGGCACCACCAAATCCTTGTTTTGCTTGGTGAGGGTGTTGTACAAGCGCTGGGTATTGGGATAGTTGGCCGCCGGGAAGGTGAGGAAGCGGTTATAGGGCACCGTATCTTCTCCGAAGGCATCCACATACTCGACGCTGTTGATCATGGCGCTGATGAAGGCGCGAATCCCCTGGGAAGCGAGGATTTGGTTGTACTTGCGGATTTCAGCTTGATCCAGGGGTGCACGGCCCAGGAAGTGCTTCGTCCCCATTTCAATCACCTTGGTGTTCGGATAGGGGGCGTAGAACTCTTTGATGTAGAGGCTGGATTTACCTAACCCCTCGATGAATTCCTTAACCGTGATCTCGCCGTTGCTGAGCTTGGTTTCCAGCACAGAGAACTCGTTCTTGATGATGTAGGGGGCAATATCCCGCTCGAAGACTTGCCGATAGGCTGCGCCAATAACGGCGTTGACGGCGGGCTTGTCGGAGCGATCGATGAGCTTGAAGACCTTGGTCTGCTCCCGCTTCTTAGTGACCCCTTGCAGCGATCGGAATTGGATATCCGGCAGGGTACGTTGGCTAGTAACGGTCCCTAGTTCGACAAAGCGTGGTGTGACTTCTGGTTCAACCTTCGTCCCACGATCGGGCGTGATGGCTGCCGGACGCAGGCTACGCAGGGCCAACCCACCGGGGGTGAGGTAGCGCTCGTAGGGCACCGTGTCCTCGCCAAAGGCTTCGCTGTATTCCATCGTGTCGAGGATCGCATCCACGAGGGCATAGAAACCCTTCTTGGCGGCGATGTCGAAGTAGGCGTTCATCTCCTGGCGACCGTAGGTGGGCCGACCCAGCAAACGCCGATGGATGTACTCGATCGCCTTCACCACGTACAGGGGTGCCCAGTAGAGACTGCGGAACAGGTCCGACTTGGCCAACTGGCGCACAAATTCCCGCACGGTAATCTCGCCGTTTTCCAGCTTGATTTCGGCAACCTTCAGCCGTTGCCCTTCGTAGACATCGCGACCGATCACTTGCAAGTAGATCGCCCGGATGACCGCTTGGGTAGAGCTTTCGCCAAACTTGATACTGGCATTCTTGTCGTACTTCTTACCCTTGAAGGCTGGCAACTGATCCAGCTTGAACACCTTGGCTCCCAGGGAACCGGGCGCAACGCCACGGGCACCCGGATTGCTCAGTTGGTTGTTGATCCCCGGCCCCCGGTGAATCAGAATTCGACGGGCATCCTTGCCAAAGGGCGCCGGGCTGGCGCTAAGGTCACGGGTTTCCTTCGGGAAAATGGCCCCAAACTGGATTTCCAGGGGATCATTGCCCGAACCGTAGGGATGTTGATCCGCCAAGGGTTGTTCGTAGCGGGCAAAGGTGGTGAGGAATTGGGGAATCTTGCGGAAGGGCGCACTGTAGCGGAACAGATCCTGTTGCGGTCCCCAGTTACGACACTCTTGCGCTTCCTGACCCAGACCCCGCAGATAGGGGACGGTCTCCTCGCCAAAGTAGTCGGCATACTCCTGGGAGTCGATCAGGGCATCCACGAGGGCGGCATGACCGCCGCTGGAGACGATCGCGAAGTATTTCTGCACCTCTTCCCGCGAACTTGGCCCCCGACCCAAGAAGTGCCGGAAGGCCAGTTCCAACGCCCGCGAGTTGATGTACGGCTCGTAGAAGTTCTTACGGTAGAGGGGCGATTTACCCAGGCGACGGATGAACTCCTTCATGGAGATATCGCCATTTTTGACCTTCGACTCTAGGTCAGATAACCCCAGGGAATAGGCACGGGTAATATCCCGTTCAAACACTTGGCGATAGGCCGCCTTGACCACGGCATTCTTTTCCAACGCCGATAGACCGGGTTTCATCACAAACTTGGGTCGCCGTTCCGATGCCAAGTGGTAGATCTGGGGCAATGCCAGACCCTGGAGATCAGGGGAGGGCCGTTGACGCAATTTGTTGGAGGGCGTTTGGGCCACAAACTCCTTCAGCAGGACATCAAAATATTGGGCGACGATCGCGCCCCCATCCGGGTCCTTACGGAAATAGCTGAGGGCCGCCACCCGCATTTCTTGCAGGGCTGCCGTTGTTGCTTCACCGGAGCAGGCATTTTCAATAATCTCACGCAACCCCCGCACGTTCACCGTGATGATATTGGGATCACCCGCCACGATCGCGTAGGTGATGTACCGCAAAAACCAGCTTAGGTCCCGCAGGGACTTCTGCATATTGCTGGCCCCATAGCGGGAGATATTGATCAACCGGAAGCCCGCACTGGGACCGCCACTCACGCCACCACCTGTGGCACTAAAGAGCGAACGAACCCCTTCCAAAAAACCACCCTGGCTTTCCACATAGGTGGCTGTTCCCAGTTTCATCGCTTCCTGCATGCCCACCGTGGCTTGCGGGGCGCTAACAGTAGCGGGTTCTAGGGGTTGGGGTTTCTCCAAAAAGGCGAGGGGGGAGCCACCCGTAAAAATGCGATTTGCGGCCCGCGACACGATCGTTTCCGCGTTGCGCGTAAGCACTTCAGCGATCGCAAGGCGCTGGGTACCAGAGTTAAAGAAGGTGACCAGTTCGTTGAGTTCACCAATCTCTAGAAAACGGTCCTGTTGCTCAGCCTGACTGATGGTTGAGACGGGGACGGTTTGGTAAAGCTGTGGACGGGCAATCGAGCTACCACCACTTGCCGTGACACTCATGTGATTTCAAAAGCTCCCTTATCGATTACAACTGCATCAGAATCTGAACCAAAGTGCCTGATCTAGACGCTCTTTGTCAGTTTTCCTAAACAGGTAGGAAATTTAAGAAAGTTTACTAGGATGACGCCTGAAAATGAGACAACTCAATTCAATAGATTAAAAGGTTTTGGGTAGTTCCTGATAAATATTAAGAACTGTATAGATTTCTCTAGGGGACAGACCCGAGGAGCGGGCAGCCCAGAGGCAGCAGGAAAAACGTCAAAGACCTTCCTGGCAAGGTTTCTAGGCACGAGAGTCGGATCTGTTTTATCCCATCAACGAATCAATAAACGCAAAGAAATGTAAAGAGCTAGACAGTTCGTTGCTTTTGTGATAGCCAGAAGCTGCCCAGGGCAGGCAGCCACTCAAGAGGGGTGATTGGGCATCTTGGGCATTAGCCTAATCATTGACTATCTCATAAAAGCCAAACAATCGTCTCTGGGGGTGCAAATTTTGCAGATCTTGCAGATTTACCCAACTTTCTTCAAGCTGGGTTTTCGCCCTGGATTTTGGGAATGGGCTGGGGTGATGGCGAACCACTGGCCTGGGGCACGCTGCCATCATCGGGGAAGGTCTTCCCCCCGCTGCTCGGTGGCGCAGGCGGTTCGGGGGGTTCCGATTTACCGAAGATCAAGCGATCGGTCAGGATCTTAATCACCACATACAGCACTGGCACCAGCAGGAAACTCAAGACCGTAGCCACTAGCAACCCGCCAAAGACCGCCGTGCCCACCGATCGCTGGTTCGCCGACCCCACGCCAGAAGCAATGACCAGGGGGAAGAACCCAAACAAGCTGGAGATCGCCGTCATCAAAATCGGGCGGAAGCGCTCTTTGGACGCTTGAATCGCCGCATTGACGATGTTCATCCCTTCTTGGCGGGCCTGGTTGGCAAATTCCACAATCAGAATCGCATTCTTACTGGCCAGACCAATGAGCATGACCAAGGCTACCTGCACGTAGATGTCATTGGGAAGCCCCCGTAGGCCCACAAAGGTCATGGCCCCCAAGACGGCCAGTGGCACCGTTAACATAATGATTAACGGATCAATATAGTTTTCGTATTGGGCCGCCAAGACGAGGAAAACCACCGTTAGCCCCAAGGCAAAGATCACGGCTGCCTGCCCACCGGATGATTTTTCCTCCCGTGAGAGGCCACTCCATTCGTAGCCAAGACCGGGTTGGGCAACTTCTTGGAAAATCTGCTCCATTGCCGCGATCGCCTGTCCGGAACTGTAGCCCGGTGCCGGTGACCCTTGAATCCGAATCGCCCGATACAGGTTAAACCGGTTAATAATCTGGGGACCGGTAATGGGAGTCATCGTGGCAATTTCACTAAATCGCACCAATTCCCCCGCACGCGATCGCACGTAAATACTTTCTAGATCAGTGGGATCATTACGATAATTGGCCTCGGCTTGGATAAAGACCCGGTAGCTGCGCTGTCCGAAGGTAAAATCATTCACGTACTGACTACCCACGTATGAACCGAGGGTGCGGGTAGCCTGGGAAAAATCCACATTCATCGCTTCTAGGCGATCGCGATCGAGTTCGATCGACAATTGGGGTGTTCCCACCGTGAACTGGGTAAATACCCCGGTCATGGCAGGATGCTGATTCGCCTTGGCGACAATTTCTTGGGCTACACGCAAGAATTCATCGATCGACAGACTACCCCCACTGCGATCCTGGAGTTGGAATTCAAACCCGCCAGAGCTACCAAAGCCGGGAATGGCGGGGATGTTCTGGGCAATGATGAAGGCATCCTGGTTTTGGGCAAACCGTTGGTTGAGCCTTTGAATAATTGCTTGGACCGACTGTCCGGGTTCCTTACGATCGGACCAATCCTTGAGGCGGGCAAAGAACGTCCCCTGGTTTGGGGCATTGCCATTTAAGCCAAAGCCAGCGGCCACCAGACTAGATTCAATCTCTGGAATCTGATCCAACTCCGCCATCACCGCATCACCTACCCGTTGGGTATATTGCACCGAAACCCCATCGGGGGCTTGGATAATGCCAATAAACAAGCCCTGGTCTTCCTCTGGGATGAAGCCCGTGGGGACAAGACCGTAAACCCAGGCAGTCAGGACCAAACCGGCTGCAAACAGCCCCATCATTGGCCAACGCCAACGAATTAACCCACTCACCAGTGTCGTATAGCGGTCAGTGATCCAGGCTAACCAGCGGTTAAACGCACCAAACACCTTGCCCAAGATCCCCCGCTTTTCCTGGGGGGGCCGCAGCAGCAAGGCTGACATGGTGGGGGTAAACGTGATCGCATTAAAGGTCGAGCAGACGACGGTGAAGGCGATCGTCATCGCAAATTGCTGATAGATGATCCCGGTAGACCCTGGGAAAAAGGCCACGGGGACAAACACCGCGATTAACACCAGCGAGGTAGAAATGACCGCACCCGTGAGTTCACCCATACAGGCCAAGGCGGCTTCCTTGGGGGATAAGCCTTCCTCCAGCTTGGTTGTGACGGCCTCCACAATCACGATCGCATCGTCTACCACTAGCCCAGACGCCAGAATTAACCCAAACAGCGTCAGGTTATTCAGGGAGAAACCGAAGGCCAACGCAAAGGCCATTGCCCCGATCAGGGCCACCGGAATCGCGATCGCGGGAATCAGCGTCGTGCGCCAATCCTGCAAGAAGATGAAAATAATCAGAATCACCAGCGACACCGCCTGGAAGAGACTGATCACCACGTTGCGGATTGATCCTTCGATAAAATCCGTTACGTCGTATACCCGCAGATAGGTCATCCCTGGCGGGAACGATCGGGAGAGTTCGGTTAGCTTTTCCTTCACCGCCTCGGCTACATCCAACGCATTACTGCCCGGTAACTGATAGACGGCAATCCCCACACCGGGCTGACCTTTCACATTGACCGAGGCACTATAGTTTTCAGCCCCCAGTTCAACCCGGCCCACGTCCTTGACTTTGATTAAGGTGCCATTACTTTCCGACTTGAGGACCAGGTTTTCAAATTCTTTTACCTCTGCGAGACGCCCTTGGACGCGCAGGGAGAGATCAAAGGGCTGACCCGGCGGGGCGGGTTCACTCCCCACTGATCCGGCCCCCACCTGGATATTTTGCGATCGCAGGGCAGCGGCCACTTCACCCGCCGTCAATTGCCGACTCGCGAGGGCATTGGGGTCTAACCAGAGGCGCATCGCGTACTTGCGTTCCCCCAGAATGGACACATCCCCCACACCGGGCAACCGCCTTAACTCATCCATCACGAAGAGGTCCAGGTAGTTGCTGATGAACAGCGAGTCTAATCCTGATCCCTCCTCACCATAGAATCCAAAAACAACCAGAATACTGGTGGATGCCAGTCGCGTCGGGACCCCCAACTGCTGCACATCAGAGGGCAAACTTGGCAATGCGGTAGAAACCCGGTTTTGCACATTGACCTGGTTGATGTCCTTGTCACTGGAAACATCAAAGAAGGTCGAAAGGCTACTGGCTCCCGTATTGGTACTCACCGAAGTGATGTACTGCATATTTTCAACCCCGTTGATCTCCCGCTCCAGAGTTGAGGTGACGGTATTTTCAATGGTTTCCGCATCAGCCCCAATGTAGGTCGCAGAAGTGCGTACTTGGATCGGGGCAATGTCCGGCAAGCTATTAATGGGGAGTAGGGGGATGGCGATCCCGCCAATCAGTAAAATCAGGAGCGTACAAACGGTTGAAAGGACGGGCCGTTTGATGAAGGTGTCGGCGATCGAGAAAATAGCCATCGGGGGTTGCTCCTAGGATTCTGGCTGAATGGGCGCATCGTTCCGGAGCCGGAGGATATTGGAAACCGCAATTTGGTCCCCCGGTTTAATCCCCTCTAGCACATGGAAATCGGCCCCCTGGATCGTCCCCAACTTCACTGGGGTTTGGCGCACCACCATCTGGGCTGCATTCTCCTCGCCGGTGGTTTCCGTGGCCACAAAGACAAACTCCTGCCCCGCCACCCGTGAAACCGCCGTGGTTGGGATCAACACCCCAGGACGTTGGCTCCAGACCGCCCGTGCCCGCACATACTGCCCATCCCGCAACCTGCCATCCTCATTGGAGAAGGTCACCGTTGCCAGGATCGCCTGGGAGGCCGTATTCACCGTGGGATTGATGAAGCTAATTGACCCTTGGGTGATGACATTTCCCTCCTGATCAATAATTTCCACCGGCACACCCGGACGGAGTTGCGATTGGCGCTCCACTGGCACATTGATCCGCAGGTCCATCGCGCCACCATTTTGCACAATCCGGGTCAACTCCTGGCCCGTGTTGACAAAATCCCCCTCCTTCACCAGCAGGTCACCCACCATCCCCGCGATCGGGGCGACTACACGGGTAAAACCGAGGCTTTCTTCCTGAACCGTCACCCCTGCTTGCGCTTGGGCCACTTCCGCTGCCGCCCGCTCCACCGCCGTCTTAGCGGCCCGTAGACGCGCTTCCGCCGCTTGTAGGGATTTTTGGGTGGCTGCTAGGGCCTCAGCCGCCGCATCCCGACCCGCGATCGCCGTATCCCGCTCCCGACTGCGGTTATCGAGGGACTGTTGCGGTTCCACCCCATCCGCCACCAGGGACTCGGCTCGTTTGAAATTAATTTCCGCCAATTCCAGATCGGCTTTACTACTTTGGAACGCCGCTTCCTGGCGCTTCACCTCCGCATTGGCACGGGCCACATCGGCTTCCGCGACCCGCACTTCCGCCTCAGCACTATCCATCGCCGCCCGTCGGGCATAGACCGTGGCAATACTTTGCTCCACCTGGGCCGTGTTCTGCTCCGGTCGCAGTTGCAGAATCGGGCTACCCGGATTAACCAAATCCCCTTGGGCTGCAAACACCCGGACAATGCGCCCATTGGTTTCGGGTCGCAGGATCACCCGCCGCTTCGACTCCAGCGTCCCGACAAATTCCGAGCTATCGGCCACATTGCCCGACTTCACCACCTGGAGCTTCACGGGGACAGCAGCCGGGGCCACGGCCTGGGTTTGCCCACCACACCCGCTGGTCAATATGGCCAGGGAGAACAGACTGCCCAACACTAGGAGCGATTGGGGTCCTTGAATAAAGGTCTTTATTGTAAGCGCCATATTATACCCACGGAGCCTGACGAGAATTCTAGCTGCATCCTAATCTAGCCGCTTCCAGAAAACAACTCTAAATTTTTTCTGAATTTCTCAAGAAAGGCTCCCACCCAAAAATGCAAAGCTTTAAGATACAAAGCTTTAAGATATGATTTTTTAGACCTTAGGTAAAAGCGAGAACTTTATTGCTGCCACCCAGTCCCAAGTGTGTTGCTTAACGTTGGAACCAAGCGCTTAAGGCTAGGGCTAAGGCATCGGCAGCATCATCCGGTTTTGGAATCGTTTCCAGGCTTAATTCCTGGGCAACAGCCTGCTGGACTTCATACTTTTGGGCACTGCCGTAACCCGTCAGGGCTTGCTTCACTTGGGCTGGCGTGAATTCCACATAGGGCACCTGATGTTGAGCCAAGACAAGCATCACCACTCCCCGTGCTTGAGCCACCAAAATCGTGTTTCCCATGCGATAGAAAAAGAACTTTTCGATCGCGACTAAATCCGGTTGCCAGTGTTGAATAAGGGTTTGTAAATCGTCATATAAGATACACAGCCGATCGCCAATATCTTGCTTCGCCGGGGTCGTAATCACGCCAAAGTCGAGTAATTGGGGCACCTGTTCACACTGACCTTCAACCACCCCAAAGCCCAGGGTGGCTAACCCTGGATCAATCCCCAGAATTCGCTGTTTCATGGGTTACGGGGGATCATTCTGGTGCCATATCAAGATGAATATCCTGAAAAAACTGTTCGATATTAATCACATGACGCATCTCCAGCAAGGTCTTACGGGCATGGAACTTAAAATTACGTTGCCCCTCTAACCGGGTCCAGGCGTTCTGTAGGGCAGCATGGGGATAACGCCCCGCCTCCAAATTGGCCAGGATGGGGGGCCATCGGTCTTTCAGGGTCCGTGTATTGCCCACATAGAGCAGGAGCGTGCCAATTTGGGCAACGGCGTAGAGATCGGGATCGGCTTCGGCAGCCGCGATCGCCTGTAATTCCCGCTGGTGGATGGGTTGGGTGGGCAGCGGGGAGGGAATTGGCGCAGGCGGCGTGGTGGACGGGGCGGCGATAGCCTGGGTATCCAACAAAAACTGGTCACGGCCAATCAGGTCTGGCATGGCTGCCACCTCGGCGTGGGTATGGAAGGTGAAGCGCCGTTGCTGCTTCCATTTCGCCCAAGTGGCTTGTAGGGTTGGGTGGTGATAGGTGCCTGTCTCCAGCTTGGTCATCATGCCAGCCCAGCGTTGCTTAAGGCTACGGGTTGTCCCAACGTAGACCTTAAACGGCCCCAGGTTAGCGATCGCATAAATTGTTGAATCCAATCACTTCCCCCGACTGATGGCATTAGCAGCCCTTTCCTGCCTAAGTCCAAACTCGCTATTTCCCTTCTGCTAGCCAGCCCTCACTTTAGTGATGGTGATAATGGTGACATCGGGGATGGGACGGCTTCCTGGGTGCTACTCTCCAAGGCTGTGAGACGACAGGGTTGGCTGAAGGGTTGATGGGCCACTGGACTCAGTCCTACCGAGGCCAGAAAGATTTCCCAACTGGCCGCTAGGGCTGGATCTTGGGGCTGCTCACACCGCAGACTGTGTAGGGTTGTCAGCGCATCAAACCAAATCCCCTGCTCGGCGTAGTGGGAAATCCGGTCGTAGGAATTCACGGCCTGTAGAGAGTCTGGCTCCGGATGGTCGGCGATTCGCTGCACCCAACCCTCAACCCGCAAGTCCCGATCGCGGTTAGTCGGATCACAAATCATGGCCAGCGACCATTGGTAATCTTCTCCCACGGCCAACGGTGCAATATCAGGCTGTTGGGGCAACGTCAGGCTTGCAATCTTATTTCCTCCCCCGATCGGTACGCTTGTCTCGTAGAGGAGGGCTTGGGATTGCCCATCAGCACCGACCTTGTGAAGCTGGAACTCGGCAGTTTGGGCTGTTGTTTGGGGCAAATACCAGAAAAAACTGGGGTAGGCATGGGTGGTCAATCCCAGATTGGTCCTGGGTAACAGCGCTAACAGGAAGGGGACACTCCCCTGGATACAGTCATCGCCACGGGTGCCCCCCCCAGCCCGTCGTCCCGGCATCCCTCGATTGGGGGTTTGAAAGGCACTGATCCGGAACTGAGGAGATTGGGTGGTTTGAGGTTGCGATCGCCCAGGCTGGGTTTGGCTCGGCACGTGGTTTGGCACAAGGGCCATCTGAGCCAAACCGGGCGTACTCAAAAACAGCACACTGAGTCCGGTCAGGACGCTAGCAGTGGGACGAGGCATGCGCAACTTCGGAATTCGACGACAAGGCTGCTGTGTATCCATACCAAACACCTGGGGCAGGGATAACCTACTCTAGAGCTTAGTCGAAAAAACCAGAAACTGTCGAGGGATCAGGGCGCGATCGACAAAATTCTTTGATTTATCGACAAAATTCTTTGATTTATATGGCCTAAAATTCCATGAGGGTTGTTCCAAACCCCTACAATGGGGCTAGACTGGGGGCGATTGTATCTTTAACAGTTGGAAGCCTCCAACGTTGTCACAAGCTCCGGTAACCCCCAGGAAACCCCCAGGAAACCCCCAGGAAATTAGGGGCAGATCTCAACCGAGGGACTTGCTAATGATTCAGACATCTGCCATTGGGATGTGCGGTTCAGGCGGGATCACCGGGTTGTCTGTTCTATGGACCCGTGACATAGGCTAGTCAGACAGGCCGATTGCACGGGTTAGTGGAGTTTCTGGGTAGCCGATTCCCTGGTGGCCGATTCCCTGGTGTGCGTTTCCCGCTGTTGCTGCGGTTCCCGCGGTTCCCTTTGACGCCGACCTGCCCAACCTACGTGAGAGAGTTGTTCTATGGTGAGCGATCGTGCCCTGCACCCTTACCCTTCCTGGCTAGTATTCCCCGGTGTGGTCCTGGGACTTTGCTGGCCCAATACGGCAGTCCTCGCTACGCCCACACTGCCAGTAGCGGTTATGGCAATACCAGAAGAACAGGAGTTAACAACCGCTCAACGCTATCAACCTGCGCGGCCCGACAGGATGGAACACCCCTGGGTTGATCGCTCCGCGTCATGGCCAGAGCGATCGTGGCTGGCCCAAGCCCGCCCTGCCATCCAAGATATTCTCCCGGCCCCGGCTACCCGCCCGCAGTTGGAGTGGGAGCGCCGCCCCGGGACCACGATCCTCCCGCTCAAAACCCTAGGTGGTGAGGACCTGGCTGATGCTGGGGGTGGGGATGAGTCCCGTGAGCCTGCCCGCGATCGCCTCAGTCATCCCGCCCGTGAAGCGGCGATCGCGGATCAGCCTGACGCCCTGATCGCGCCCACCACCGCGCCTCCGATCACCGCCACGCCCATGATTGGCGATGACGCCCTTGTCCAGGCCCGTCCGGCCCCCCAAGATCTGATTCCCCCCGCTCCTCCCTTCCCGCAACCGTTACCGCCCGCTGCCCCTCCCCCAGAAACAGCCCCCGTCCTGCCCCTGCCACCCGAACCTAGCCCCCCCGCACCCACCCCC
>JBBILC010000087.1:0-23254 GCA_037445115.1 Coleofasciculaceae cyanobacterium bin_20
TACTGCATTCTGTCCCTTTTTTCCATCGCTTAACCTAACTTTCAACACTTCTGCCAAGAACCATCCTCATCTTGATATTCATACACATATAAACTCCGAATCAAGCGCTGATAGCCATCATCCCCCACCACCTTCTTCGTGCGACTCACCTGCCGTAATAATTCCCACTCCGAATCCTCGATCGATAACATCATCTCATTCCGCCGCTTCTTAATCGCAGCCGCCAACGACTCCCGCCCCAACGGTAACCCCCGCTCCTTCTTCAGGCTATCCTGCAACAGCCGCAGCACATTACGCACATGACCGCCACTTACCAAACACAGATAATCCAACGTTTCCGGGCGATCAAAATAATGGGTGATTAACGCCGATCGCTCCGCCTCGCTCACCTGGGGCATCGCCCGCGCCAACACCATCTGCCGCATCTTCTCCAACCCTAATTCAAACACACTGCCATCCCGATTCAATACCGGAATCATCGGTAAAATACTCGGTGTTTCAAAGCGCTGGGTTAAGCGACCATAGTCTGCGGAAAACCGCAGTCCCAGCGGCATCGTATAGACCACATGACATTGCAATTGTCGCAATTGATCGCCGCGATCGACAAACAAATATTCATGCTGCAACCGCCCCCAAGGTTTCGGTGCATTATCAATCCGATCCAAATTATCGACAATAATCACCAATCCCGCTTTGCCCTGTTGTTGCAACGTCGCGATCGCGGGCACAATCACCTCCTTATTCAGCGCCTCCAAAATCCCCTTCGTCTGCGGCTCCATATAGCTGCGCAACTTACTGCGTAACTCCGGACTTTCCTTGACCTTGGCCGTCAACTTACCAATGCCCAAAGGAATGGCAAAAGAAGCTTCCCCCGTCGCCGTATCCGCCACAATCTCCCCAAACGGGGTAGACGCTTCCGCCTTCAGATCAATCTCCGTTTGCAGCACCTTCGCCGCCCCCGCCAAGATCGCCCGAAAGCCCTTCGCCTCCGTCTTCACCTGCCACTCGCCTAGCCGGGTCATTAACCGTTGCGCGATCGCCAGCAGGATATCCCCCACATCGACATCGGCCATTTCCAAATCTTCACTCGACTCGAAATAGACCACCCGATAGCCATCTTGCTCTAACCACTGGTGTAATTGCGAGAGTTCAGTGGACTTGCCGCTACCAATATGGCCCGTAAACAGTTGACAGGTGGGTTTATCATCGGCGAACAGGATAATGTTGTCCCGCATCTCCTCAACCACCCGGCCCCCCCGCACCTCCGAAAAGTCAATATAGTATTGCTGATCCTCCGGCAGGTCCGCCCGCAGTGCCCGACTGGGGTTAGCAGCATTGAACAATTGCTTAAAATCGATCGTCATGGCACCTCCGGGCTAGCAGTTCCCGTAGCGAGTTTCTTGATCGCGTGGGGCATTGAGGGTGAATCGTTGCCCCTATCCCTGTCTTACTCTATTTTCCTGGGTTTGGGCAGATCGAAATATTGAAGCTTGGCCCACCGCGCCAGATTAGCGATCGCTCCAGGTGGAATTAGGGAAATTGGTGACTGCGAACCTCTGCACTATATGCCTGGACGGCTTGGGCGATCTGCGCCCGTAGATTGACGTAGGACTTGGCAAACGGGGGTTGACGTTCCGACAATCCCAGTAAATCGGCAGTAACCAACACCTGACCATCACAGTGGGGACCGGCCCCAATGCCGATCGTCGGAATGGTTAACTTTTGAGTGATTTGGGCCGCTAGTGCTGCGGGGATATGCTCCAGGACGATCGCAAAAGCTCCCGCTTGCTCTAGGGCGATTGCCTCTGCCAGGATTTGTTGCCCTGCGGCTTCGGATTGGCCCTGTTGCCGATAGCCCAATTGGTGCACCGATTGGGGGGTCAACCCCAAGTGGCCCATGACCGGAATCCCGGCCTGAGTTAGCCGTAGTACGGTTTCCGCGATCGTGGGATACCCACCCTCCAGCTTGACGGCCTGCACCCCCGCCTCCTTCAGCAGCACCCCCGCCGAGTGGATTGCCTGTTGCGGACTCTCCTGGTACGTCAAAAAGGGTAAGTCACAGACCAATAATGCCTGTTTGACGCCGCGCCGTACCGCTTTGGCATGGTGCAACATCTCGGTTAGGGTGACCGGTAGTGTCGTATCGTAGCCCAGGGCCACCATTGCCAGTGAGTCGCCCACCAGGATAATATCAACCCCGGCCTGATCCAGGATTTCCGCAAGCGCATAATCCCAGGCGGTGAGGGTGACGATCGTGCGTCCCTGTTGTTTCCACTGGCGTAATTGTCGCGTTGTAACGGGCATGGCCGTAGGTCCATTGATGACTTTTCTCCGATCTTGCCCTGAATCGGTCGCTGACGACAGGCAACTCACTGCCGGACAGGCACAAAATCCGCCACCACTGACCCGGTATCCCAGGGATTACCCCCCAGGCAACCGTTGCATCGTCAGGTCTTGGCTACAATGGCGACAGGCGCATTCCTGTTACAGTTAACGTTTATGGTTTCCTCCCTCGCGATCGCCGACACGATCACTAATTTCCAAGCCCTTCACGATCGTTTGGGGTTGCAACGGGCTGCCGATATGGATTTTTTCCCGGAATGGCAACATCTCGGCGTTAACCTGGCGGATCATGATTACGCCTTCCTAGACCAGCTTCGGCAACGCTACCATTACTATTACAACAGCGGACTCCTGACAGAAGGCACGATTTTATTGGCGATCGTCGCGCCGTTATTGAATCATTTTGGTTTCCATGAACCCCCGTGCTGTGTGCGTTCCGAGACCCCGATTAGTTTAAGTATGCCTGATCGGGATGAAATTGCTTGTGGCCGTATTGATATTCTGGTCGTTCGGGAACAACTGTGGATTTTGACCGTAGAAGCGAAGCGATCGCGGTTTGCTGTGGACATAGCACTTCCCCAATGTCTCGCTTATATGACCGCTGCTGCCACTAATCCGAGCTTTGGCCTAGTGACCAATGGCAGTGATTTTGTCTTTTGCAAATTAGTAGAAACGGTGTATGATTTCTCGGAACCCTTTTCTCTGCTATCCCATCGCAATCGTCTCCATGAAGTGGCTGCGTTACTCCTTAATCTAAAAGCAACGGTTGCCAGTAGTCATTGACGATCGGGTGAGTACTGTAATCGTCTACAGTCCATTTAATCGTTGTGAGTGACATGTAGGGTGATTCTGCGGTATGCGTTGATTATGGCATCGATAGCAAGTCCCCTCAAAGTCCTCGGAAGTATGCCCCGACTGGGCTGCTTCGCCGCAATTAAACCTTGCCCGATCGCCAAACCTGAATGGTCTGATCAAAACTGCTGCTGAACAGGGTTTTGCCATCGGGAGTGAAGGCTAAGGCGGTCACAACATCCGTATGTCCCGTGAGGGTGTTCACCGCTTGACCCGTTTTGAGATTCCAGAGTTTGATTGTGGAGTCCTCACCGCCACTGGCGAGCAGGGAATGTTTAGGACTAAAGGCTAAGGTTCGGACTGTCTGGCGATGACCGTGCAGCGTCTGATGGGGCGGTGGCGAAGGGACGACAGCATTGGCCCACAGATGGATTTGACTGGCGTGATTGCTGGTGGCGAGATAGTAACCATCTGGGCTAGCGACCAGGCTAGCGATCGGCTGATCTTGGGGAATGGGTAAGTGGAGCGGTTCGCTGGTTCGCCATCGGTAGATACAGATCAGGGCATCTTCACCACCGCTATAGGCAACCTGCTTATCGGGACTCATGGCCACCGCCCCAACGGGTCCTTGGTGGCTTGTCGCCATCCGGATCAGCTTACCGGCACTTAAATCCCAGAAACAGACCTTGCCCTCGGCGTCACCACTGACCAAAACTTTACGATCGGGACTGATCGCCAGCGTTTTAATCGGGCTGTTGTGTCCCGCTAGGGTACGAATCAAACTGCCATCCCGGACATACCACAGCTTAATCGTGCCATCCTTCCCGGCACTGGCCAGGATCTGCCCCTCTGGGCTGAAAGCCACACTCCACACCTGATCGCTATGACCTGCGAGGGTAAAGAAAGGCTGCCCCGTTTGTAGGTTCCACAGATACACCTGGCTATCCCAACTACCACTGGCCAGGATTTTGCCATTTGGACTCAGGGCGATCGCGGCAATGCGATCGCGGTGCCCCAACAAGGTTTGAACATTCTGCCAGACGGTTGGGGGCGGTGCGGACGCTGGGGGTGGGGGTGGGGAATTGGGGGGCGCGGAACGGGTCTGACGGTGAGGCGATGCGCCTGGGGCGGTGTGACGCGATTCTCCTGTGGAGGCGCTGCGCGAACGCCCTGTATTTCTCGCTTTTGACCCGGTCCAGTCCGTGGTTGCCGTGGCCTGACCCGCTTGCCTTGCCAAGTGTTTCGCTTTCCGGAAATCTTCGCTTGCCCCTAATTCAAACCCCAACAGCGAGTTAATAAAGCCCCGAAAGGTATACGCTCTGGCATAGTTGGGATCAATCCGAATCGCAGCAGTCAGGGCCTCCAGCGCTTCCTCATAACGCCCCGCCTTGACGAGAACGACTCCCCGTTGGTACCAAGCCTCAGCCCCACCTGCTTGGGTTGTGACCTGGGTGTGGGTTTGCGGACGGGGGGTAGCCTGTTCTGGCTCAGGGGATTGATAGGTGCGTAGCTGTTCATAGGCTTCATTAATCACCTTCAGTTTGGCCTCGGCCTGCTTTTGCAGCACGGCATCATGGGGGAAGCGATCGGGGTGCCAGGTGCGGACTAATTGGCGATAGGCGTGCTTGATTTCGCTTAAGGAAGCACCGGGCTGAAGCTCAAGGACGGCGTAGTAGGACCTGATTTGGGTAGTTGACATGGGCTTGAGGCAGCAGTAATCCAGAAGCAGAACAGTCTTTTCTCAGCATTCCCCCTTTGCGATCGTGACTATCACCGTTATGTAGCGATCACCTGGAATTTTGCCCGACGCCCACCCCCAACCGCTCCGCTGGTGACCTCAACACCATTTGCTAGGATACTTTAGTTCTTGGGGGGGCCAGCTTCCAGAACAGGGTCCCAACTCCCGCCGCAATCACCAACACCAACATCGCCGCTTGCGCAACCCCCCGTATCCCCGCCACCAAAGCCTCAGCCGGGGCCAACATCACATCACTCCCGATCGGGAGTTGAGCCGTAGCCCAGACCATTGCGGTAAAAATCGTCCCGGCCAACGGCACCCCCAACATTTGGCCAAAGGAGCGAAATAGGGAAAGCAAGCCAGAGGCAATCCCCAACCGTTGCGGCGGCACACTGCCCATCACCGCGCTATTGTTTGGCGATTGAAACAACCCGACTCCTAACCCCAAGGGTGCCACCCGCAGGATATAGCCCACATCGGTGAGTTGACGATCGAAGGTGCTGATCAGCAGACAGCCCAATGCCATCAGCATTAACCCGGCGAGGCTCATGATTCGGGAGCCAAACTGATCCGCTAGGATACCGGACCCAACTGACATGATGGCTGTTAACAGGGGAATGGTGATCAACAACAGGCCAATATGTTGCGGTGGGTAGTCCAGGACTAGGCTCAGAAAGAATGGCAAAATAAATGCAAGTCCGGCCACGACCATAAAGACCAGGCTCCGAAACACCAGACTCAGGCTAAAGGTCCAGTTCTGGAACAAGCTCAGGTTCACCAGGGGGATCGCCAGCCGTCGTTCCCACCAGAGGAACAGGCCCAGACCGATCACCGCCACCAGCAAGAGGGACCAGGAGAAGGGGTGCTGGATTCCCAATTGCTGGATCTCGGTCATCCCCAAGCTCAAGGCAATGAGCATCACGGCAATCAGGATGGCCCCTACAAAGTCAAAGGGCTGGGAACGCTCCGTATGGGGAGAAGGCGGGACTTTCGTGGCAATAATCAGGGCGGCCAGAACCCCCAGCGGCAGATGGATCAGAAATAGGGGCCGCCATCCGGCAAGCTCAATCAGGCTCCCCGCCAGCAGGGGACCAACGGCCAGCCCCAAGGACAGAATTCCCCCCACAATGCCTAGGGCTTTGCCCCGTTCCGAGGGGGAAAACGCTTCCGTGGTAATGGCAAAACTCAAGGCCGAAATAAACACGCCTCCTAGGGCTTGCAGGGCATGAAACCCAATCAACCACTCTATGGAAGGTGCTAAACCCGATAACAGAGCACCGATCGTGAACAGGACCAGCCCGCCAACATACACCGATGTTTTACCGAGCATATCGCCGAGCCGGGCCGCC
Source organism: Coleofasciculaceae cyanobacterium bin_20 (assembly GCA_037445115.1). Classification (GTDB taxonomy): domain Bacteria; phylum Cyanobacteriota; class Cyanobacteriia; order B231; family B231; genus Trichothermofontia. The sequence continues at coordinate 6,223 of JBBILC010000087.1, forward strand.
CCCAATACCAGGGCGGTGATCACCAACAGGTAGCCCACCACCACCCACTGCACTAGGGTAAAGCTGGTCTTCAGGGCTGTTACCAGGGTCGGCAGGGCCAGGTTAACCATGCTGGTATCCAGGGTAAACATCAGAACCCCTAGGCCCACGCCTGCGATCGCCCACCATTTCGAGGGGACTGGCCTATCCAAGGTTGACATCCGTTATTCCTAGCGATCGTAGCCGCTCCTTGAGTTGGGCAATTTCTAATTCAGCTTGCTCGGCCCGTTGGCGCTCCTGCTCGGCCCGTTGGCGCTCCTGCTCGGCCCGTTGGCGTTCCTGCTCGGCCCGCTCTTGGCGCGTAGGTACCCAGACCCCCTCCGCGTCATACCACCGCAACCACAGGCCCTCTATGCCGTCATACCTCCCCTGCCATACCCCTAACCCCAGTCCTAGCGCCTGAAACCAAAACCGAGGTTCTAGCAGATCCACTGGCTCATAGCAGCCCTCATGGAGCCGGAACACGCGAAAGTGATTCTCGTAACGATCAAATACCCCATAGTAGGGAATTTGCAAAATTTGCTCATACACCTCCCACTTAGTCGGTGGCTGCTGCGATCCCCGCACTGTTCGCCCCAGATCGTCACCCTCTGTCCCTGGCGAAAGTAACTCCAGGACCAGCAACGGCACCACCTGCTCCTGCCAAATCACGTAACTCCAGCGTAATTCGTCCTGACGGGTGGCCGGATTCACGCCGACAACGAGGAACCAATCGGGGCGCTTATGCCAGAGGGGGTGTCGCCAGTCATAGTAAAGATTGAGATCGGTGCCACAGAAGAGGGTTTCTGGTCCCACCAGCGGGGACTGACAGGTTTCCCGCAACAACTGCGGCTGGATATCGTGGAACTCGTCCGGCAACCCCGGCTCCTCCGGATCTTCACTGGGTAGATCGTACATTGTGGGTAGCGCTTCCTGGGGTGGCATGGGTGAATGAGGATCACCCTGCCAACTTGGCAGATCGGGGCCAGACCCATCCGATCTTGTGGGTAGGGTTTCGTTGGGAGGAGGATGCGGGGGCTGGGGCATGGCAACGTTCTTTCAACTTGACGTTCTTGCACCTAGGTAGGATGGCAGTACCCACAGCGTCACGCCTTGGGCAGCCAGGAGTTGGGCTAAGAGATGGTGTAACTTATCCTATCAGCCTAGCATTGCCTGTATGTGGCTACATACAGGCATTTGGCCACATAGGTAAGACGAGGCGTCCGTCGGGATGGGGCGATCGCGATCGGTTCAGAACGCAGGTTTCAAAAATCACTCAGCCTTTGGATGGACTACGCCTTGTGCCGAGCTAGGGGGACTGCTTCCTCGCGCTTCATTTCGGTTCGTAGTTTTTCGATCGCTTGCGCCTCAATCTGCCGTACCCGCTCCTTCGATAATTGGAGGTGTTTGCCGATTTCCACAAAGGTTCGTTCAACCCCATCAGACATACCGTAGCGAAGGTTAATGGTCTCCTGCATTCGCTCTGGTAGGCGGCTAACTAACTGATGGGCCAACTCGCGTCGGGCTTCCTGATCCAACAAATCCCCTGGGGTTGCCTCTTCTGATTCAATTAATTCCATCCACTCCGGACTGTCCTCTGACCCCATTTGCATATTCAACGAAGTTGTGGGGCGGTGATGCAGCAACAGGGCTTGGACCTCATCCGGGCTGGTTTCCATGCCCGCCGCTAACTCGGCCACGGTCGGTGCCCGCCCTAATTCTGCCGTGAGGGATTGGGTGAGGCGCTTGAGCCGATTCAGGTTTTCGTAAACGTGGACTGGTAAGCGGATCAGGCGGGGTTGGGTGGCTAGGGAGCGAGCGATCGTTTGGCGAATCCAGGGATAGGCATAGGTCGAAAACCGGAAGCCTTTCGTCGGGTCAAACCGCTCTGCGGCCCGTGCCAACCCCAAACACCCCTCCTGGATCAGATCGGGAAAGTCTACCCCCTGGCGTTGGAAGTGTCTGGCCACCGCAACCACTAAACGCAAATTGGATTGAATTAATTGATCGCGGGCACGCTTGCCACGTAGAATGGTGTGCTTTTGTTCAGGGCTAGGGTTTGGAACGCTGAGCAGGGGCATCATGGCCTGCACCTGTTGGCCCAGTTCAACTTCTTGCTCAGGCGTCAGCAAGGGATATTGACCAATTTCGTATAGGTACTGACTAAGCTGGCCAGCCGTTTGGAAGGGAAAGGATTGCGGTGAAGCACGATGCATATCAAGCTCCCTGGGACTCATAGGTTGGGGTAGACACACTGGATGAACACCAAAATTACCTGGTACGGGGGCTGCTCAGTTAGGGGGCAGGGGCGGCGATCGCAAACGGCGGGCCTATCTCCTCATTGTTTAGTCAACAGCCAGAGGCTAGTCTCTGTGGTGGTGGCACAACGCAAGTTACGAAATCCGAACAGTGGTTCCGTAGATTTTCAAGTATACCTTATCTATCTTCGGCGAATTGGGGCCTCCCAGGTGTGGCTCCAGTCACAAGTCTTGTGTAATTTCCATAAAGACAAGACAAAACTATGAAGTTTACATGAAGATTGTCCTGATCTGCTGGTCTTGAAGCAATTGTTTTGCCAGGATACTATTGTCAAATCGTGGGATCTTCTGTCGCAAGATAGATTCTCCCGCTTCTGGCTTGTCTCAATGTAATTTTCTGCATAATTTTTGAAACATATTCTGCGACAAGGAAGCCATCAATGTAAATCATTTGTATCGCCTTGATAATGATAGCTATCTTAGATAATTTTTTGATATGAGTCGTTAGCAAGCTGAATATTTTGAAGCTAAAAGCGATCAAATTCATTTCAAAAATTTTTGAAAATTTTAATTAATAAATTGTTCTTCGATATTCTTCGATTTGCTTGTCATGTGAATGAGGCAGAAGTAGTTTTGGACTCTGGAATTTTAATCATGTATGTTTGAGTTTGACTATTCTGACTATAAGGAAGCTAAGTTATCTTGATCGCTAAGAGATCTGGAAGCTTTTATATGTTATTGGAATTGCCTTGGGAAACTTACAATCATACAGTCAATTAAGTAAATCACGCCTAGAGGTACTAAAAATCAAGATTCAAACATCCTTACTAGAGATGAAAAGAGATGAAAAAGCCAAAGATTTTTCCCTTTTAGTCGAAAGTGCTAATGGTTCCCTCAAATTACGAAACTAATTTTCCAGGTTTTTTCTCCTATGTCATATCCAATAGCGCTAAAATCGCCGCTTCAAACAGAGTTAATGATTGAATTTTCTCATCCATCAACTCTGAGCCGAGCGAAGCGACTGATGGATATTTTTGGAGCGATAGTTGGATTACTGATCACAATGATACTATTGATCCCGATCGCGATTGCAATTCAAATAGACAATCCTGGTCCTATTTTTTATAGTCAAATTCGTTGTGGTCATCGAGGACGTCCTTTTCGTATGTGGAAATTTCGCTCGATGATCACTAATGCGGATAAATTCCAACACTTGGTGAATAATCAAGCAAAGGGGAATATTTTCAAAAATCGTCATGATCCACGAGTGACGCGAGTCGGACGTTTTTTGCGACGCACAAGTTTAGATGAATTTCCACAGTTTTGGAATGTTCTCAAGGGCGATATGAGTTTAGTTGGGACACGCCCGCCCACCGTTTCTGAGGTGATGAGCTATCAGCTACATCATTGGCGACGATTAGAAGTTAAACCAGGAATCACAGGCGAGTGGCAGGTGCGTGGCCGCTCTACAGTTGAGGATTTTGAAGAGGTTGTACAACTTGATTTGCAATACCAAGATCGCTGGTCCCTATTGTATGACCTGAGTTTAGTGCTCCAAACCCTATTTGTTGTGTTTGCTAGAGATGGAGCCTATTGACACTGGAGTTGATTGAAGAGTCACCTTCATGCAGCTAATGATCGCGGTGCCCATTGCGGTGCCCTATCGCCATTGTAGAGATGACGATGACAATGTCCACGGTTGTCTTTAGCCGGGTTATTGCTAGAGTTGAGTAACAGCCCGGAGGTTTGGAAGGAGAGCGGTGGCGTATGCAGCGTTGGGCAATGCGTTCATGGTGGCGATGTGCACAGCGATCGCGGGGGAGGGGGTATTGGCTGAGCGGGGTGCTGCTCGGAATAGCGATCGGGTGGGGATTGCTCACCGGGGCGGAGCCAGCCAGTCTGGCAGCGGATCGTCGAGCCAAGCCGGAACCAGCTCCAACGCCGGATATCTTTTTACCCAACCCCCTGCTCCAGGAAATCGCTGATCCGTTATTACCCCAACCGCCCCGGCCCCTGAATGTTGCGGAGCGCACGCAACTAGTGGCAGCCCTAGCGGTCATGGATGCTGAGGCCAACGCCCTGTTAGCAGCGGGGAATGCACCGGCGGCGTTTGAACTGTGGAATCGGGTCCTACGGTTGCATCGGGCGCTAGGTTCCCTGGAAGAGGTGCAGGCCTTGGGGCGCATTGGCGAAATTGCTTGGCGGGAGACAGAAACAACCCAAGTGCGATGGATTGCCGAACGGTTGCAGGCGCTTCAGGAACAAGCTACAAGCTCACAAAATACGGCACTGTTGGCGGCGATCGGCCAAGCCTATCTGCAACTTCGGGATCAAAAGCTGGCTTTAGGGGTCTATACCCCGCTCTTGGCAGAGTCGCGTCAGCAGCGAAATTTTGCTCAAGAACAAACAACGCTGTTAACGATCGCCCGTCTTTATTTGAACTGGTTGGACTATGCCAACGCCGCGAATGCCTATCAGGAATTAATCACCTCAGTACGCAGCTATCCACCCACAACGCCAAACCCAGAGTTAACGCCGATCGCCCTTCTGCAACAGTTGGCCTATATTTATCAGCAGGATCGTCAATTTCAAGCTGCAATTCCTGTTTTACAGGAATTGATTACCACTGCCCAAGCGCAACAACGTCTCGAACCGATCCCTGGTTGGTTAGTAGAACTGGCGGATAGTCATCAAGCCATTGCCCAATTGGAGGCCGCTGCCCTGCGTTATCAGGATGCCTATACGTTGGCGATCGCCCAGCAGCAATTTGCCCGTGCCAGTGATGCCTTGAACAAGTTAGCACTGCTTTATCAAAGCCAAAACCAACCGGATGCGGCCCTGCAAGTTTATCAAGTGTTACTGGACGTGGGGCAGCGTTCCTATGATTACTATGGCATGATGAATACCTACGATCAGATTGGGCAAATTCAGCTAAATTTGCGAGCCTATTCCCAGGCGATCGGTGCGTTTCAGCAGGGCTTAGCCCTGGCCCAACAACTCAGATTTCGTGAAGAGTATTTCCATCAAAGGCTGCAATCTATCCAAAGTGGTACTTCCCAAAGTCAGCATTTGCCTACCCATTCCCTTCATCCCTAAATGGGCGGGGATTAGCCAAGGGCTTCGGTTAGGGTATCCCCTGCTGCTGGTCAGTTTGATTGGCCTGCTGTGGTGTTGGCTCAGTCAACCCGTATGGGCTGCACCGTTGCCCTTGGAGCGGGTCCCATTGACCTTGGAACTGCTCCAGCAGCGTCTGAAGCAACCGATTCGGGTAGAAGGGTATACGGTGATCGATTTTCAGAATTGTGTGATTAATCTGGAGGCTGATAATGCCAGTTTCCGAGATCAGTTTTATGAATTACTGCGATCGCGTTTAACCCAATCTAGTCCAACGATCGGGCTAGATCTGTCGCAGGCGATCGTGCGCGGTGATTTTGATCTGCGCCAACTGAGTATTTATCTTTCGCCCTACCAAGCAGACCGTTTACCCTTGTTTTCGCCACCGATCCAAGCCCAACTTCGCTACGATCAACAGCGCTTGAGCCAACTACAACAACTCTCGCGATCGCTCCTCAGTGGGGGGGTGCCTGATAGCGAAACTCGCATTACTGTCTTCCAGGGTCTATTGCGGCTGCATAATACCCAATTCCAGGGGACAACCACCTTGAGCAATATCTTTTTCCTGGGACCGGTTCAGGCCAAGGGGGTGACCTTCCTACAGGATGTGGATGGGGCCGCGACACGCTTTAGCAAGGCTGCCAACTTTATTGGTGCTCACTTTCAAAAAACGGCCCGCTTTCGCAATAGTATTTTCTTTGATCAAGCCCGCTTTAGTCAGGCCCAATTTCAGGGAGAGGTGACCTTTCAGGGGAGTCGTTTTGACGCAACCGCTAGCTTTAACCAGGCAACTTTTCAACAACCGGCTAATTTTAGCCGAGGCCAGTGGCAAGGAAATGCAGATTTTTCCCAATCCACTTGGCAAGCTGCTGCCGGATTGGGGAAGGGCAAATTTATGCGATCGCTGTTTTTTACAAACGCAACCTTGACCCAATCGCTCAATCTCCGGGAAGCCAACTTTAACCAACCGATTAATCTGCGTGGGGCAACCTTGCTGAGTGTAGTTGATTTTAGCGATGCGGACTTTGCACCTTCGGCCTATATCAATGTTTCTAGCCTCAAGTTTGAGTCAGAGAATGCCAAAATTTTAGGCAATGTTGGCCAGATTGGCCCCCGACTATCGGTTCCCAGCCTCCAGGGTAATGAAACAGTTTTAAGAAACTTAGTGCGTAAGTTCCGTCAACTGGAGCAAATTAGTGATGCCAATGCGATCGAATATCTGACCCAATCTTTACGTCTGCAACAGTTAACGCAACAGTTAGGACGGGTGAATCTGAACACAGCCTCACAACAAAAGTTGATCCAGTTAGGCTTTTCACCCCAACAGGCGGAACTGATTGTCAAAACACGCGAGTCACAACTGTTTCATAGTTTTACAGAACTCCTGTCTCTGAAGGGGATTGATCTCGCAACCTATGTCAATGTGCGTGATCGCGTTACCATTGGCTCCCCCCTCACGGTTGGGGATTGGTTCTTCCAAGCCTTTAACTGGATCACCTTAAGTATTTTATTGCGATTAAGTGGATACGGCACTCAGTTTGGGTTAATTTTTGGGGTTGGGATCGTCGCGATCGCCTATTTTGGCTTTTTATTCTGGCTGATCGATCGTGCTCGACGTTTACATCCAACCCCGATTATCCCTAGCTTTGAGGAAAGTTTATGGACAACGGGGGGAGGAACCGCCCTGCTAATTTGGGGGGTAAGCGCCATTTTCCAAGCCACGGATCACCCTTGGCAAACCCTATTTTGCCTGGGCATCTTGATTGTTCCAGTCCCTGCCTTGCTGATTGGGGTACTGTACCAACAAGGACGCCACCATGATTTAATGAATTGTAGTTATTTCAGTGAGGATAGTAGTTTTCGGCAGTTGCGTTTACTGATTGGCCGTCTGCCCGTTATCCCACGCTTCCCCTTTTTCCGCGATCGCTATGCTCCCCTACCTTGGGGCCGACGCTGGAATTGGTTAAATTACTATGATTTTAGTTTGAATAATTTACTCAAATTTGGCTTTAATGATATCCGCTTACGCGATGAACACATGCCTGGTTTAATTACCACTCTTGCTTGGTATCAATGGACGCTAGGCTTGTTTTACTTATCGCTATTACTATGGACGCTATCCCGTACCATCCCAGGCTTGAATCTGTTAATTTACTTTAAATGATCGTGGAAAATCTCGAAAAATAACAATTTTCGTAACTGTATCCACGCAATCATCAGGGGTTGAGGTAAACGGCGAAGTAACCCGCTTCTATTAGTTGAGGTTCTCAGTTAAATGATGGCTATTAAAATGCTGGCTATACACTTTCCTATTTCCCTATTCCTAATGCAGCCCAAAATTAATGATGCAACGTTTGTAGTGCTGGCTCTAGCCGGTAACGACTTTAGTCGTGACTACCAAGATGGCGGGCAATGACTAAAGTCGTGACTACCAAGATGGCGGCACTTGATGTTGACTCGTTTATGAGGTCAGCCAATTAGCACTTAAAAGGACTGTCATTCCCATAAAGATCACCGCCAAGACCCAGGTAACCCGATTCAGGGTTGTTTCGGCACTTTTGGTACTGGTAAACAGTTGGGCTTGGCCACTAAAGGAACCCAGGCCATCCCCCTTGGGGCTATGCAGTAGGACCAACACAATCAAGCAAGCAGCGGAAATTGCCCAAACAATTTCGACAATTTTGATCACAGTCATGGATTTACTCCGAAATGTTTACGAAAATGGGGTTCACGTTAAGCGGCGATCGGGATAGCGGGTTTAGAGCGAGGCTTGTACAGGGGTCCGGGCTGGGCGACCCTCGGCCCCATTCCGGACCTCACTGGGGCGATCGCTCTCGCGGAAACGCCCCTCAAGGGACGACTTAACCAGCAGGGAGCGTCCGGTCATCTCTGGGGGTTGCGGCAACTGCAAGATCTCCAGGATCGTGGGGGCAATGTCACACAACTTGCCATCCGATCGCAACGCCACCTCAGCCCCATGTCCAGGGATTTTCAGCTTTTCACCCTCTACCAGGATAAAGGGGACCAGGTTCGTGGTATGGGCAGTCCACGGATTGCCCTGCTCATCCCACATCAGTTCCGCATTCCCGTGATCAGCGGTAATGAGCGCTGTCCCACTGGCCTGACTCACTCGCGCTAAAACACGCCCAACACAGTGATCCACCGTTTCGATCGCCTGTACTGCCGCGTCATAGTTCCCCGTATGCCCCACCATATCGGGGTTAGCGTAGTTGACCACAATCAGGGAATAAATCCCCTTGTCAATCGCGGCAATTACCCCCTCGGTCACGGGTTCTGCCGACATGGCCGGGGCCTTATCGTAGGTGGAGACCATCGGACTCATGACCAGTTCCCGATCCTCCCCCTCAAAGGGTTCCTCTAAGCCCCCATTAAAGAAATAGGTGACATGGGCGTACTTTTCTGTTTCCGCCGTGCGCAGTTGCTTAAGCTGATGGTGGGCCAAGACCTCACCCAGGATGTTACTAAGATTTTGGGGTTCAAAGGCCACGGTCACCGGTAGGGTCGGATCATATTGGGTAAACGTGACAAAGCTGAGGGGGTGGATCAACTCCCGCGCAAAGCCGTCAAACTCCGGAACGGTGAGGGCACTGGTTAATTGACGGGCACGATCGGGCCGGAAGTTAAAGAAAATCACCCCATCGCCCGCCGTGATCGCCCCTGGGGCCACCCGCACGGGATCAATGAATTCATCCGTAACCCCGGCAGCGTAGGAAGCCAGGAGAATGTCCAACGGGGAGCGGCCATCCACCTCACCCGCTTGGGTCATGACGCTGTAGGCCCGCTGGGTGCGGTCCCAACGGCGATCGCGGTCCATGCTGTAGTATCGTCCACTGATCGTCACAATGCGGCCAAGGCCAATGCGATCCAGCGCTGTTTGGAGTTTTGCCACCACCGCCTGCCCCTCCGTGGGCTGGGTATCACGGCCATCGGTGATCAGGTGAATACAGACATCGGACACCTCCTCCGCCTGGGCCATTTCCACCAGGCCAATCAAGTGATCCAGGTGGGAGTGAACCCCGCCATCTGAACACAATCCAATCAGGTGCAAGTGAGTTTGGCGTTCACGGACCTCTCGACACACCTTGACCAAAGCGGGATTTTGCCGAATAGAGCCATCTTCGATCGCGTCCGAAATCCGCACCAATTCCTGGGGTACCACTCGCCCTGCCCCAATATTCAAATGCCCAACTTCCGAGTTACCCATCTGCCCCTCTGGCAACCCCACGGCTTTACCAGATGCCTGCAAGAGGGTTTGGGGATACACTTTCACCAAGCTATCCATGATAGGGGTTTTGGCCGCACGAATCGCATTACCATCTGTCTCTTGGCGGTAGCCCCACCCATCTAAAATGATCAATACCAGTGGTGCAATCGGGGCTTGCATCATAACCAAGGGTGCTCTTTTAGCTGAATTGATTCATCGCCATCATATCATTCCCCCTCGTCAGCGCAATTTCCCTGATTGACCGGGGTAGCTATCGTCGTCTTCTCGTATTCCAGCGGGGCATGGTTTGCTAAGTTAACTATATTTCTAGGTTAGCGAAGGTGCACTGACCGGGCGGCGTTGGCCCCTAGCGGCGGGCGAGGGCCGTCGCAAAGTTGGTGCAATCGCTTGCGAGTGGAGCGGCTGGAGGCCCATTGATGTCAACCTTGAGGTCAGCAACGACGGTGACCATTCTCGGCGCTGGGGCGTGGGGTTTAGCCTTGGCCGAACTGGCCCGTCGGGCAGGGAATACGGTGCGGCTATGGTCCCGGCATTTGGGAGAACCGCTAGCCGGGGCGATCGGCGATGCCGATGTGATTGTCTCCGCAGTCTCAATGGCCGGGGTGACCCCAATGGCCACGTGTTTGCAGAACCTGTCCCTACCGCCGCACCTGATTCTGGTGAGTGCGACGAAGGGCTTGGACCCAGTGACCACCCGTACCCCCTCCCAGGTGTGGCAGGCGGCCTTACCCGATTATCCGATTGCGGTTCTATCGGGACCTAACCTTTCCCAGGAAATCCAGCAGGGCTTGCCAGCCGCAACCGTGGTTGCCAGTCGGGATCTGGCCATCGCTACACGGGTACAGCAGGTCTTGGCCTCACCCCGTTTTCGGATTTACACCAATACCGACATTCTGGGGACTGAGTTGGGGGGGACGTTGAAAAATGTCATGGCGATCGCGGCGGGGGTTTGCGACGGTTTGCACTTGGGCACCAATGCCAAATCGGCCCTCGTGACCCGTGCCCTCCCGGAAATGATTCGGATCGGAACCCGTTTGGGAGCCAAAGCCGATACGTTTTTTGGCCTGTCGGGATTAGGAGATCTGCTGGCTACCTGTAATAGCCCCTTGAGCCGCAACTACCAGGTGGGCTATGGTTTGGGCCAAGGCCGACAGTTGGCCGATATTCTTGCTAACCTCAAGGGCACGGCGGAGGGCATTAACACGGCAGAAGTCCTGGCCACGATCGCCGAGCGGGAGCAACTCATCATTCCGGTTGCGTGGGAGGTCTACCGTGTCCTTCAGGGCCGGGTAACGCCCCAAGCCGCCCTAGAGGCCCTGATGGAACGGGCGCTCAAACCGGAAGACCCGCGTTAGCGAGGGACTCCCTGTTAGATAGAGCTAGCGCAAGACGGGATAGGTCGTTGGCCCATACCCGGATCGCTGGGCCGTTGCTAGGGCAGGCTTCACCGTTGTTTGCATCCGGGCCGCAATCCAGTGGGAAGCATCCGCCCCAAATTCATCCAGGAACTCCTGGTGTACCCAGCTATAGTGTTTCCCCTGGGCGATCGCCATTTGGTTGAGGCTCGTCAAGTAGGTTTCATAGTCCCGTTGGGTGGGGACATGGCCGAAAATGGCTCCCTTGGACCAAGAGCGTTTGGGGAGTACCCCAAACGTGTGGCGAAACTGGAGGGCAGCCCAAGTGGGGTCTTGGCCCTGCTGATACCCTCGCTGGCGGAGTTGGCGATAGTGGTGGATTTGCTGCCGGATAGCGGGGGATGCTTCCCGTTCGTACTGGGAAAGAACTTCGACGAGATCAGCCTCGTTGATAACCGTTGTGGCCAGGTTGGGGAATTGGTATCCACAGGTGGGGCACAGGGGCAGGGCCGCATGGCAGATACCGTTACATTGGGGACACTGGCGTTTGGGGATGGGGCTGTCGCTACTGCCTGCCTCACCACTGGTAAGGGTATAGATATCGAGATCCTCTGGGAACCCCAAGCGCAAGAGGTTGCCGGCCTGATCCAGGATGGTGCCACAGGTTTTCCCCGGCGCGATCCGCATAACCCGACCAATTTGCTGGTGGTGCAGGGCAAGGCTTTGGGTGGGGCGCAGGAGGAGGCCCACTTCGACTTCCGGGCGATCGAACCCAATGCTAATGACATTGCAACTGGTGAGGACCAGGAGTTGGCCCTGCCCTAGGCGCTCGTACAAGGGCTGGCGATCGGCCACGGGGGTTTCTCCCGAGACCATTGCCGCTGGCACGCCGGCGGCCTGGAATGCGCTGGCGACGTGTTCGGCGTGGGGAATATCGACACAAAAGGCAATGGTGCGTTTGCCGGGGGTGAGGCGCTGCCATTCCTCGACGATGCGTTGAATGAGGGCAGGCTGATCGCAGGCATTTTTCAAGTCCGATTCGGCATAGTCCCCTGCGATCGTGCGGACGCCTCCCAGATCAATCTGATCGGCCATTGGCAGGCCAAAGTAGCGCATCGGTGCCAACATGCCCAACCGTTGCAATTCTGCGGGCGTGGGGGCCGCAATCAGGGTATCCAGGTGATCCCCCAGTCCCTCCCGTTTGCTGAGGCGGTAGGGGGTGGCGGTGAAGGCGAGGAAAATCGCCTGGGGGTGGGTTTCGTAGCGAATCGTTTGGCCCACCTTGGCAAATAGGGTTTGGTGGGCTTCATCATAAATCACCACATCGGCAGGCCACGATCGCCACCACTGGCGCTTACTCATGGTTTGGATCGAGGCGATTTGCACGGGGGCTTCCCGTTCCTCTGGCCAGCCAGCCTTAATGAAGCCACACTTGGCCGCCAGCCCAAACTGTTGGAGCTTATCGTAGGTTTGCCCCACCAGCACATCCAGATGCACCAGGATTAAAACTCGACAATTTCCCTGAACAATGTGCTCCGCAATTTGGGCCATGAGGACGGTTTTCCCGGAACCCGTGGGGGCAACGCAGGCGATCTTAGTGGCACCATTGCGAATGGCTTGGTAGAGTCGATCGAGGAATTCGATTTGATAATCCCGCAGTTGCATAGGGGCGACCCAGAATAGACGCTTCTCACAATCAAAGTCGTTGATGCCGGGTAAGCTCAACGTTGGCTCTATTGTGGCGCAACTTTCCAGAGTCGCAACCGCAGGGTCTGAATCGCCTACTGCCGAGACCGCGATCCCCCTGGGGTCGCAGGGCGGCGGGCGGGACGCTTCCGGCGGCGCGGTGGGGACGGGTCAGGCAGGTAGGTGACCACGGTAGCCCAATCCCGACGATCGCGGGGGCGGGTTGGGTGCAGGGCGCAGGGTTGCTGCTGCCATTGCGCGAGGGCGGCGATCAAGTGCTCCCGATCGATGACTGTCGCGCCCACCCGTGTAGCCAAGCGGGCGGCTAATTGGACAATGTGTTGGATGTCTCCCCCGGTGAGATCAGGAATTTGGGCGAGGGAATGCCCGTCGAGGGTGGCGATCGGGGGCAGGGTCGCAGCAAAGGCTTGCTGCCAGAGAGCGCGGCGGGCCACGGCATCCGGGCGGGGAAAATCAAGGAGCTGGTCGCACTGGGCCTGCCAATGTAAACGCACCATTGACCGTTGGGGCACCGCCAATAGGGTTAAACCGCTCACCTGGGGTAACTGGCGACGCTGTTGGCAAAAGGCAGCCAGCGCCGACGGCGCGATCGTCACACGATGCCCGAACCAGATCTGGGCCGATCGCACCAGTAGGATGGCTGGGGCTTGGTGGGCAATGGTCGCCAACCAATCGGCATAGGCATCAGGATGAATGGTCGCCAAATCGACCCACGCCAGGGGTTGGTTCAACTGGTGGGCCATCGCTGCCGCCGCCGTGGTTTTGCCTGTCCCTGGTGGCCCCGCGAATAGAACGATCGGTTGGGTCGGGATGCCCAGTAACCCAAGGGGTAAGTCCGCACTCAGGGGTGTTGCAGGAGAGGCCGGGGGCAGGGCCAAGGCTTGCAGTTGGGTGATGAGGGGGGCCGGTAGCACGAGATCCGACCACGCCACCACGGGGTGTCCCTGGGAGAGGGTGATGGCGCTGGCTGCGGTTGGGGCCACGATTGGCAGTTGTAACAATTGCTCTAGCTGCTCAGGGGTGGGGGTTTCGGCCAGTAAATAGTTCACCAGGGTATCGGCCAACTTCACCGATCGGTTGAGCAGGGCACCCACGGATTCCGGCAACAGGTGGACCAACCCCAGGTGGCGTAGCGGGGAGGCCACGGCTAATTGTTCACGGGCAACGCGCCATTCTGCATCATTGGCACACAGTAACTTCAGGACAAGGTTGACCAAGGGCAACTGGGCCTGATCCTGGCCTTGTAAGTAGGCATACAGACGGGCATGGCGTTGGTTGACCTCTGGAGCGAGGGCCAGCAGGACCAGGCTTTTCTCAAACTTGGTTAGGTGGAGCCGATCGCGTAGGCTGGGCAACCCCAAGGTAATTCCCTGGCGATAGCTAGCCTGAATTCGGGCCTCCAGTTGTTGCTGATAGCCGATTTTCGGGGTTGCCGTTGTCGCCGCGTGAGCGTCGGGGGGAGTATCGTAGGTCATCTGGCCATCCAGGGCCACTAACCCTTTCCACCAATGACTGGTGACACGATCGCCCTTCGTTTGCGCGACGCGATCGACCGCCTTGGTTTCCTTCCGCTGGCGGGCGACGGCTAACTGAAGCAGGCGATCGACCCAATTCAGCTCAACCTTTAAGTAGTCCCAGTTATCAACAAAGGGAGTGACAACATCGCTCATGCACGTAACCTGAAGGGTTGGCAGGTTCACCCCTAATCTAACGCCCCCGTCCCCGCTGGGGATTGCGATCATCACGGATTTTTCCCAATCCAGAGCACTATCGAATGCCCTAACGCGGATGCGGATGCTTATGGCCCAACTTGCTTACTTCATCGCATAATGGATACTGAGCGCCCAACAAGTGTCAATTTACATAGTCTGATTACATAGTCTGACGAACGGCAACCTCCGGATTTTTGCTCTTTTTCTGGATATTTGTATCAGGTGAGCATTGCGAATTAGTATAAGGAAGCACAATGACCACATTGTTAGCGAGTTTAGAAACCCCGATCGTTGCGGGAACCTCGGAGGACGATGTGATTCTGGGAAGCCGCTGGAATGACACCCTGCGGGGGTTGGAGGGCAACGATCGCCTCTGGGGTGGCCTGGGGTTGGATGTATTGGATGGCGGCGACGGCGACGATACCCTGGACGGCGGGGAGGGGGCCGATACGCTTACGGGTGGAGCCGGGACCGATCGCTTTGTGCTTCAGATCAACAATGGTGGGATAACTCTCATCACGGATTTTAAGCCGGATGAAGATAAATTAGTGTTTAAGGATGGCTTAGATCCCGCCCGGTTTGAGTTTCAGGTGGGGCAGGGGGTGAATGCGGGGCACACGCTCATCATTGATTCCTTGACGGGGGAAACAATCGCGATGTTACTGGGCGTGATCGTTGATGCGAGTGTGGTCTTAAATCCTGAGAATTTTCAAGTAGCAGCAGGCGCGATCGCGGACGAAATCCTTGGGGAAATTCCCGACCCGCTCCCACTTGCAGAGGGGAACCCCGTGGCTCGCCCAACCGAAGAATTACCGCTGGGGGAAATTCCCGACCCGCTCCCGACAACCAGCGAACCGTTCCCCGTGATCGACGCCACGCCATCCCCTGCCCCAATACCGGGAATCCCCCCCAGTCCACCCAGCGGCGGCGGCTCAGCCGGAGTTGGGGACGATCCCCCGCCCCCAACGCCCCTAGACCTAACCGGACGACTTTCGGCCACGTCAAGCGCTGCGGGATATCCGCCCGTGAATCCCGGTCCCAATTACACGGTCAATCCTCCCTTTGATCCCAGCCAAGCCGATTGGTCCAGGGCTGTCCCCTACGGCACGGGTTGGGAGGCCAGTTTGGATGACTTTACGATCACCGAAGCGGATGGGGAATTCTTTGCCCTATTTTCCTACAGCAATATGAGCTTTGCAGAAATGGTTCACCTCAACCTTGATCCAGCCGAGTTTAGTGGGTTTGGGTTTACCCATCGGACCTATTTCGCTGAGACAGCCTATCACCCGACTCCCGGTACGATGCAAATCGATTTTGTTCAGGGGGGACATAGCAGCAGCCGAGTCGTTTTTGGCGATTTGGTCGGCTCCGTGATCGTTGACTATACCTATGCGGAGCCGCGATCGGAACCGATCCGAACGCCGGAAGCGGCCCAAATCCAACCGCCTACCCACGGCAACAGTCTGTTTGGCTTTGTCGATGACGTTAACGGGGGCACCTGGGATGTATTTCATTCGGATCAAAATGGCTGGTTGGGGATTGATACGGATTTTAAGGTAAGTACGATTTCCCAAAGTAATTTATTTGTGGGGCCAAGATCTTTTCCCATGTCGTTTCCCGTGAATGGAGCAGCGGCGGGGGATCAGGCAACCATGAGTGTCGATCGCAGTAGCTTTAGTTCCGGTAGTTTTAACAGTTGGCAAATGCTGGGAGCCTCACCAACGACCTTGCCAACCAGCATTGAAAGTATTGAGACGGGTTTGTCCGATCGGAGTTCCGCCTTTGGGATGCCCCTCTCGAATAGCCTGACGGTTAACTTTGTTTGAAGTATGGGCTGAGTCATGGGGTGACATCATAACTACAGCCGTTCCCTCTTTAATGAAGTACTGTCAAGCCTTGTAGACAAGGGGCTTAAGCCCCTTGTCTGTACCTCACCAAGTATGGAAGTGTTGTACTTTTATCAGGGAGCTGGATGATCATGTTAGTGGCCAGAGGGGAAAGCCCCGTTGTCGAAGGGACACCTGAAAACGATCGCATTGAGGGCAGCCAGTATGACGATACCTTACGAGGCTTCGCAGGTCATGATCTCCTCCTAGGAGGAGAGGGGGCGGATGTCCTGGATGGGGGAGACGGGGCCGATACCCTGGACGGGGGTGTGGGTGCCGATACCCTGATTGGCGGTGCTGGAGCTGACCTGTTTATGCTCCAGATCAATAACGAGGGGATTGACATCATCATGGATTTTGATCCCGATGAAGATCAATTCGCCGGCAAAGATGACCTCGATCTATCCCGTTTGGAATTTCAACCCGGCCTAGATGCTAATGCGGGCAATACATGGGTGATTGACGCCCTGACGGGGGAAACGATCTCGTTCATTCTGGGGAGAATTGTCGATGGACAGGTTGTTGTCACCCCCCTTGACACCCCAATGGGAACCCCAACGGTCGATCCTGACCCCTTACCCAGCCCCATGCTGATGGCCGCCGATCGCCCTGCGGCGCTAGCCCCCTCCCCCCCGATTATCCCAACCCCTGTTGCCATCGCTCCCCTCGATCCACCGACTGGGGGAGCATCGCCCCTGCCGCCGCCGCCCCTGCCATCACCGCCGCCGCCACCCCA
>JBBILC010000088.1:0-23190 GCA_037445115.1 Coleofasciculaceae cyanobacterium bin_20
TACACGATTAGAGGCTATTTTTTAACACATTTCCTATCATTCAACACTTCTGGCAAGCGTCAATGTATTGCCATATGAAGTTGGCTTGCAGTTAGGGGCAGTCTGGGAGAATCAAACAGTACCAATCCAGTTAAGCGGTAATTTGGTTCAGATGGAAGCGCGAGGGTTGGTGATATCAGCAACGGTTGCTAATTTTCCCTCAGTTTTGCTTGCATTTGCTTGGACGCAATCTAGAGAAGCGCCATTAATCTTGGGGCACATGAACTTTTTTGCAGAATTTGATGTGTGTTTCTACCGTGCTGACCTTACCTTCGAGTTGCATCTGAGAGCAAAATAGCGGCATTTGTGCAGCCAGCTATCCAAAACTGTATTGGTGCGGACGGTACAGAGGTTATCGGTGAGAATTCGAGGTTATCTGCCGCCGCACAACTTCACCGTTATACTGCTTTATTCATGGGGATTGGTGCATTTGAGTCTCATTTATTTGACATCAAATACAGAACTGGAATTAGAGAAGGGGATCGTTGTCTAGCTTTGTTATAGTGAATGTTAGATTGTAAAATAGAGGTGGCAAACTATTATTTTTGAGAAATCTATGTCTTCTACTGCTATTGCCACAATCGTAAAGATGCTTGAATCCTTGCCTGATGAGTTGCAGGAGAAAATTGTAGAACACATCCGAGACTACATTGCGGATTTAGAAGATGAGAAGCGTTGGGATACCTTATTCCAACAGACACAGGGTAATCTAGTCGCGGTAGCCCGGAAAGCAAAGCAAGAAATTGCAGCGGGGCAGTCAGTGCCAATGGACTATGAGCAACTATGAAGTCTGCAACGCTACCTTCGTTTTGGTCGGGGTATCGAAAATGAAGCAATCCCATAAGGGCAAGGGCAAGAAAGGCATACCAATTGTGGGCAGAGAACCCATTTCATCCATCGTTACATTTCAAGTGCATTAACAGCGAGGAGGGCATTTGGTCTGTGCGAGTGACACGAAGCCATCGTGCTCTTTGAGTATTGGAAGATGACACAGTAACTTGGTTTTGGATCGGCGATCATGACGAGTATGAGCAATTTTATTCATAAGCGCTAGCAGTAGTAGGCACGAGCTAGAAGCATGATAGTTGATAAACGTTATCGCGATCGCTGTGTTGATTGTATTCTAGAAATTCTGTTAGAGCTTGACATCTGGATGGGGGTTGGCTGTCTTTTTGTGCCATAGATCAGTAAACTGCTTCATAGCCAATCGCTTCCGTCTGAAATTGGTGCTGGTCATCTAAGCTCCAGCTACGCAGGTCTTGGGCAGTTCCCTGCACAACTGAAACGATAACGTAGGAGTAACCCGACCAAGCACAGGAACGATCGCGCTCCGACGGGGTCGCCGGATGATCCGGGTGGGAGTGGTAGATCCCAATCATCACCCACCCCAGATCCCTTGCCCATCGCTGGGCCATGAGCAAATCCTGGGGATCAATCCAGTAACGTCGAGATTTGGTGAGGGATGCTGGATCAGGGGCCGTGAGTTCGTTGAATTCAGTCGCGATCGCCGCTTGCCATTGGTTTTGTACTGGGATCACCTGCCGTACATATTTATGGATATTGTCACCTTCCTGGTACTGTTCGCCTAATAAAATTCCACAGCATTCTTCATTATAGGTTTGTTCAGCATAGTTCATAATTTCTTGCCGCTGATCTGGTGTGAGGTACAACATTTACGAGTATTTTTAGAGTTGAAATGTGAAGGAAATTAGTGTAGAAAAGATGAATTTAAGATTGCCAGGATGGCTTAATGATTGAGTTCCCTGTATTTTTCTTTGTTAATAGACAAATCTCTACCGAAATATCCAATTGCAAACAAAATCGAAAATCCACAACTTATTAAAATTGCATAGGAGAACATAACGCGGGCGATCGGGCACCAGCCGTGTCCAATCCTCAAATGCCTGCGAAGAGTGCTTATTGAGATCCTCCCCCGCCACGATCGCTCCCCCATGCCCAAACGCCCGAAACCAGCGATCGAGAAAAATTTGCGACTCCCCCTTCTCATCCCTCTTCAGGGATTGGCAAAATTGCCCAAACTTAGCCAGCGATGTGGTAATAGCAATCATCGGAACAGCCTTAAACGTAAATCACTACGGCCCGATCATCCTCAACCCACGCGTCCAGATCTTCAAGCACAGCGAAACCTAACCCTAAGTTTCAGTGGGCAGTTGGCGGCCAGAATTATTCCCCAAGGGTAATGGCTCCCTGCCGGAGAATTTGCCACTTCCCAGCAACCCACTTGGCCACCGTGGACGGAATCCCCGCGATCGCCGTGCTCTGGTTGGATACCACAGCGGGATCAAGCACAAGGGCCTGGGGAAAGTGGGCCGCGATCGCCCCCATATCCACCAACGGCGGAGTACCCGATCGGTTTGCACTGGTCGTTGCTAGGGGACCCGTTTGGGCCAGGATAGTCCGGGCGATCGCCGCATCCGGAACCCGCAGGCCGATCGTCGTGGGATCAAGGGGATTCATCGCACGTGGTACTTGGGGACTCGCAGGCAGGACCAGGGTTAGAGCACCGGGCCAGTAGCGATCGGCGATCGTCTGCCAAAGGGTTTGCTCATGGGCAGCCCCAACTGTAAAGGGCCACAGGTCCGCCGCCGTCGCGGCCATCAAGATCAGGGGTTTATCCTGACGGCGCTGTTTGGCCGCAAAAATACGGTCCGCCTGATCCGGACGCGTAGCCAGCGCGGGAACCGTATCCGTGGGAAAGCTCACCAATTGGCCCGCGATCGCGCCATTAATCAAGGTATCAAGGGAAACGATCGGCATATTAATTCGGCTAGGATTGACAGTAAGATTGGCAGCAATTTGGGGGTTAATTCCAAGTGAAGTATAGGCAAGTCCGTGAGGTACAGACAATTCACCCAAGCCCCTTGTTTGCCAGGACTGAAGGGACTGCCAAGGGACTGCCAAGGGACTTCAAACGATCGAGAACGGCTGTAGCTGGGATCAGCCTCATTACTATGGGAGAAAACCTATGACCCATCCTGCGCCGATGGTTGCACCGAACCCCGCCATAACACCGGCCCCCCCGTTGACCTTCTGGCAAGCCCATGCCCAGCTTATCACTACCCCTATCTGGCGAGATCACCAGGAACCCCCAACGCTCCTGTTATTAGTGGTGGGTGCAGACGGGCGTTTGTGCCACAGCAATCCGGAAGCGGCAGCTCAATTAGGCTACACCCTTGCCGAGTTGACAGCCATGCCCTGGCTGCAATTGCTCCATGAACAGAGTCGACTGGTCGGTTACGACTCTTGGCAACGGGTCCAAACCCATCGCCAGTCGGAAGCCGTTAGCCTCAACCTACTGGCCCAGGATGGCACAATCGTCGTCGTTCATGGCTATGCCGAGAGCGAGGGGCAAGACCCATCGGGCCAGGTTGCCTACCACCTCCACAGTGTTACCCCTGATCACAACGGGGGGCATCCCCTCACTGTGGCAGTGCCGACCGCGTTCGTCCCCTCCTCCGGCCATCGCACCCCCCACGAACTTCCTGCTGCCAGCGCGATTGAAGATCAAACCGAGTTGATTACGCGATCGCTGCCAGATACAACCCTCGTTGCCGTGAATGCCGCCTACTGTCGGGCCTTCGGGAAGTCGGAAGCGGAATTACTGGGGCGGCGCTTCCTGGACCTATTGCCGCCGTTAGAACAGGCCCAAGTTGAAGGGGCATTGCGATCGCTCACTCCCGATCGGCCCGTGGCCTATACAGAACACCTGCTGCGGTTGGCCAATGGGGAGCAAGCCTACTTCCAATGGAGCAACCGGGGCCGCTTTGATCCCCAAGGTCGCCTTTATGAGATCCAATCGGTCGGGCGCAACATCCAGCCCTATAAACAGATCCAACAACGGCTCCAGCAGAGCGAAAATGCCTTCCGCCAATTGTTCGATGCGACCGCGATCGGCTTAGCCCAAACCACAGTTGGCGAAGGCCGCTATTTGCGGGTGAATCGCAAGCTATGCGAAATTCTGGGCTATAGCGAAGCTGAACTATTGGGTATTACCTACCAGCAAATTACCCATCCCGATGATCTACCCACCTGCGCCATCTATGTCCAAAACCTATTGGCGGGTAAAATTCGCAGTCATCCCATCCAAAAACGCTTCCTACACAAGGATGGCACGATCGTCTGGTGTAATACGACAGTGTCCCTGTTGTGCGATGTGACCGGTAAGCCCATCTACGCGATCGCCGCCCTGGAAGATATCACCGCTCAAAAAGCGATTGAGCAAGCCCTTCAAGCCAGTCAGACCACCCTCCAGCACCAAACCCAAATCCTGCAATCCGTCCTCAACAGCCTCAACGAGGGGGTGATTGTGCTGGATACCACTGGACACGTTTACCTGAGCAATACCACCGCCCGCCAATTGCTGCAATTTATTCCTGCCGACACCCGTCGTTGGGAATCCCCCCCGTGGGGCGATACGGACCTAGGTCCCCGTTTTTATCACGCCGATGGCCAAACCCCCTGCCCGCCTGCCGATTTTCCGATACAACGCGCGATGCGGGGTGAGGTCGTGGACAACCAGGAGGTTTATCTCGTATCCACCGAGCAGGAACAGGGCATGTGGCTCAGCTTTACGGCCTGTCCCCTCTGTCCCGTGGCGGGAGGTATCCAGGGCAGTGTCATTGTCTTTCGCGATATCACACGCTATAAACAGGTGGAAGCCAAAATTCTCAATGCCCTCCGCCAGGAGAAGGAACTGGGGGAAATGCGATCGCGCTTCCTCAGCGTCACCTCCCATGAATTCCGTAGCCCCCTGACCATCATTATTGCGGCTACGGCACTCCTTCAACGCTACGAATGGTCGCGAGCTGAGCAACTCGAAGAACTCAACCTCATCCAACGCGAGGCCCTGCACCTCAATGCGCTGCTGGAGGATACCCTGATTGTGGATCAGGCCGAAACCGGGCAGTTGCAGTTGCTGCCGGAACCGTTTGACCTGGATGCCCTGTGTCGGCAGGTGATTCGTGGCGTGACCCTGGAACAGGGTTCCCAAACCCCGATCGCCCTGCAAGGTGCGTCAGACTTCCCCAACCCGATTTGGGCGGATAAAAAATTGGTTCAACAAATCCTCACCAACCTGATCAGCAATGCCCTGAAATATTCCCCCCAGGGCAACCCGGTCCAGGTGAGCTATGGCTGCGAAGACGATCAGGTGGTGCTCCAGGTGCGCGATCGCGGCCTCGGTATCCCCCCCGAAGACCAACCCCACCTGTTTGAATGTTTCTACCGGGCCAAAAATGTCGGGACGATCGCGGGAACAGGTCTAGGGCTGTCGATTGTCCACAAATGTGTGACACTGCACGGCGGCACGATCGCGATTACCAGCGAGGTTGGCGTAGGGACAACTGTCATCGTAAAATTTCCCCTAAGACTTCCTGATTAAGTCAGGATGCCGCGTCGAGGGCCAATCAATAGGGTAAAACCCTAACTGGCGTGATGACGACTAGTGTCGCAGGTATAGACCTTCCGGGTATGAAAAAAATCCTGGTAATTGAGGACGATCCGGCTATTCGTGGCACCATCCGCAAGTTACTGACGGCGGAACACTTTTTGGCGATCGAAGCCGTTGATGGTAGCCAGGGCGTTGCCTTAGCCCGCGAAGTCTGCCCCGATCTCATCCTGTGCGATATTGTCATGCCCGACCTCGATGGCTATGCTGTCCTGGATCAGTTAAACGAAGATACTAAAACCCAACTCATTCCCTTTATTTTCCTAACTGGCTTGGGGGAACGGGGTGCCCAGCGTCTTGGCATGGAGCGCGGGGCCAGCGATTTTATTAGCAAACCCTTTACTGACGAAGAATTATTAGCTGCGATCCGTAGCCAACTCCGTAAACAAACCCTCCTCCTGAATCGCCTAGAGCGAGAGCGACAGCAGCTAGAGCTAACCCGGACAACCCAGGTATCGTTACTGCGTACCAACCAGACCCTGCAACAGGCCGTCGCTAATTTCGTGGAGGAGATGCGTAATCCCCTCACCAACGTCAAGCTAGTTCTGGAGCTATTTGGCCAGTCTAACGTGTCCGAAATCCAACGCGATCGCTATCTGAAAATTCTGCAAGAAGAGTTGGATTATCAAGTCGATCTCCTCGATAAAATTAATCAATTACAATTGCTACTGACCCCTAAAAATATCCTTCTCCTCAGTCAGTTTGGCCTCCTGAGTGAGGCAAGCACGATGACCAATGAAGAGGAAGAAGCATCGCTCTGAAAGGCGATTTGAATTTGTCTGCCAATCTGTCGATGATCCTAACTTTAATGAAGTGAGTAATGTTGCTACAGCAGCCTTGATCAGCGTGAGGTAAAAAATAGTGCTTAAAACCCTTACGACGTAAGCCTTTTCTCTACTTCACTGGCTCAGGAAACGCCGTATCTACTAGGGAGCAAGTGTTCTCTTACACAGACGCACCTACACCCTGAAGTTTTTGCGATGGCGCTGAGCAATTGCTAGCACATTAGTTACAAAATTGTTACAAACTCCCCGTGCTTTCTATCAAATTATGTCGGATTGGACCCCAGGGAGATGGGGTGCTACCGTTTTCTGGTAGAAATACTTAAATTACAGCTTTGGGTGGCTGGCTACCTCCTGTTGCCCCGATCCCCGCACTGCCTTACTTTTTTGGCCGTGCGAGCGGTAGGCTAAACAAGGAATCATGGATAGCCAGTGCTCAGTAGGGGCCGATCACAGACGGATAGTTGCTTTCTAGGAGAAGCACAGGCCTTTTGGGGCATCCCGCTGCGATCGTCGTCATCCCGCCATCACCCGGTGGATTGCCTGTCCCCTGAGACAGCGGGAGCCAGTCCCCAGCAGTGATTCTGAGTCCCCCTGGTAACCCCCAGTGCTTTGCAAGGTCAAGGAGCTTAACTGCATGTTCACCCACGTCAAGCCCACCGTCCGCCATATTCAGCCAGACACGTTACAAGGACGGGCGCTGATCAAGGTGGTCTATGTTGTGCTGGAACCGCAATACCAAAGTGCCCTCTCGGCAGCGGTTCGTAAGATTAACCAAACGAATGCCAGTGTCGCGATCGAAATTAGCGGCTATTTACTCGAAGAACTGCGTAGCCCCGAAAACTACGAAGCCTTTGAGCAGGATGTGGCAGCGGCCAATATTTTCATCGGCTCGTTGATCTTTATTGAAGACCTGGCGGATAAGGTCGTCGCCGCTGTGGAACCCCACCGCGATCGCCTGGATGTGGCCGTCGTCTTCCCCTCCATGCCCCAGGTGATGCGCCTGAACAAGTTAGGCAGTTTCTCGATGGCGCAGTTGGGCCAGTCGAAGAGCATGATTGCCCAGTTCATGAAGAAGCGGAAGGAGAAGGCCGGGTCTAGCTTCCAGGATGGGATGCTCAAGCTGCTGCAAACCCTGCCCAAGGTGCTGAAATACCTGCCGATCGACAAGGCCCAGGATGCCCGTAATTTCATGCTCAGTTTCCAATACTGGCTGGGCGGCTCGGCGGAAAACCTGGAGAATTTCCTGTTAATGCTGGCGGATAAGTACGTCTTTAAGGGGACCGACATTCATGCCCAACCGCTGCAATATCTCGATCCCGTTACCTATCCTGACATCGGCATCTGGCACCCCCTCGCGCCTCGGATGTTTGAGTCGCTGGACGAGTATCTGGCGTGGCATGGCTCACGGGACGATATTGCCGATGATCTCAAAGATCCCCTCGCCCCCTGTGTTGGGCTGGTGCTGCAACGGACCCACCTGATTACCGGCGATGATGCCCACTATGTCGCCGTTGTGCAGGAATTGGAATGCATGGGTGCACGGGTGATCCCGGTTTTTTCAGGGGGATTAGACTTCTCGAAACCCGTGGATGCCTTTTTCCACACGGCTCAAGGGGCGACGATCGTCGATACCGTCGTCTCCCTGACGGGTTTTGCCCTGGTGGGGGGTCCGGCTCGCCAGGATCATCCCAAGGCGATCGAGGCCCTCAAGCGGTTGAACCGGCCCTATATGGTGGCGCTGCCCCTGGTGTTCCAAACGACGGAAGAATGGGAAACCAGTGATTTGGGTCTGCACCCGATCCAGGTGGCCTTGCAGATTGCGATTCCAGAACTGGATGGCGCGATCGAGCCGATCGTCCTCTCCGGACGCGATGGCACCACGGGGAAAGCGATCGCTCTGCAAGATCGGGTGGAAGCCGTGGCGCGACGGGCGATGATGTGGGCCAACCTGCGCCGGAAACCCAAGGTAGACAAAAAACTGGCGATCACGATCTTCAGCTTCCCGCCGGATAAGGGGAATGTGGGGACTGCGGCCTATCTGGATGTGTTTGGCTCCATTTATAAGGTGATGGAGGCCCTGAAGCACAATGGCTACGATGTGCAGGATATGCCCGACTCACCAATGGCGCTGATGGAGGCGGTGATCCACGATGCCCAGGCCCAGTACGCCAGTCCGGAGTTAAATGTGGCCTACCGCATGTCAGTGCTGGAGTATGAGCGCTTTACGCCCTACTCGGAACGGCTGCACGAGTCCTGGGGTCCCCCGCCCGGTCACCTCAATACGGATGGCGAAAACCTACTGATCTACGGCAAGCAGTTCGGCAATGTCTTCATTGGCGTCCAGCCCACCTTTGGGTATGAAGGTGACCCGATGCGGCTGTTGTTCTCGCGATCGGCCAGTCCCCACCACGGCTTTGCCGCCTACTACACCTACCTGGAGCATCTCTGGCACGCCGATGCGGTGCTGCACTTTGGGACCCACGGCTCGCTGGAATTCATGCCGGGTAAGCAAATGGGGATGTCGGGAGATTGCTATCCCGATAACCTGATCGGCAACATTCCCAACCTCTACTACTACGCCGCCAATAACCCCTCGGAAGCGACGATCGCCAAGCGCCGCAGCTACGCCGAAACCATTAGCTACCTGACCCCCCCCGCTGAGAATGCCGGGTTGTACAAGGGCCTCAAGGAACTGGGGGATCTGATTGGCTCCTACCAAACGCTGAAGGATACGGGGCGGGGTCCGGCGATCGTCAACTCGATCATGGACAAGTGCCGCCTGGTCAACCTGGATAAGGACATTGCCCTGCCTGATGGCGATGCCCAGGATCTCAGTAGCGAGGAACGGGATACGTTGGTGGGTCGGGTCTACGGCAAGTTGATGGAGATTGAATCCCGACTGTTGCCCTGTGGTCTGCACGTCATCGGTCAGCCGCCAACGGCAGAAGAAGCGATCGCCACCCTCGTCAGCATCGCCAATATTGACCGGCCCGAAGAAGAGGTGATGGGCCTGCCCCGCATCATCGCCAACAGCATCGGGCGCGATATCGAGGAGATTTACCGCAACAGCGATCGCGGCATCCTCGCCGAGGTCGAACTCGTCAACCAGATCACCCAAGCGGTGCGGGCGGCGGTCTCGGCCCTGGTGAAGGAACAAACCGATGCCGATGGCCGGGTTTCCAAGGTCACGGCCCTGAACTTCCTCAACATGGGCCGCAAAACCCCCTGGCTGGAGGCCCTGCACACGGCTGGCTACGACAAGGTGGACCCAGAGGCGATCAAGCCCCTGTTTGAGTACCTGGAGTTTTGCCTGAAGCAGGTGGTGGCCGACAACGAACTCGGTGCCCTGCTCCGTGCCCTGGAAGGGGAATACATTCTCCCTGGTCCTGGGGGTGATCCGGTGCGCAACCCCGAAGTCCTGCCCACGGGCAAAAATATCCATGCCCTCGATCCCCAGGCCATTCCCACGGCAGCGGCGATCCAGTCAGCGAAGGTCGTGGTCGATCGCCTGCTCGATCGCCAGCGTCAGGAAAACCAGGGCCAATACCCGGAATCGATCGCCTTTGTCCTCTGGGGCACGGATAACATCAAGACCTATGGGGAATCCCTCGCCCAAGTCCTGTGGTTGGTGGGGGCACGCCCGGTGCCCGATTCCCTGGGCCGGGTCAACAAGATCGAACTCATCCCCCTGGCGGAACTGGGACGGCCCCGCATTGATGTGGTGGTGAACTGCTCCGGCGTGTTCCGGGATCTGTTCATTAACCAGATGGCCCTCCTCGATCGCGCGATCAAACTGGCTGCCGAGGCCGACGAACCCATCGAGATGAACTTTGTGCGCAAACACGCCCTGCAACAGGCGGCAGAATTAGGCATTAACCTGCGGCAGGCGGCGACACGGGTGTTCTCGAATGCGTCGGGGTCCTATGCCGCCAATGTGAACTTGGCGATCGAAAATAGCACCTGGGAAAACGAGTCGGAATTGCAGGATATGTACCTGTCGCGCAAGTCGTTTGCGTTTAATTCCGATAACCCCGGCATGATGGAGCAGTCGCAGCAGTTGTTCGAGTCCAGCCTCAAGTCAGTGGAGGTCACCTTCCAAAATCTGGATTCCTCGGAAATCTCGCTGACCGATGTCTCCCACTACTTCGACTCCGACCCGACCAAGGTGGTCTCCCGCCTGCGGGGGGATGGTAAGCAACCGACGGCCTACGTGGCGGATACGACTACGGCCAATGCCCAGGTGCGTACCCTCTCGGAAACCGTGCGACTTGATGCCCGGACCAAGCTGCTGAATCCCAAGTGGTACGAGGGGATGCTCTCCCACGGCTACGAAGGCGTGCGGGAACTGTCGAAGCGGCTAGTGAATACGATGGGCTGGTCCGCCACGGCCAACGCGGTCGATAACTGGATCTACGAAGATACCAACACGACTTTCATTAAGGACGAGGCCATGCGCGATCGGCTGCTGAACCTGAACCCCCACTCCTTCCGCAAGGTCGTCACGACGCTGCTGGAGGCCAACGGACGCGGCTACTGGGAGACCAGCGAAAGCAACCTGGATCTGCTGCGACAGTTGTATCAGGAAGTGGAAGACCGCATCGAAGGGATCGAGTAGGGCGCAGCCTTTACTGAGAAGAGAAATGGGGCAGGGCAAGCTGATCGTGTTTGAGGGGATTGATGGGGTGGGTAAAACCACCCAACTCCAGCGACTTCAACAGTGGCTACCGATCAGTGGCCTGCTCCACCCCGGGCAGGTGGTGTTCTGTACCTATGAGCCGGGAGCAACAGGATTAGGCCACTATCTTCGGGACTGTTTATTGGCGGTTAAACAGTCAGCCCAGGAACCGATCGCTGATCGTGCTGAATTGTTACTCTATGCCGCCGATCGCGCCCAGCATGTAGAACGGGAACTCAAACCCCGTTTGCAGCGTGGTGAGGTAATTCTCTGCGATCGCTATGTGGATTCGACGGTGGCCTATCAGGGGTACGGGCGGGGGCTGGATTTGGCGTTAGTGAATCAGGTGAATGCGATCGCGACGGTGGGTCTGATGAGTGACCTGACCCTTTGGCTAGATCTGGACTATGGAGCTGCCTGTGCACGCAGTCAACACCGGGGTCGTCCCGATCGCATGGAGCAGGCTGATCGCGCGTTTCACGATCGGGTGCGCAAAGGCTTCTATGCCCTGTGGCAAGCTGATCCCGATCGTAGGGTGCGCATTGAGGCCAGTGCCGATGTGGAGACAATCGCCACTGTGATTCAGGAAACGGTGCGTGATCGTTGGCAGCAGTGGCAGGTAGAGCAGTAATCCCGCCAGGAAATGACACGATAATCAGTTCACCTTGGGCGCTACGCTCATATTTGGTTTCTGGCTTGGCTTGGCCGTCCCCATCCAGGGCACAATAAATAGGCAAGTTGCATTGAACACGTGAAAATCAGGAGTTGGGCGTGAACTTCCAGTCGGTGATTGCCACCTTGCACCAATTTTGGGCCAAACAGGGCTGCCTCATTGTGCAACCCTACGATACTGAAAAGGGCGCAGGCACCATGAGTCCCCATACCTTCCTGCGGGCGATCGGGCCGGAACCGTGGTCCGTGGCCTATGTGGAACCCTGCCGCCGTCCCACCGATGGCCGCTATGGCGAAAACCCCAACCGTTATCAGCACTATTACCAATACCAAGTCCTGATCAAACCGTCACCATCGAATATTCAGGATATCTACCTCGACTCCCTGCGGGTTTTGGGTATCCAGCCGGAAGAACACGACGTGCGCTTTGTCGAAGATAACTGGGAGTCGCCCACCCTGGGAGCCTGGGGCGTCGGCTGGGAAGTCTGGCTTGATGGCATGGAGGTTACCCAATTTACCTACTTCCAGCAATGTGGCGGGATTGATTGCCGGCCCGTGGCGATCGAAATCACCTATGGTCTGGAACGGTTAGCGATGTATTTGCAATCCGTGGATGCTTTCACCAAAATCCAATGGAACGATCGCATTACCTACGGTGACGTACATTTACAAGGTGAAATCGAGCAATGCACCTATAACTTTGAAGCCGCCGATCCGGAGCTACTGTTCACCCTATTTGGCCTGTATGAACAGGAAGCCACCCAACTGATTCAGCGACATTTGGTCCTACCCAGTTTGGACTATATTCTCAAATGTTCCCATAGCTTCAACCTGCTCGATGCGCGGGGCGTTATCTCGGTTACCGAGCGCACCCGCTATATTGGCCGTATCCGCCACCTAGCCCGCCAGGCAGCCCAACTCTACCTGGAGCAACGGGAATCCCTCGGTTTTCCCCTCTGTGCAACGGCTCCGACTGCCCCCACCCTGGCGAAGCGGTAACAGGCCGTCTAAGCAGCATGCTGGGGTTCGCGGTTGAGGGTAGGCTGTAGCAATGCCTGAAATTCGGTCGTGGCCCGCACGGCGGCAAAGTCGGGATCGGCTTTTACCAAGCTTTGGTAGAAGGGATTGAGTTGGATCGCCCGTTGGAGGTTGGCGATCGCGGCGGGCATATCCCCCTGCACGGCATAGCAGTAGGCCCGGTTGTAGTAGCCATTGGCATAGTCCGGACGCAGGTCCAGGGCACGATCGAGACTGGCGATCGCCTCCTGGTGCGACCCGATCTTGGCCAGGGTATAGCCGCGATTATCCCAGGCGTAGTAGTAATTGGCATTCAGTTGGATCGCATGATCATAGGCCGCGATCGCCTCTTCGTAGCGGTTCAGCCGCTCCAAGACATTGCCGCGATTATTCCAAGCTTCCGGATAGTCCGGTTGACGCTCGATCGCCCAATCATAGGCCACCAGCGCTTCCTCATAGCGGCGTAATTCAAACAGGGCATGGCCTTGCCGATACCAGGGATCGGGATCAGCCGGGTTGAGTTGGCACGCCTGTTCGTAGCAGGTGAGGGCAGCTTTGTACTGGTGAAGTTGCATCAGCACATGGCCCCGATTCAACCAGGCAGGTGCATGGCTGGGCTGGTGTTGCACAACTTCGGTATAGGCAGCCAGGGCCGCTTCGTACTGCTCCAATTGCACCAGTAAGTTGGCTAGGGTAAACCGAAGATCCGCATCCAGGGGCTTGAGGGTCACTGCCCGCTCTAGGCAACCGAGGGCCTCTGGATAACGCCGCAGCTTGGCCAGCATACTGCCCCGATTCTGCCACGCATCCCCATAGTTTGGATTGATTTCCGTCGCCCGCTCGTAGGCCGTAATCGCCGCTTGATACCGTTGCAATTGCACCAGCGCATTCCCCCGGTTATGCCAAACTTCAGCATAATTGGGCCGATATTTGATCGCCTGATCGTAGCAACGTAGGGCCGCTTCATACTGCTGCTGACTCAACAGAACGCTGCCCCAGTTGAACCAGGCTTCCGCATAGTCCGGGGCCAGCGTGGTCGCCCGCTGGTAGGCCGCGATCGCCGCATCCCATTGCTTTAACTTGGCCAAACTGGTGCCGCGATTGTGCCAAGCTTCGGCCTCGTTGGGTTGCAGTTGGGTGATCTGGTCATAGCAGGCCAAGGCTTCGGCGTAGCGACCGGCTTGGAAATGGCTGTTCCCCTGGCTCATCAGGTAGAGGCATCGGGCCTGAACGCCTTCGCCAAAGGTGTCTTCCGTGGCTTCCAGGCTATCTGCCGTGGCCGCTGCGACAAAACTGGCCGCCCCAGGGGAAGCGGCGATCGCCTCCAGGGTTTCCTGGGTATGGACTTGAATTTCAGGGGAACGGGCGGGGGACAGGATGGGGTCTGCCGTGAGGGTGGGGAGGACCTTGGCTAAATCCTGGCGAATTTGGTGGTTTTCCCGGCGAATTTCCTCGACCAGCTTTTGCAACTGGCCCTCGGCCCGCGTTCGCAATTGCTCAACCTTAAATTCTGCCATTTGGGTCTGCTTGCTGAGATCATCCAGCACCCCCTGGCCATCGGCGATCGCCAACTTCAGGGTCGAAACCGCGTCTTGGCTCAGGCTAGCGATTTCCTGCTGGGCCGTCGTTGTCTTTTCCCCCAGCTTGCGCAGGAGCCGCCATGCACCCCAAGCTGCCGCCGAAGGGGCCAAGGCCAACAAGACCAGCAAAGCCGTTTGTACGGGCAAGGTATGACTAAACGCGCGATCGACCTCCGCCTGGATGCGATCGCGGAGAAAGGCACTGGCGGCGATGCGATCGTCCACCAGATCGGCAAGTTGGCGTTCATCTAACCCCCGGCTCATGGGTGGTTGCATCGGTACGGGCAGGAGGACTGGGCTGCGGTCATTGGGATTGGGGATATCCAGCGCATCCCCCAATGGCTCCCCATTGGACTCCCTACTTGGCTCGCTGTTGGGCACAAGGGTAGGCGTAAGGGTGCTGGAACTGCCCTCACTGGGGTTAACCGGATCGGGATTGGCGGCCACGGGGGAAGCCGTGACCAACAGAACCGCGATCGGCACCCAGAGCCAGCTTAAGTCAAGGGCCATTGGCCCTAGTCTGGCGGTGGGTGCCTCCGTTGGGGTGCTACGGCTACCCGTTGGCAATCGCCCGAAACCCTGTCCGAGCAACCGATGCGTAGAACGCTTCATAGGTGTTGATGTGAGAAGGATGTGAGAGAGAAGATGGCATTCCGCTTAGGCAAGATACCCTTTCTGCCGAATGCTTGAGGAGGGTATAACAGCGACCTCCCGGTTCGTCAAGGGTAGCCCGCAGAGGAGTTGACACTTGAGGGGCGATCGGGGTGTGCGGCTGGCGATCGCCACAGGGCACGGTCATGCGATCGCTATTGACGGCACTGATCTGCCCGTTTGACTAGCTTCTAGCGCCTGAATCGCCCATGATTAATAACACCTGTTGAGGAGATGCCATACCGATGAACCCCGATCGCCTGTTTATCCCGGTTATCCTGGCGGGGGGCAAAGGCGAACGCTTTTGGCCCTTGAGCCGCAGTCACCATCCCAAACAATTTCTGAGCCTGGATGGGAGTGGCCGCAGTCTGTTGCAGAACACGGCAGAGCGGCTGCTAACGGTTAGCCAGGATTGGCAGACGCTTTGGGTAGTCACGGCAGCCCCGATCGCGGCAGGCGTGCGATCGCAATTACCAGAACTACGCGCAACCCAGGTGCTAGCAGAACCCGAAGGTCGCGATACGGCCCCAGCGGTCGCCTGGACTACTTTGGAAATCGTGCGTCAGGTTGGCGAAACGGCGATCGTGGGGTGCTTCCCGGCGGACCATTGGATCGGGGATGTGGCGGCCTTCCAACGCACCCTAGCAGCAGCAATCACGCTGGCGCAGCAGGAAGCGGCGATCGTCACCCTGGGGATTCCTGCCGTTTACCCGGCAACTGGCTACGGCTATATTGAACAGGGGGAATTTCTGGGCACCTATCAATCCCTACCGGCCTATCGGGTGCAGCGCTTCACGGAAAAACCGGATCAGGCGACCGCAACGACCTTCCTGGCCAGTCGGCAACGTCAAGCCGATGGCACCGAAACGTGTCCCTATACCTGGAACAGCGGGATGTTTATCTTCCAGGCGGGAGTCATGTTGGCCGAATTCCGTCGCCATGCGCCCGACCTGTTAGCGGCACTGGAACAGGCTGGCCTGGATGCCTACCCAAATTTACCGAAGATCAGCCTCGACTATGCGGTGATGGAAAAAACCGATCGCGCCTGCATTATTCCTGCCCAGTTTGACTGGGATGATCTGGGGGATTGGAATGCGATCGCCCGGTTACCGGCCAATCCCCGCGATCGGGCAGAGAATCTTACCCTCGCGAATCATCTTGGCCTGGATGCCCATCGCAATATTGTGTTTGCCCAGGATGCCCAAGAAGTCATCGCAACTTTAGGTGTGGATGATCTGGTAATTGTACGGGTAGATAAGGTTACCCTAGTTGTCCATCGAGAGCGCACCCAGGACATTAAAGCCTTGCTCAAACAACTCCACGATCGGTCAGAATTCAAGGATCTACTGTAGGGCATAGCAATGGCTCGGTAACGTTTATGGGCAACGATGGGCACTCTCCCGTGTTGCCATTTATCCTTTACAAAGATCACCGGGCCATCAATCAACTACAAGCCCACTAACTCACGA
Organism: Coleofasciculaceae cyanobacterium bin_20; assembly: GCA_037445115.1. GTDB lineage: Bacteria > Cyanobacteriota > Cyanobacteriia > B231 > B231 > Trichothermofontia. Next base: position 16,356 of record JBBILC010000088.1, read on the forward strand.
CTTTCTAAACCGGTCAATTGCTGGACAATGCGGAGACGTGTTTCCAACTTAGCCACACTAAAACGGTTACGCAGTTGTTCCAAATAGGCCAGGGCATTCGCTTTCTCGGTGGTCAATTGCAAAAAGCGTTCCTGGGTCGGTTCATAGGCCGAATTGGCTTGCAAGACCTCATGACGGCGGGCCTTGCGCTGGAAGTCGTTTTTCAGGTCACCGTCAAAGGCAACCACCACATCGGCCTGGGCCTCCAGGTTGGCCAACTGTTGCTTCACTTCGGCAATCTGGTAGTCCAGTTCATTAGCGGCTTGGGCTGCCTGGGCGATCGCATCGGGATATTGCTCAAGACGTAGTTTCATAAAAACCTCTGGCGGTTCAATGGGAGAAATACGGCCCTTCCATACTTGGTGAGGTACAGACAAGGGGCTTAAGCCCCTTGTTCACAAGGCTTGACAGTACTTCATTCAGTACTTCATTAGAGAGGGAAGGGCTGTAGCAGTAATGCTAAGAATCCGTGGGGTGGGGCACACCCCAAACTGAACACTACACCGCAGCTAAGTGGTGATTGGGGGGCTGGCTGGGCACTTCCACCGGACGCGGGGCTTCAACGGCGCGTTTTGGCGTCTCCCCATCCCGGAATCGGGCAGCGGTTGGCCGTTCGGCTGGACGCTCTACCGGGACGACGGGCCGTTCCTCCGAATGCGGGCGGCGGGCGGTTGGGAGCAAATCCTCGGCCACAACAGGCGTTCGCTCTAACACGCCTACCTCTAATTTAATGGCTACTAGATAATTGCCACTGGCTTCGCCCACGGCGTCACGCACCAATTGGGCCAGATCGGGACGTGCTGCCGTCATGGGATCACGCAGGGTACAACGATCCCATTCATACTTAGCAGTGGGGTCGAGGGTGAGGATGTAATGTTTTTGCATGGGTCGCACCGGAATGAAGGACGAGAGAGGGGGTAGGTCAAAATAAGGGCGGGGGAGGCATTGGGCCAGGTGGGATTTTAGATTTTGGGATTTTAGATTTTAGATTTGCTGGCTCTTGTGGGGTAGGCATCCTGCCTGCCACACAGACAGGCGCGACGGCTAGCCCGCACGTGACAGACAGGCGCGACGGCTAGCCCGCGATCAATTGGGGAGTGGCGGATCGGGATGGACCTGCCCAAATTGGGACATTGGCCCGATCGCCCATTACCTGGTTAGCGTTAACCGAAGCCGATCGCGTTTGGCGCTCCCAACGGGCAAGTGTGCGGGCAAGATGACCGGGGTTGAAGACTTTCACTTCATAGGGATAGGACAATTGCCGCCCCAAACCCATTTGAAAATGACAGTCGAGCAAAGCCAGACGTTGGGCAAACCGCTGCGCCAGGGACAGGCGATCGAAGCCCACGTAACAGGTTTCCGTTGCCCCTGCCGCTGGCGATCGGAAAGGCGTACGAACCACCAACACCCGTGGAGAAAGATATTGCCCCACCCGGCCCTGCTGAAGTGAAAAGAAACGACCAATCTGCATCATGGGTACCTGCATCCAAAATGGGTAAGCCGATCACGGGACTCATCACACCGAATGGTTGCCTCAATCTCTTAATTTAGTACAAGTATACTATACTTTTCACGAACTGACCAAAAAATAATTGGGATTCAAGCCCCGTCCTTATTGGCGCAAGCAACAGCAACGAGTAGCTAGACACCACGAGTATCTGAGCAATGCTCGCAAAGACTTCCAGTACAAGCTGGCCCATCATCTCTGTGATCAAGCCGGGATGATTTTTGCTGAAGACTTGAACCTAAAAGTCTTAGCTAAGGGGATGCTGGGCAAACACTGTCTGGATGCAGGCTGGGGAGCTTTTCTGAGCATTCTCAGCCATGTGTGCTGGAAGCGCGGGGTCTATTTCGCCAAGGTGGAAGCTAAGGGCACAAGCCAAACTTGCCCCAGTTGTGGGGTGGTTGTCGGCAAGAAAAATCTATCCGAGCGAACCCATCACTGCCCAGAGTGTGGCTACACCACAAACCGGGATGTGGCAGCGGCTCAGGTAGTGAGGCAGCGAGGGATTGCAGCGGTGGGGCACATCGTCAAGCTGCTTGGTGAGGGCAATGTCTAAGACACCCTGTGATCCAAGAATCCCCGCGCCTTTAGGCCGGGGAGTTGTCAAAAGCCCTAGCTCCCATGATCTCCAGGGTCCTCAACTCAGCCATCGGCACAACCTGACCCCACCGGTCCCCAATCAGCCAGGGTGAATATGTCACAATGCTTGTAGGATAAGCATCTTGCCTGTCACACCCACTCGCCCACCCTCCCACTCGCCCACTCCCCCACTTGCCCACTCCCTAACGAGGACGATCACATGACCGCTGTGAGTTTACTTCGTGCCGATTCCTATGACCTCCCGGCCCTGCGGGCTGCGATTGAAGCCTTGCTGGCTCCGTTGGGAGGGATGGGGGCTTTTGTGCAACCGGGAGATCGCGTGTTGCTCAAGCCCAACCTGCTCACTGGCTCCCGGCCTACGGCTGAATGTGTCACGCGGCCCGAAGTGGTGGCCTGTGTGGCAGCATTGGTGCGCGAGGCCGGGGGCGATCCCTTCCTGGGGGATGCCCCCGCCTTTGGATCAGCGCGGGGAGTCGCGATCGCGAATGGCTATCAACCCTGGTTAGAATCGCTCAATTTGCCCGTGGTGGAGTTCCGGGGACATCGCTATGAAACCGTTAGCGAGACGTTTAATCACTTGCGCCTGTCCAAGGAAGCCATGACCGCCGATCGCGTCATCAACCTGCCCAAGGTGAAATCCCACTGTCAACTCACCTTTACCCTGGGGGTGAAAAACCTGTTTGGCTGTGTTCCCGGCAAGATGAAGGCCTGGTGGCATTTGGAAGCCGGGAAGGATGCCGCCCGGTTTGGGGAAATGTTGGTGGAAACGGCGCGGGCGATCGGGCCAGATTTAACGATCGCCGATGGCATCATCGCCCACGAGGGGAACGGCCCCAGTGGCGGTGAGCCTCGATTCCTCGGCATTCTGGGCGCATCGGCCAATGTGTTTGCCCTCGATCGTGCCTGGGTTGAGATTCTCCAGGTAAACCCAGCCCAAGTCCCCACGGTGGCAGCCTCCCAACGGTTAGGGTTGTGTCCGGATTTAACGACGGTGGACTTCCCCCACCTGCATCCGTCGGCATTGGTTGTCACGGATTGGCGACTGCCCGATCGCCTAGTGCCCATTGACTTCGGGATGCCCCGTATCCTGCGATCGTCCCTAAAGCACCTGTATATCCGATTTATCCAAGAACCCTTGCATCTCTATGCAAGCCGTTGAGACAACCCAGCCCAACCCAGGCGTCGCGTTTCGATCTTCTCCCAAACGTCTACCAAATTTTTCAGCAAGGTAAGGCAGCCCAAGCCCTCACCGTCGCGCGATCGCGCATGGCACGGGTAGAACAAGAGCTACCGCCAGCCCCCGATACGTGGGGCATAATTGCATGGATATAGCGGCTCTGCGGGCCTGGGGAAAGGCCAATCGTGAGGCTGGGTGACCCGCCCTTAACCTGAACGCTTGTCTCTATAATGCTGTTAGACTTGTTGCTGCACAGTTGGCAGCGCGGGAGTAAGCAGGCATGACCACAACAACCACCCGCACGGGGATTGGTATCCGGACAGTCCAAGTTCGCCCAGAACGTTTGGTGGGTCAGATCCATGTCTACGATGGGTTGGGCAAGGGGAAATCCCAGGCGGCGCTGGGGGTGGTGCTGCGATCGATTGGTCTGGGGATTCAATCCGCCCGCGAAAGTCGGGTGCTGCTGCTGCGCTTTCTGAAGGGACCGGGGCGCACCTATGACGAAGATGCGGCGATCGAGGCCCTGCGGCGCGGGTTTCCCCATCTGATTGACCAGGTGAGTACGGGGCGGGCGGAATTTTTTGGCCCCGATGAGATTGGCCGCTTCGATCGCCTGGAAGCCCAACGGGGTTGGGATGTGGCCAAGGGGGCGATCGCCTCTGGGCTGTATTCCGTGGTGGTGTTGGATGAGCTTAACCCGGTGTTGGATCTGGGGTTATTGCCGGTGGATGAGGTGGTGCAAACCCTTAAAAATAAGCCGGAACACTTGGAAATTATTGCCACGGGCCGATCGGCCCCGGCTCCCCTGCGCGAGATTGCGGACCTACATTCGGAAATGCGCCCCGTGCAATCCGTGGATGAACAGACCTGCGCCCACAGCATTGAGGGTCTGGAAATCTATACCGGCGGTGGCAAAGGGAAATCCACCAGCGCCCTGGGTAAGGCATTGCAGGCGATCGGGCGGGGCATTAGCCAGGATAAATCCCACCGGGTTTTGATCATGCAGTGGCTCAAGGGCGGGGCGGGTTATACCGAAGATGCGGCGATCGCGGCCCTGCGGCAAAGCTATCCCGATCTGGTGGATCATCAGCGCTGCGGTCGGGATGCGATCGTCTGGCGGGGCCAACAGCAGGAACTGGATTACGTCGAAGCCGAACGGGGTTGGGAAATTGCCAGAGCCGCGATCGCCTCTGGGTTATACAAAACCATTATTTTGGATGAACTGAACCCCACAGTGGATTTGGAACTTTTGCCGCAAGCGCCGATCGTCCAGACCCTCCTACGCAAACCCCGCTTTACTGAAGTTATCATTACCGGACGTTGCCTGAATCCCCCCGCCTACTTTGAATTGGCCAGTGTCCACTCGGAGGTATTCTGTCATAAACACTATGCTAACCAGGGGGTTGAGCTAAAGCGCGGGGTTGATTTCTGATCCGAACGCCCCTAGCAGATGAGCTTTTCTTCCTCCCATTGGGTGAGTTCAGCGGGATAGCAGTGTTTAATCCTAGTGCGAATATCCTGGGCACCTTCTTGTCTTAAATCCTCGACATAATCAGGGCACATGATAGACGCCTCGTTGGCATCGACAAACGGGCCAAAATAATACACACAGGTGGGGTGAGCAGTGGCAATCTCGACCCACCAGTTACCCTGGCCTAGACGAGGGAGATTGATAATTATTTTTTTCATGTGACTAACGATTAAGATAGGGGTAGACCTGAGAATTGAGCTTGAGGAGTGAGTCCTACTTTCTTTAGCGTTTGGCTTCTTCACCTTGGATGGCGACTAGGAGGCAACGCAACTCCTCGATTTCGCCTTGTTTCGAGATAAAACCATGAACACCAGGCAGTCTGCAAAGATGCGACCTGATGCCCAACTCTGAGGACAGGAAATAGAACGGGATTTGCGCAATTTCTGGATCATTATGAAATAACTCTCGAACCTTGATGCCATCCATGCCTCTCATATTGACATCACACAGGATGATATCCGGGTGATAGGTATGGGCTAATTGCTTGCCCTCACAGCCATCCACAGCCATAAGGGGATGAAAGCCTTCTGACTTCAGCCATTCGGCAAAAATCAGTCGAAACATTTCATTATCGTCAATAACAAGAACTTTTTTCATGACCAGAGTCAATCTAAGGGAATTTTCTTCGGGCGTTCGGTTAATTTTGGGCGTTAGGTACCGTAGGAGCAAGGCTTAGAGTTGGAAGCATCGGGCCAACCCAATAGGTTAGATCTGCCAACTCTGGGGAGAACAGTTGACTCAGGTCTTGGACAATCCCCAATATCTGGAGGGGACCCCCATCGATCGCGCTGACCAGAGGGGTTTCCTGCGATCGCAGCCAACACCAACGCCCATCCGCACGGCGCATCCGGTAATCAATACTGATGACCTCCTGGGGCTGCAAAGTGCTAAAGCGCTGAAAATGAGCCGCAACCGCGTCTAAATCATCGGGGTGGATGAGCGTCGCCAGCCCAGCGGGTCCCAGATCCTCAATGTCTCGGTCTGTGTAGCCCAGGATGGCCGCGATCGAGTAGCTACTGTACAGCGTGTATTGATCCACCAGGTCATACACGTAGGTATTCCCTAAAATCGTCATGGGTGCTTGTTGTTGTAGCCGTTCCACAGTGTCGATGATGCGTTGATAGGGGTGTTGAGCGGGGGGGCGGTAATCAGCCTCGGCAGGGGGGATATTACAAGTGTTCACCAGATGACTCCTAAACGATGTCCGAACCTGTGAGCAGGGTGGGGGAACTGTAGTCTTGCGCCTGAAGGAGATACAGAAGCGTGTTCATTCCGATACCTGCCAGTTTGGCCCTGAGTTATAAAGAAGTCGTTAAGAGCACGAATATTATGGAATTTTGGCAACAAAAAACAACTAAAATAAATATTTGGCCATAAAACTTTATCTTAGGTGAAATACGTAGCTCAGTCTCATCCCGTCAGGGCACCTCGAAGCAATACCCCTCCTGCGATCCCAAGCAACGTTATCCCGTCGGTTGGAACTGTCGGATGGGATCGTTGAATTGCCCCCATCCCAGATTAATCGAAGTGCCCTATAGTGAGATTAGTATCATCAATGGGTTAGATTAAAGTTAATAGTCATAACAGCCACTGAGCTACTGAAACGACCACAAATATGGGCAAGTTAGCTCAGGGAGGGCTTCGCAGCAGGCATTTAGTAGGCGCTTTAAAAGAGGAGAGCGTGGTTGAAATTTACACTAAGAACACGGATAATCTAACTGTTAGATACTGATTTCTCAGTAGATCGTGATGACTTGGGTTGTCACAGTTTCAGCATCTAAATTTCTCAAACAATTTTTTCAGGTGCATAGAGAATCGATAATGATTTTGTGTAATAGAAGGGGTATGAAAAACCGACGATGGTACTTAGATATACACGTTTTCACTCTACGAGGAAAGTGTGATGAGAATTCTTGTAGTAGAAGATGATGACAGTGTTGCTCAAACCCAGAAGTGTTGAATGATAGGAAATGTGTTAAAAAAT
>JBBILC010000089.1:0-23175 GCA_037445115.1 Coleofasciculaceae cyanobacterium bin_20
CATTCTGTCCCTTTTTTCCATCGCTTAACCTAACTTTCAACACTTCTGCCTCTAAGGTCAGTGATTTTGCTTAGCGCCTAACGTAATAACTGTTCCCGTTGGGGTTGCAGGAGCCGATCGAACTCTGGGAAATAGGATAAGGAGGGGAATAGCTCTGGGAAAACATCGACGATCGCTCGGTTTTCCACCACCCCTAAAAAGTCAACCGGGGCGGGACCATCAATATGGCGGTTGAGGATGCCAAACCCTGTCCGGGTTCGTCGGAGTTCGCGCACGGGGGCAGCTTGCTTGAGCCAGGTGTCGAAGTTGGGGGCAGTGTTCATGCTCGTGAGGGCGTCCTTAATCAGCGTGGGGTCGGGCAAGGCACGGGTGCCCCGAATCCAGGCTTGCAGGAGGAGAGTCTGCCGTTGGTTAGGGGTTAACCAGGCGGCGATCGCGTGGCTGGCGGCGCTCAGGGGTAAGGTGGGCAGTTGCGCCCGCACCTGGGCCTCATCCCCCAGCGCTAGGGCCAACACCTGTTGACTCACCCAATTCCCCTCAGTTTGCCAATCCGCTTGGGCAGCGGCCAAATCCCCCTGCCACCACCGCAGGGCACCGCGACACTGGTGCAGATAGGCGGTTAATCGCGCCGAGAGTCCTGGGGTTTGCAGCAATTCGGTATAGGACTGCTCTAGGGCATTGAGGACATCAGCGTAGATGCTCCCTAAGGGTTCCGTTTGCCAGACCGGGCTGGTGAGCAAAACGGGGTCTCGGAGAATTTCCAGGGTGAAGGCCGCGATCGCGTCTGCCCGCTGCCCCTGAACCAGCCAAGCCACCCCTAGGGCATACCAGCCTCCCCGTTTGGCTGGTACTAACTGCACCGATTGTCGAAAGGCCTGTGCCGCTGCCGCCGGATTTTGGGTCAGCCACAACCAGCCCAGGGTGGTATAGCCAAACTCCTGGTAGGGCGATACCTGGGTTCCCCGTTGTAAAGCCGTAATGCCCTGGCGGATGAGGGCCTGCCGCTCGGCACGATCGTTGGTTTTCAGGCTCAGGTTACCCAAATTCCAGCCCAACTGGTAGGGGTAATAGGCTTCCCAGGGAGCCAGGGTTTGCGCTTGGGTGAGCAATTCCGTAAAGGTTGTGATGAGGTCACGCCGTTCCTGGGTATCGGCGGCCCTCGCGATCGGATTAAGCAACAAAAATGCTTGACTGGAGGCTTGCCACGCCCGGTGGATTGGGACCAACCAGAGCACGATCGCCAATACGCCACCACTCATCACCAGCACGATCGCCCGTAACCAACGTCCCCCCTGGATAAGGGAGGACAACCCTGCTGGTTGTGGTAGCCGTTGCCGCCAACCCCTAAGGCTGACGCGAAGTCCTGCCGCCTCGAATAAGGTTGCCGCTGGGGGTGTGACGCCGGGGGGCGGTTCCCGTCCGATCGCGGCCAAACAGGCAATATAGATCACCAACGTACCGCTAATGCCCACAATATCCAGTTGGTAGTCCAGCAAGCTATTGACACCATAGCCCAGCAGACCCAACCCCAGACTGATGACGAAAATGCCATCTCGCCGGGAGACAGCACGCCCGTGTTGCCGTTGCCATTGCCAGAGGGCACGCAGGAGGAGACCGATCGCCACGAGGGGGAGCACCAGCCCCCAGATGCCCACCTCTGCCCACAGGTGCGCCGGGGTGTTATGCAATTGGAACATCAGTTCGGCTTCCCGACCCGCCCAGAAGGGCCGATAGCGCTGAAACAGGGGGAGCACGGAACCGGGTCCTGCCCCTGTCCACAAGTGGGCCAGTCCCATCCGCCAGCCGATCGCCGTCGTGATCAACCGATAGCCCAGTTCCTCCCCTCCCTCCCCACGGGCGATCGCGCTCAAGGTCGTCTGCAACCGGGTACTGGCCACCACAAACACCAGGAGAATGCCGACCCCAGCCGCCACGGTTCCCCCTAACCCGCGCCGGGACCCGCGCCGGGACCAGACAATACCCCCCAGCCCAACCCCCAAGATCCCGACTAACCCTAGCCAACCCGCCCGTGATTGGGTGGTATAGAGATCCAGCAAGCCTAGGGCCACGCCCGTTAGCCACAGCCAGCGTCGCCAACCGGTTTGTAGATAGGCCAGTCCCCCCAGGAGAGGCAGGGCCAAGAGCAGATAGCCCGCCACGTAGTTTTGATGCCCGATCGGTGCCCAGTTTCGCAGGTGAATCTGGCCGAAGTCGTAGGGTAAATCAACGCCGTAGCCCCGCAGGGTTGCCAGACGGGCCAGTTCTGGTAACCAGGTCTGGCTGGCCCACAGGAGGAGACTCAGCACCATAAAAGCCAGGGTTAAGTACCCCTGTCCGATCAGCAATTGCTGCCGCTGTTCGGAGGTTTGTAACCCTTGGGCGATCGCGTATAGGGCCGCTAGAAAACTGAAGCTCACCCAGGCTTGCCAGCGGGCCACTTCCGCAAACTCCGCCTGCGCGGTTGTGATGACTAGGACGACGATCGTGCCCGCCACAACCCAATCCAGACCGTGCCCTAGCAGTTGTACCCGCTGCGGGTCTTGCCCAGCGCTCGAACGGGGCCAGATCAACCACAGCCACCACAACACAGGACACAGTAATGCTCCCTGCCATAGCCATACCCAGGGCCAAGACAGTACGAGGGTGCTGCTATCCGGCAGGAGGGTGAAAACGGCATAGAACAGGGCCACGAGGCCGCCCAGCAGGCGTCCGTGGGTGGGTGGGGTGGGGGATAGGGACAGGCGGGACATAGGTGGGGGTTGGCGTCAGCAATCGGGGGGAAGTATCCGGAGTGGCGATCGGTGCATCAGTATCCTCAAGGGAGGGCAATCTGCGCGTTTGGGCGATCGGGACCAAGGGGATGGACTCAGGCCGTTCGTTGGCACATCAGCATTGACGGATTAACCTTGGGGTATCCACTAACGTTGGCGTCTGACCCTGGGTCTGTGCACTTTGGACATTGTGGCGGATTGATCTTAAGCGGCAGCGGTGGGTATTGGGGCCGTAGCGGGCGTCAGTGACCATAATTAAGCATTAACTTCGGTCCGGGTTTGGGGGTGGAACGTTACGATCAGAACAGCAGCTTAACGCATTGCCAATTTAATGCATGGCCAATTGAAGGCATTACCCATCATCAAGGAGTTTCTAGTCATGCGAGTGGGTCTTAAGGTCGCCCTTAGCGATGCCAATCTCGATTTAACGCAAGCCAGCAACCAGCGCCAGATCGCGATCGCGATCGCGGCCCTGACCCCCGATGGTGCCCGTACCGCGCCCCTGAATCTTTGCCTGATCCTGGATCACAGTGGCTCTATGCAGGGACGCCCCCTGGAAACAGTGAAACAAGCCGCTTATCGTCTGCTGGAACAATTGACTCCTGAGGATCGCATTTCGGTGGTGGCGTTTGATCACAAGGCCAAGGTCCTGGTCGCCAACCAGGCCGCCAATAACCTAACGGCCCTGAAGTTTGAAATTGGCCGGTTGACGGCGGATGGCGGGACCGCGATCGATGAGGGTCTTAAGCTGGGGATTGAAGAACTGGCGCGGGGTAAGCAAAATACGGTTTCCCAAATCCTGTTGCTGACGGATGGGGAAAATGAGCATGGGGATAACGATCGCTGCCTGAAATTAGCGGAGGTGGCTGCTCGCCAGAACTTCACGGTTAATACCCTGGGATTTGGCAACCATTGGAACCAGGATGTGCTGGAAAAACTCGCCGATGCGGGCGGGGGTGCCCTCGCCTATATTCAACGCCCGGAAGCCGCGATCGAGGAATTTAGCCGCCTGTTTAGTCGCATGCAGTCGATCGGCCTCACCAATGCGCACCTGCTCCTCTCCCTGTCAGGGAGTGCCCGTCTGGCCGAACTCAAGCCCATCGCCCAGGTATTGCCCGAAACGATCGAACTCACCCCGCAAATGGAGGCGGATAAGCTGGTGGTCCGGCTGGGGGATTTGATGATTGATGCCCCACGGGTAGTGCTGGTTAACCTCTACCTTTCCCAATTGCAGGAGGGACCCCAACCCCTGGGGCGGGTGCAGGTGCGGTATGATGATCCGGCCATTGGGCAGACCCATCTCCTATCCGAGGGGTTAGTCGTTGAGGCGATTGGGATGCGCCAGTACCAACCCCAACCCAATCCAGAGGTCCAAACCCACATCCTGGCCCTCGCCAAGTATCGCCAAACCCAAATTGCCGAAACCCGGTTGCAACAGGGCGATCGGGCGGGTGCAGCCACCCTGCTCCAGTCGGCGGCGAAAACAGCACTGCAAATGGGCGATCGCAATGCCGCAACGGTCCTTCAGGAAAATGCGACTCGCCTGCAAACGGGTGAGGATCTGTCAGAGGCCGATCGCAAGAAAACCCGCATTGTTTCCAAAACCATCCTGCAACCCTGAGCCGCCGTTTTAAGCGGGGGAATTGCTGTTAAAATCGCGACTACGAACAACAACGATCTGACTGTTTAACCAGATCCATTAAGTTTGTAGTGACGACTTTAGAACAACAACGATCTGACTGTTTAACCAGATCTATTAAGTTTGTAGTGACGACTTTAGTCGTCAAAGCACCGTATCTGAACTGTTCAAACGGCGTCTAAGACGCCTGTCACTCTCCCCTCATCCCGCGCTAGCTCAACTGCCGCTGTCGATCACTATGAGTGTTTCTCCACCCCCTGCTTCCTTGACCCTAGCAATTGTGGGTGATGTCCATGAGGCTTGGGAACCGGAGGATGGGGGGGCGCTACAGCAGTTGGGCGTTGATCTGGTGCTGTTGGTGGGGGACTTTGGCAATGAGTCGGTGGCGACGGTGAGTGCGATCGCCCAGTTGGCCCTACCGAAGGCGATTGTGCTGGGTAATCATGACGCCTGGTATACCGCGACGGATTGGGGACGCAAAAAATGCCCCTACGATCGCACCCAGGAGGACCGGGTTCAACAACAACTCGACCTGTTGGGGGATACCCACGTCGGCTATGGTTTTCTAGACTTTCCCACCCTGGGTTTGAGTGTGGTGGGGGGGCGTCCCTTTAGTTGGGGGGGACCCCAATGGCAACACGCCCGATTCTACCGCGATCGCTATGGGATCACGGACTTTGCAACCTCTACCGCCCGGATTTGCCAAGCGGTCCAGCAAACCGCGACGGACATGATTATTTTCCTGAGCCACTGCGGTCCCCAGGGCCTCGGTGCGCAACCCCATGATCCCTGTGGGCGTGACTGGAAACCCCTGGGTGGGGATTTTGGCGATCCCGACTTGGCCGCTGCGATCGCCCTGACCCAACAGAGGGGTAAGCACGTCCCGCTGGTCGCCTTTGGCCACATGCACCACCACCTGCGCCATACCCAACAGCAGATCCGCCGGATGCTCCATGTCGATCCGGCTGGCACGGTCTACCTCAATGCGGCTTGGGTGCCCCGTGTTGTTAAGACAGCGCACGAATGTCGTCGTAATTTTTCGTTGGTGCGTCTCCAGGGGCGGGTTGTCACAGAGGCGGCGGTGGTGTGGGTAATGACAACCGGGGCGATTGTGGCGGAAGAGGTGCTTTACCGGAGGACAGGCGCAGCGATCGGGAGTATGGGAAGATGGGCAAACCCAGCCCCCCGTAGCACGTCTGGCATTCTGTATGACGGTTAGTGAATTCCCCTGCTCGCCTGAGCCTGCCCCCATGCGCCGCGCCCCCAGTCCCTTACCAACCCTGGGGAATCCGGCCCTATGGGAAATTCTGCAACAGAAAATCGCCACCAGCCCCCAGCAACGGCTTACTTTTGCCGAGTATATGGATTGTGTGTTGTATCATCCCCAACAGGGCTATTACGCAACCCATGTCCAGCTAGGGATGCAGGGGGATTTTGTTACGGCTCCCCATATTGCCGCAGATTTTGGTGAACTTTTGGCTGGCCAATGTCTAGCGATCTGGGAAAGCTTAGGACAACCGGCATCGTTTACCTGGGTGGAAATGGGAGCCGGGGAGGGCGTACTCGCTAGGGATATGTTGCGATCGCTCCACCAGCAAGCACCGACCTGTTTTGCCGCGCTCGCCTACTGCATGGTTGAGGCATCGGCTTACCTGCGCGATCGCCAACGCCAAACCCTTCAGCCCCTAGGCTCCCTCGCTGATCGCGTCTACTGGCAATGCCTGGAAGACTTGCCGGAGAATAGCATCACGGGCTGTTTTTTTTCTAATGAATTAGTCGATGCCTTCCCGGTTCACCAGGTGATTGTCCAGGCTGGGGAACTCCAGGAAATCTATGTGACGATCGCACCGGGCCGTCATGAAACTGAGCCACGGTTGCAGGAAGCGATCGGGGACCTCTCAAGCCCCGCCCTGCGGACCTATTTCGATCGCCTGGAGATTAACCTGCAATCGGGGCAATATCCCGACGGTTATCGAACTGAGGTAAATTTAGCGGCGCTGGATTGGTTAGCAACGGTGGCTAGTCGCTTACAGCAGGGGTATGTCCTGACGATCGACTATGGTTATCCCGCTACCCGTTACTATAATCCCCGGCGACCCCAGGGCACCCTGCAATGCTATTACCAGCAGCGCCACCATAACGATCCCTATGTTTATATCGGTCATCAAGATCTCACTGCCCATGTTGATTTCACCACCCTGCAAGTTTGGGGTGAAGCGCAGGGATTAACCCCGATCGGCTTTACGCAACAGGGACCCTATTTAATGGCCTTGGGGTTGGGCGATCGCCTGAGTGCCTTGGCTAATAACCAAGCGTACCTCACTGGCCAGAAGTTAAACCAGTTGCTACAACGACGACAGGCCCTCCATGATCTGATTAATCCTCTCGGCATGGGGAACTTTGGGGTTCTGCTTCAGGCCAAGGGGCTAGGGGCAGTGGCAACAACAGCATGGCCACTTCACTCAGAAACCATCCCATTACCCTGAGCCAGACATTAACATTGAAATTAACCTGGTAATGTTCGGAGACGCTACACGAACAAAAAATAATTGTGGGATAGGCATCCTGCCTACCCCTGAGACAGCCGAGTCTTCGATAGAATCAGACGGCTATCACACGTTCAATTTGTGATCTAATGATACTGGAACTTAACGCAGAATTTTACCCCTATGACAACAACACCCTTACCCTCTAAAACGGATACGGCTGAGGTCTATCTTGCACTGGAGATTGAGTCTGAAGTTCGCCATGAATATCGGAATGGAGAAATTGTACCCATGACTGGGGGAACCCCTAGCCACAACGAGATTAGTAGTATTTTCAATGCGCTGCTACGCGTTGCCCTTAAAAGCCAGCCTTATAGTATTTTTGTGGCGAATCAGCGGTTGTGGATTCCGGCGGTAAATTTATATACTTATCCCGATGTCATGGTTACACCGCGTCCGGCTGATTTACAACCAGGACGTAAGGATACGGTGATGAACCCCATGCTGATTGCAGAGGTATTGTCCGACTCAACGCAAGGGTACGATCGTGGGGATAAATTTGCCGCCTACCGCACGATTTCCACGTTTCAGGAATACTTACTGATTGACCAGTATCGCTATCATGTTGAGCATTATCAAAAACAGGCTGAAAATCAATGGTTGTTGATGGAATATCGTGACCCTGATGCCAGCTTTACGCTGCGATCACTCAAGGTCACGATCGCGCTAGGGGATCTTTATGAGGCGATCGTGTTCTAACGCGGTGGTAGCACCGGGTAGCTCGCTGACCCGCAATGCTGGGGGGATATCCACGGCGGGAACACCTGGGATGACCTGGAACGACAGAGATCGTCGCCACTCTGGTATCGTGGGAAGATGTGCAAACCCGTTGCCAGACGTTGATCTCTGAAGCTTGTTGGTTGAATAGCCCCAGGGAACGGCTGACTGGGCGACGGTTTCTTGGTCCATCCCTTTATTTCCGTTTCTTGGTCCATCCCTTTATTTCCTATGAACGCAGCAGAACCTCCTATTCAGCGCTTTCGCTTTGATCGGCAACTGTGGCATCGATTTATCGAGATCGCCCAGCCCTACTTTTATCCGACCAATCGCGGCAGTACCTGGATATTTGCTGGGTTACTGCTGGTATTACTGGTCGTGGTGGTCAGCCTGACCTTTTTCCTGGCGGTGGGCCTCACCCTGCTAGGTAAGTTGCTGTTCCCGACTTTTTTCACCGATCTGGCGGGGGGATTGGTTACCCAGGTCAATGGTCTCCTCAATTCGCCCATTCCCTATATTGCCCTAGGGGCACTGTTGCTCAGTGGGCTACTTTTTGCGTCCCAGCGGCGTAAACTCCGGCAGCGGTGGCTGCAATGGGTGTTGTTGGGGCTGCTGCTCTTCCTCTCGTTTGCTGTGAATGGCATGAATGTCATTCTCAGTTTTGTTTTCCGGTTTATTGATAATGTTCTAGTTGATAAAAATGAGGCCGCTTTCTGGCAATTTTTGTGGGTTTATGCTGGGGTGTTAATTATTGCCATCCCAGTGATTGTTTTGTATCGATATGTTCGCCTGAAACTGGGTCTATTTTGGCGAGAATGGTTGACCAAGGATTTCCTCGATCGCTATTTCGATAACCGCGCTTATTACGAACTGGACTCTAATGCCGCTAATGTGGAGGTGGATAATCCCGATCAGCGGATTACTGAAGATATTAAATCCTTCACCGGTACTACGCTTTCATTTTTGCTGGATATTTTAGATTCTATTCTGACGCTGATTTCATTTACGGCAATTCTCTGGTCAATTTCGCGACCATTGACAGGGGGATTGATCGTGTATGCTTTGGCAGGAACTGCGATCGCGGTTATTGCTGGAACCAAGCTCATTCGGATTAACTATGACCAACTCCGCCTAGAAGCAAATTTTCGCTATGGAATGGTCCATGTACGCGATAATGCTGAGTCTATCGCCTTCTATCGAGGTGAAACTTTAGAGATTCAACAGGTCTTACAACGTCTGATTGCCGCCCTACGCAATTTTGATTTACTCATTGTCTGGCAGGCCATTATTGATCTTTTTCAATATGGGTATAACTACTTTGCGCGATTAGTTCCCTATTTAATTGTTGCCCCTCTGTATTTTTCAGGCAGTGCTGACTTCGGGACGATCGGTCAATCCTACTTTGCCTTTAGCCAGGTCCTGAGTGCGTTGTCGTTAATTACAAACCAAATTCAGGCGATCGCGGGGTTTGCCGCCAGTGTCAACCGTTTGGGAATGCTTGATGAGGAACTCGATCAACCGGGTCCCGCACCCGATAGCTCTGATCACCGCATTGAAACCCGCATTGCTCCCCGCATTGCGATCGAGCATTTAACCCTCCGCACCCCCAATTCAGAACAAACCCTGATTGAAGATTTGTCGTTAGATGTGGGGGATGTCAATCGCCTGTTGGTCGTGGGCGCGAGTGGGTGTGGTAAAAGTTCTTTTCTACGCGCGATCGCGGGCCTTTGGACTAATGGCGAGGGGGTGATTACCCGTCCAGATTCCCAGGAGATGTTGTTTTTGCCCCAGCGTCCCTATATGCTGCTTGGCAACCTGCGTGAACAACTGATTTATCCCAACCTGCGCAGCCACATTAGTGATGACGAAATCCAGGAAGCCCTGCAATTAGTCAACTTGGAAGGGTTACCAGAACGATTAGGCGGGATGGAGATTGTCAAAGACTGGCCGTCCGTCCTTTCCCTGGGAGAACAACAGCGGCTTGCTTTTGCACGAATTCTGCTGTCTCAACCGAAATACGTGATGCTGGATGAGGCTACTAGCGCCCTGGATGTGAAAAATGAACGCCAACTCTATGAACTTCTGAGAAGCCTTGATTTAGTCTATATCAGTGTTGGCCATCGGCCTAGTTTGTTGGACTATCACCAGGTAGTTTTGGAGTTGGGCACCCAGACCGGTTGGCGACTTTGGAGTGCCGAGGAATATCGCTTTAGCCTCTAGGTGTTAGCACAATTTTCGCTGCTGTTGTCAGTCCCTCGCCCTTATGCAGAGCAACTTATTCACCGCTGTTTTATTACCGCTAGCGCTAGCAATTGTCATGCTAGGTATGGGACTCAGTTTAGTTCCAGAAGACTTTAAGCGAATCACTCGTTACCCCAAGGCGGTTGCTGTGGGTGGAGTCTGCCAGGTCTTGCTGCTGCCGCTGATTGGAGCCTTGATTACACTGGTCGTGCCCATGCAACCGGCGATCGCGGTGGGTCTGATTGTTTTGGCTGTCTGTCCTGGCGGGCCTTCCTCTAATCTTGTTACCTATCTGGCCAAGGGCGATGTTGCTCTATCGGTGACGCTGACGGCAGTCAACAGCATTGTCACTGTGTTTACCATTCCCCTTTTTACCAATCTGGCGCTCCAGTATTTCTTGGGGACAAGGGCTGCGATCGCCCTACCGATTGGCACGACCATGCTGCAAATTTTCCTGATTACGCTCTTGCCGATAGCGATCGGGATGGCCATGCGTCACCAGTTTCCTGACACCGCGCGTCGCCTAGAAAAGCAAATGAGCCGCCTTGCGGTCGGATTGTTAGCACTGATCATTTTGCTGTTGCTGGTAAAGGAAGGCAGTAAGCTCCCCGGATTCCTGGTGCAGGTGGGAATCGGCGTTGTGTTGCTCAACCTGCTGGCCATGCTAGCCGGATTACTTGCGGCAAAGCTATTTCGACTGCCGCTGGCTCAACAGATCTGTATCGCTATTGAAGTCGGCATTCAAAATGGGACGTTGGCGATCGCCATCACGGCTGGCCTGCTGGACAACCCCGACATGGCTGTGCCCGCTGCCGTTTATAGCTTGTTAATGTATGTGACTGGCTTTGGAGCTATCCGCTATGGCAGACAAGCCATCGGTAGCGCGTCTACCTTGAATTACTGAATATTCTCGATCGGTACAAATCTTGTCGCCCCTCGCCTCGAAAGCTGATCGACTGTAGCCTAAGAGAGTGTTTGAAAAGTCCAGAAACAAGTCGTTTTGGCGACTAAAGTCGCCACTACAAACGCAAAGCAACCCTTAGGACAGCCAAACGTCGAGGTTCGTAGTCGCGGTTTTAACCGCGATCCCCCTTTTAAAACATCCTCTCAGGGCAGGGCGAGCGGCTTTATGGCCAACATAAGCGGCAGCAGATAACCGTTGCCTCACCACCCTCCGCTTGTGTTGGTTCACTTCAGCGATGTGTTAGGTTGCTGGCTGCTGATGTATTTGTACATGTACGCCACTGTGCTGCTTTCTTATCTATTGCCCTTATGAAGCTATCTTTCCCATCCATATATCCATCAATATCTGTGGGATATTCTCTTGCCAACCTGCACTTTAATTCGCTATATATCTGCGCTTCTTCAGGATGTGCAATCATATAATCTCGAAATGCCAAGTGTCGCTCTACCTGCGCTGAACCAACCTTGAAAGCATGAATATGATGCGTTCTGTCACCTTCTTGACTATTTTTACGGAAGTAGCGGCGATCAGGAATCCCAAACTCACCCATCACTTGATAACCCAGTGATTCCATGGATGAACTCTGATCATCCACTTTCACAATGTTTTTGACCTCAATCAACAGATCGATAATGGGCTTGGCATAGATGCCGGGAATGGCTGTGCTGCCAATATGGTGTAGGGCAACAACATTTTCGCCCAGAGCATCAGTAACCCGCTTCGATTCAACCGCAAATGCCTCCCGCCATTTGGGAGTATGTGGGACAACTTCTACTTTCCTCATAACTTGGACATCGCAACGATAACTTTTAAGCCACTATCTTCACTGATAACTGAAGCAACCTAATGTTAACAATCACCCAACCTCTCGTCGATCTGTGTGCATTCAGGTTGTTAGCTAACTGGCCCACATCCATTATCTGTCAAAAGACCATAATTCTTCGCAGCCTCTAACTCAATGTCTGGAAGATTGCGAAGCATATCATCCCATGTCCTCTGTGATTGCAGAGCATCTACGACAATCTGAAGTGGCTCAGCAAGAATTATCTGAAAATCCGCTTCTTCAGGGAGTTGAGTCTTGTATGCCAATCTTTCCTCGGGTGGAGAAAATTGAGCTTTGACATTTTCGTTATTACCTCTGGCATCCACTCGATACCAGCCAATTTCCGATAGATAAATTGCATTGAAACCGTGTAAACTATACGGCGCACCTTTATCATCAATACTCAATCGCTGATAACAAAATCCTGCTGGAATTTGGTTTGCCCGTAGCAATGCTGCTAATAAATGACTCTTAGCAAAGCAGTAACCCGTCTTGTATTTTAGAACATCGGAAGCGCGACAAGTCACAGGATTCATCTGGTAATCAACACTGTGGCAGATTTCATCTCGTACCCACTCAAAGCACACTTTGGCGATCGTCGTTGATGATTCATGGCCTGAGGCGATTTGCTTGGCACGTGCGATAATTTCTGGATGCTGCCAATTAATAATTTCACTAGATTTCAAGTATTCTTCCATATCAACCCCATAGCAACTGCTACGGATACTAAAAGTCAACGTTAACTAAATCATCTCCTCAATTAATATCTGCCAGTTGGATGCGGGGATCGACGGCGCGGAGGAGGAGATCGGCCAACAGATTACCCACAATCAGCATCACTGCCCCCATCATCAAACTGGCCATGACCAGGTAAACATCCTGATTAAAGACGGATTGCAAAATCAGGCGACCGAGACCGGGCCAGTTGAAGAAGTATTCCGTAATAAAAGCCCCACTGAGGAGGCTGGCAAACTCAAAGCCCAGGAGGGTAATCAGGGGGTTGATCGCATTGCGCAGGGCATGGCCGTAGATGACGCGGTGTTCCGGTAACCCTTTAGCCCGGGCGGTTTGAATATAGTCCTGGCGCAGGACATCCAGGAGTTCGCCACGGGTAATCCGCTGAAGACCGGCAAAGCTTGTGATACTTAAGGCGATCGTGGGCAGAATCAGGTGCCAGCCAATATCCAAGACTTTGCCAAGGGGCGACAGATCGTCATGAAATGTACTGGTCATATCCCCAACCGGAAAGAGAGGGGAGGTATTTTGGGCCAGGATGAGCAACAACAGAGCGGTCACAAAGCTAGGCAAACCTTGCCCCAGGTAACTCAGCACGCGGAGGCCGCGATCGAGCATCTGATCCTGTTTGACCGCCCCAATAATCCCCAGCGGAATCGCGATCGCCCAAGTCACCACCAGGGAAGACAGCGCCAGCAGCAGGGTTGCCCCCATCCGTTCCCATAATAACGAGGCCACCGATCGCTGGTAGACAAAACTTTCCCCAAAGTTGCCATAGCGCACGATCTGCCAGAGCCAGCGGCCATACTGTTCCGGCCAGGGGCGATCGAGGCCAAATTGACGTTGCAATTCCTCTAGCTGATCTTGGGAAATCTGGGGGTTTTGGCGCAGGGTATCGACATAATCACCTGGAGCCAGTTGGATGATGAAAAAACTCAGGGCCGAAGCCAGCAGCAGTGTCAAGAGAGCCTGGAGGAGGCGTTTGCCAACATAGGCAACGGTGTCGCTGGTGAGAAAGGCGATCGCGGCTTGGACGATCGTTGTCAGATTAGCGTTTGGTAGAGTTGGGTTCAACGGGATTCAACCTCTTCGGGATTGCAAGTGAGCGATTGCCGCAGAAAGTGAAAGAGGTCTGGCTCTGGGATGGCAGTGGACTCCTCCGTCAGGAGGTATTCCTTCAGATCAATTAAGCACTGGGTCAGGGTATCGGCCTGGGCTTCGTACTGGGTGTTAGCCAGCAGTAAATCTTGGAAGACTTGACGCTCGATCACAGGCCGGGGTGGGGGACCTGTGCCAGTTTCCGCTAGGTAGGTGGCGTAGGCGGTATCCACCATGTCAGGTTTCAGCAAAAAGATCAGGGCTTGGCTGAGTTCCAGGAGGCGATCGCGCAGGCTACGCAAATCCCAATCGAGGCGACTAAACCCAATTTGTCCCTCAAGGCGTAACTCGACGATCGCCGCCTCGGTCTTACCCGCCTGGGCCAGCGGGGTCAGTTGCGCCACGATCGCCTGTTCCAGTTCGGCCTGGGATTGGCGTTTATCGGCCTTGTGCTTCAGACGGACGATCGAACGTTGCTGATAATCCTGCTGCAAGGTGGCGTGAATCCCCGCTGTATCCAGCTCCACCAAGTAAACCCCCCGGCTAATCTGGTCGCGACTTTCAGCCACACTGTTGGCCTCGACGGCACCGGGATTAAAAATCCAGCCCTCGGCAGAGTAATTCTTATGAATATGACCTAAGGCTAAATAATGAACCCCAGCTTGCTTCAGGGGAAGCAGGTCCTCATAGCGAAGCGCACCCGTATAGCGGCTGATTTGTCCCTCCAAACCATGATGGAACATCATCACCGTATGGGTAGGACCAGCGGGCAAGGTTGCCAGGGCCGCTGCCAGTTTCCGAATCATCTGCGGTGCTGCTGCACCATACCAATGGGACCCCACTACCCGTACCCCACAGGGCAAGTCAATATACCCCCCCCGGTGCGCTGCCGGGTCCCAGGGACTGAGAATACCGCCATCACCTGTGGCGTCTTCGTCCGGTTCCAGCAGGATCAAGTAGCCCCACTCCGAGAGATACCGCAGCCAACTGGTCTTAGTGCCATAGGGGCAATGGTCATGATTCCCCTCGATCGCCAGCACCGGAATATTGGCTTCCCGCAATAGGTCTAAACAAAGCTGGGCCTGGTTCAGGGTGGCGGGATGAATGTGGCGATGTTCAAATAAATCTCCTGCGATCAGCACAAAATCAACAGCGGCATCAATGGCATAACGTTGGAGCGCATCCTGAAAGGCCCAGTAAAAATCCTGGCTGCGCCGGGGATTGTCGTAGCGATCGTAGCCCAAGTGAACATCAGCAAGGTGGAGAAAGCGGGCCATAGATAGGGTCAACGTAGTGGCAGCATAAGGGCAGGCAGGATGCCCCAACGGCGGGCAGGCAGGATGCCCCAACGGCGGGCGGGCAGGATGCCCCCACAGCGGGCAGGCAGGATGCCCCAACGGCGGGCGGGCAGGATGCCCCCACAGCGGGCAGGCAGGATGCCTACCCCACAATATCCCGCAAATCTAAAATCTAAAATCCCAAAATCTAAAATCCCATCTGGCAAGCAGGATGCCCACCCTACCAGACAGAATGCTTAGCTCAGAATTTTGAATGCGGGGGAAGGGTTAACTTTTGGCCTCCGGAAAAGTCCGTTGAAAATCGTCGAGCAGATCATCGACTTCTTCGAGGGCTTGGTTGATATCCACCCGTAGGGTTCCCAAGTTGGGGTAGTCCAGCAGGCGGACGAGGGCTTCCCGTTTGCCCTGAATCAGGCTAATCCACTCACGAACGGTTTGGGTATCCATCGGCGATCGTACTATTCACTCACAAAACAACAAGCGGACAGGTGTCCGTTGCTGGTAATTGTACTCTGTTCCTTTCCGAAACGCGCAGCAATCAGCCCCGCGCAATGGTTGGGGGGACAACCTCAAAATTCCCATGACTGACCCCCTTCAAGCCACCCCGTCACCTAACACGGTTAAGGCGACCTGCCAGAAAGTTGCTAAGGGTGGGGTGACTAAGTTGGGCACTTTGGCCTGATCGTCCCAGCGTCGTAGTTGCAGAGCCTCCCAGGCATAGGGTTGGGCGATAAAGGTTGCTGCGGCTTGGGGTGAAAAGGCTCCCCCTTGCAATTGCAAGGTGTGCTGGGAATTGGCAGATAACTGGTGCCAGTAGGTGCTATCCGTAGCGCAGAGGTAGCGTTTAGCAGCCACATGCAACCGGATAGGTTCCGTCACGGCGGCAGGAAAATAGGGACGGAGGTAGTGATCGGCAAGGCATTCGTGGCGATCGTCAATCCCTGCGACGGCAGCGGTTTCCCCCAGATCATGAACGAGGTGACCGATATCGTGGAGCAGGCAGGCGGTGATCAGGCTGGGGCTGGCTCCCTGTTGTTGGGCGAGGTCAGCACATTGGCAGGCGTGCTCCAACTGGGTGACTGCTTCACCGCCGTATTGGGCATGACCCTCGTGACGGAGTAAATCGACGATCGCATTCAACGCTTGAGAGTCCGGCATATTACGCCCCACTGATTACGCCCGTTTCAGCCAGGCTTGGGTGCGCTTTTCCAGGGGGCGAGTCACGAGCCAATACAACACCCGCACGGCCAGACTGGTGACCACGATTAGGGTAGACATGGCCGCTGCTGCGGCAATATCCCCGGCATCATCCATGTTAACGATCGCGACGGAAGCCAGGGGTAAATTAGCTGGATATAGGAAAATAATCGCTGAGACCGTGACCATCGCATTGACAAAATAGTACATCCCAATCCCCAGAATAGTTGGTAAACAGAGGGGCACTGTCACGCGCCAAAAGGTTTTATAAAAGGGAACTGACATGGATGCGGATACGGCTTCAAATTCCTGATCGAGTTGTTTTAAGGCTGTATTGGCCGTGAGGAAGCACACTGTGTAAAAGTGGATGATATTGCAAATGACGAGAAGTGTCATGGTGCCATAGAGAAAATTAAAGGGATTCGGCACCGTGAGTAATAGAAAGTTCCAGGTGGGCTTATTAAAGAAGAAGACGTAGGCGAGGCCTAAGACCAGTCCTGGTAGGGCTAGGGGCAGGGTTGACAGAAAATAGCTGAGCGATCGCAGCCATTTCAGTCCTTTACCTTTTTCCACCAAATAGGCGCTGATGAAGACTAAAATCGTGCCAAATATGGCCGTATATAGCGACAGACGCACACTATTCCAGTAGGCCCCGTAGCCACCACCCCCTGTAGTTTTGAAATTGAAGTGGCGTAGACTTGGCGTAAAGTTGTAGGGCCAGACTTTAATTAATGAAGCCGCAATGATCGTCAGGAAAATGATCATAAACGAGAGGGAAATAATTGTGCAAAAGCTAAACAGTAAGCTGTCTAGCCACGGTTTGGCAGTGGGTTGTAGGGGAACCGAGCGGGCACTGACCAGGGCACTTTGTCGCCGCTGCACTATGCGATCGCAGATAAAAGCAATGACCGTTGGGATGAGCAGAAAGACACTGACCGTTGCTCCCATCGCGAAATTCTGTTGGCCGATGACCTGTTTATAAATATCCGTGGCCAGGACATTAAAATTACCCCCGACCACCTTGGGCACTCCGAAGTCGGTAAAGGCAAGGGTAAAGCACACAAAAATGGCGCTTAAGATCCCATATTTAATACTGGGGAGGGTAACGGTAAAAAAGGTCCGAACTGGCGATGTGCGCAGGGCTTGGGCTGCTTCATATAACCGGGCATCCGTGAGGCTCAGGGCTGTGGTCAGAATCACCAATGCTTGGGGAAAGCAGTAGAGGGTTTCGCCCAAGATGATGCCGTTGGCCCCGTATAGGTTAATATCCCATCCCGGTAACTGCCCAAAAAAAACCGTGGTGACAATCCCCTGGTTGCCAAAGAGATAAATCAGCCCGATCGCGTGGGCCAAGGGAGGAATATATAACGGCAGCATGGCTAGAATTTGGAACACGGGTTTTCCCCGCATCGCCGTTCGCGTTAACCCATAGGCGTAAATAAAGGCTAGCAGGACCGAAATCAGCGTGGTCCCGATCGCGACATAAAAACTATTACCCAGGGAGGTGGTGAGGGCCGCGTTGCTCAGGTAGGTGCGATAGTTGGCTAACCCGACCCAATAGCCCTGTGGGTCCTGAAGGCTACGGACAATCATGGGCCAGAGGGGAAAAACAACCCCGACCAGCAGCCATAGCACACCCAGAATCAGTAAGCTACGCATGATCCAGTCTTCCGCCGTGAGAATCTGACGGATTGGGCGTGGGTTAGTCGCTAATCGTGGGGTAAGCCAGCGTGGCTGGGTTGTGGGCGGGATCATGTGTCTGGTTATGAGGGGTCAATAACTTTGGGGGTTGCTGGCCGCGAGGGGGTGGGTCGGCTGCCCACGCCGGATAGTTGGGCGGGGAAGATTCGCAATAAATGGGGAGGCAGTTGGATCGTCAGCGATCGCCCAAGCCCAATCTCCCACTGACGGGCATCATTAGCAGACAGATCGGCAATGAGCATCTGTTCAGGATGGGCTTGCAATTGTAGCGATAGGCGATAGCCAGTGCCGAGGAATTCAACCCCGTATACCGTTGTTGCCAGCAAATTGTTCAACGCGGTTTCTGGCTGGGTGCCTAGGCCCCATACCTGGATATCTTCAGGCCGGATAGCCACGGAAACAAAGCTGTTGGCCGGGAGGCCATCCAGATCGGCAGCGATCGTTTGGAGGCCACACTTAATCAGCCCCAAGCTGCGATCGGTCCCGCCCCCCGACTCCGCCAGCACCACGCCCGGTAGCGTATTCATCACCCCAATGAAGTCGGCCACAAAGGGGGTGAGGGGCTGTTGATAGATTTCGCGGGGTGACCCGACTTGCACAATATGGCCCTGATCCATCACCACGATGCGATCGGCCATTGCCAACGCCTCCGTCTGATCATGGGTGACCATCACCGTAGTGACGCCCAAACGCTTTTGCAGTTGGGTGATTTCCCCACGCAGGCTGGCCCGCACCTTGGCATCCAGGGCCGAGAGGGGTTCATCCAACAAAAGCAAACCGGGGGATAGGGCGAGTGCCCGTGCCAAGGCCACCCGTTGTTGCTGCCCCCCGGACAGTTGGGCCGGATATTTGTGCCCCATTCCCGTAAGGCCAACCATCTGCAAGAGTTCTTCGACCCTGGTTTTAATCACCGCCTGGGGCGTGCGCGTGTTTTGCAACCCATAGGCGATATTTTGACTAGCCGTCAGGTTAGGGAAGAGGGCATAGGACTGGAAGACAATACCAAAGTCCCGCTTGGAGGGAGGTAACCGCGACACATCCCGTCCCGCCTGAATGACCCGTCCAGTTGTTTGTTTTTCTAAGCCTGCAATAATGCGCAATAGGGTCGTTTTGCCACAGCCGCTTGGCCCCAGCAGACACACAAATTCACCTGGGTAAACCTCTAAAAAAATGTCATAGAGGGCAACAAATTTACCAAAAACCTTACTAATGTTCTCAATCTCTAAATAGGGTTTGTCCATATCACTAATCTCATTAAAACAATAATAACTGCACAGGTTTAGGTTCCGGCGATCATCAATTTAATACAGCACTTCCATACCTGCTGAGGTACAGACAAGGGGCTTAAGCCCCTTGTTCGCAAGGCTTGACCGTACTTCATTAGAGAGGGAACGGCTGTAATGGCTAACTGTCTGAGGACATTGGATAATCAGCTATATAGCAGTCCTAAATCCTTCTTTAAGGATGGGAGTGTAGACTTCTAGCCTGCGCGAGTAGAATGCCTACCCCAAAACTTGTTTTTGCAATCGGTTCAGATTAAGTTCACGCACTTGAAGGTTACGCAAGTTGACCCAAACCCTATAAAGGGCACTTCGATTAACCTGGGATGGGGGTAGTTCAACTGCCCCAACCAGCAGAATAACCTGGCTGGCAAGCGCCAGATTGGTATTTTCGAGGTGCCCTAAAAACGATCGGCTAGAGCCAGGAGAAATGCTAACTCTTTGGTTCTGACTTCGAGTCGTAACGCCTAGTCCACTCCGCCAAAATACGATCGCGGTTTTGGGCTGCCCATTGGAAATCATTCGGAGCCAATTGGGCCATCGGATCGGCAGGGAAACCAGCTGGTATCGGTGTGTTAGTTTTCACGGCTGTGATCGCAAAATTTTTCGCATACAGCTTAGAGATATCCTCAGAAATAGCCCAATCGAGGAAGGTTTTGGTCGCCTCCTTCATCTGTGGCTTCTTAATCAGGGCATTAGCCTCAATATCCCAGCCAGAACCTTCTAGGGGAAAGACGGGCGCGATCGGTTCACCGTCATTTTTCTGCTTGACTGCCCGATAGCCAAAGGAAATCCCGATCGGGTACTCACCGGCCCCAGCCATTTTGCAAGGTTTAGAACCAGAGTGGGTGTATTGGGCAATATTTTCGTGCAGGGCATCTAGGTACTGCCAACCTTTCTCCTCGCCTTGCATTTGCAAAATTGCAGAGACGGACAAGAAGCCTGTCCCGGAGGACGCCGGGTTGGGCATCACAACCTTCCCCTTGTATTCCGACTTGGTTAAATCTGCCCATGATGTCGGTATTGCGAGTCCTTGCTTTTCCGATTCCACCGTGTTGACGCAAAAAGCAGACATCCAGGCATCAATCCCCACCCAGTGCGGCGGGGTACGACTGTCGCGCAACTTCGGCTGGACACGATCGAGGCCCGCTGGTGCATAGGGTTCCAACAAATTCGCCTCATCGGCCAGCAAGAGGCTAGAAGCTGCTAACCCCCATACGGCATCTGCCTGGGGATTATCCTTCTCGGCAAGCAACTTGGCGGTGACGATCCCAGTCGAATCGCGCACAATATTAACTTTAATATTGGGATGTTTCCGCTCAAATAGCGGTAGATAGTCGGCTAATTGATCATCTTCTAAAGCCGTATACACGACAATTTCCGTTGGGGAACCTCCCGCTGCGGCTGTAGCGACGGGTGAAGCTTCTGAAGCCGGGGTATTGACCTGGGGTTGACTGGCAGTACAGGCAGCAAACAAAAAGGTGAGAGAGAATGCTGCCAGGAAGTGTTTTAAGAAGTCTAGGCGTTTCTGTTTGGTGGCCATTGTTTTCCTGGAAAAGCGCGATCGCGGCACCACCAGTGACGGTCACAAAAGATCCAGAACACTGTTAGATAAAGTGCCAGATCGTACAGTACGCCAGTAAGGTTAAGTCAAGTTAATCACAGCGATAAGATCAGACAATTAAACCTTTAACATAGGGGAATCTCGCGGCATTGAAGCGGCGGAGCCACATGCCTCAACCCCGCCTCAACCCCTTATGATTGCCTGGGTAAAGTTGCGTATGATTGGTATTGTTCGAGGTGCCCACTGGGGCAAACAATGGGGACAACTGGGATCGACTGGGATCAAAAGATCAAAAACTGAGATCAACACACCTTGGCCAGGACCTCCTCCGCCAGACCAAAAGCTAGGGTCATCCCAGCCCCACTAAGGGCATTGACGATCGTGACCCCCAGTTCAGGTGCATGTATCCATTCTGTGTGACCGGGCAGCTTAGCATAGATTCCATGCCACCGTTCAGCGATTGTCCGATCGGGAAACCGGGCAAATCCCATGAGGTAATCCAGAATATAGCGATTAATCTGTTCCCGATCGAAGGGATCAGGGTTCAGGCTAGCTTCATGGGAGTCACCAATAATCAATTCGCCCAGGGCATTTTGCGACACCATCACGTGAATCCCCCATTGCGGAAAGTGGGGGGTTTCGGCTTGGATGCGTTGCTGCAAAGCCGGGAGCGCTCGACAATGGGCAAAGGCAGCATAGTGGGTCAGGGTTAAGCCACCGCACAGGGCTGCTCCTAAACGCCATTGCTGGGGTTGCGGCGGGGTTCGCATCATCTGTAACTTCACCTTAGTGAGGCCACTACGGGCATAGAGAAGGGGATAAAGGATCTCGAAATCTGCCCCATTACAGACAAAAATGTGCTCTGCTTGCCAGCGATCGGCCCCAACCGTGAACTGGGGATAGGCAATCGCGGTTACTGCTTGGCCAAAATGAAAGGTCACCCCATAGGTATGGCTTAAAAAAGCTGGGAGTTGCGCGATCGCTACTCGTGGATCAACGATCACTTCTGTGGCACTCCAGAGGGCCGCTAGGAGGCCATCGGTTATCGCGGCTGGACTTTTGGCTGCCGTTTCCGTTTGATTCAATAACTGCACTGGCTGAGCCGTGGCCTGTCGGCTGGCCGCAAACTCTTCCAACACGGCCAACTCATCCTGGCGATACGCCAGGTGCAGAGACCCCGCTAGGTCCAGGGAAAATCCAGCCTGCTTGGCCACCTCTAACCAAATTTGCCGCGATCGCAGGGCGCGATCGTACAGCGGTCCCAAGGGCTGACCGATCGGCCAGATCATGCCAAAGTTGCGAATCGACGCCCCCACCGCCGCCGGATGCCGCTCAAAGACCGTCACTTGCCGTCCCGATCGGGCCGCCGCCAGGGCATGGGCTAACCCGACAATGCCAGCCCCCACGATCGCAATTTCTGTCCGCTGGTGACTCATGATCAGGACTACCCCATGTAGGCTGCGAGAAACGCAGGTAATTCGGCCAGGGAATCCACAAGGCCACTGTTGGGATAGGCCGCTAATTCTGCCCGTGTATGGCTACCGTTGGTGACCCCGATCGAGAGCAAGCAATGGGCGTTGTAGCCCGTTACCAGATCCGTTGGGGTATCGCCGATGTGAACCACGGTTTGCGGATCAGTGATCCCCAGGCGATACATTGCTTTTTGGATCATGAAGGGGGCAGGCCGACCTTCGTTCTGGTAGATTTCCGAGGGGGTAACTGATGCTTGGATCAGGCTGCGATCGCTGCCCACATACTGGTCGTTTAATCCCTGCTGCCAACCCAAGCGCTCAAGAATAATATTCGTGACTTCACGATAGAAACCCGTATTAAGGGCAATTTTAATCGATCGCGCCTTCAACCACTCAAAAACCGCTAGACAACCTTCAGTAGCTTGGGCACCTTGAGTTTGATAGTGATGTTCTAGAATCTGCTTAAATTTTTCATAACTGGTGGTGACTGCTGCTGGATAATCAGGATGATCTGCGCCTAGCTTCTGTTGCCATAGGGTCTCAAATACTTTTCGCTTAGGCCAACCCATCATACTGTTGATCGTGGGCGCGTCTACATTCAGGTCCGTATTCTGAATTGTGGCAAAGAAGCACTGCTTCACTTCACCCTCATCGCGTACAGTGGTACCAGCCATATCAAATACAACCAGTTCAATTTTAGGCATAAAACATCCTTAATAAGCCCTAGAAAGCATACTCATTAAATCCACACATTTTGTTCAATGAAGAAAATTGCTTGAGTTCGTAGTAACGATTTTAGTCTTTATAAAATGCCAGCATTCCCTATACAGCCGTTCCCTCTCTAATGAAGTACGGTCAAGCCTTGCGAACAAGGGGCTTAAGCCCCTTGTCTGTACCTCACCAGGCATGGAAGTGCTATAAAATCTCCTCAGTTCGTAGTAACGATCTACAATCGAGTCACTCTAAAATTTAGCTGCGAAATTTAGCTGCTCTACATAAGCCTAATTGAAATGGGGGAATAATGGCAATAAATGTAATCAGGAACACATTCTATGTCATCCCAATCACATGATCAAAATCAGAAGTGTTGAATCTTAAGATTTTATTTTCTAAAAATAGACACACTAAT
>JBBILC010000090.1:0-23163 GCA_037445115.1 Coleofasciculaceae cyanobacterium bin_20
GGATTAGTGTGTCTATTTTTAGAAAATAAAATCTTAAGATTCAACACTTCTGGATCGGCATGATGAGTGTAATGTTAGTAACCCTATTCTGGATGGTGTTGGCATGATTGGCTATTTGAACCTGATCCTGCGACTCGCCATTTGGTTCCTATTAACGGCAAATTTTAGTGTCGTCAATATCCTCATTGGCGTGAGTGTGGCCCTACTCTTACCTGGTCGGCCCAAGTCCTTAGGTAAACTTCAGAATTGGTTACGCGCCCTGGGGGAAATCCTCATTGCGATTCCCCAAGCCTATTGGGAAGCGTTTGAAATTATCTTTCGTCCCCATTTATATGAAGAGATTACCCTGGAGCGGGTAAAACCCAATCGCACCCCCGGCTTGATTTTTCTCGATATTTTCCTGATTACCTTCACCCCCAAAACGATCGTTGTCAAATACCACGAAGCCGGCTGGTATGAGGTCCACCGCATTACCCGCAAGCGTCCCCGTCCTGTTGTCAGAGGAGAATCGTCATGAACACCCTCGTTCTCCCAGTCATGCTGTTGATTCTGCTGATCCCCATCTACGAAGCCTGCCAGGATAAGAATATCTGGCAAAAGATGCTGGCCTTCGCCAGTATTGCGACTAAGACTTCCTTGATGGTGCTGGTGATTTCAGTCCTCCGGGATGACTGGATGATTGGGGTAGTTGGCGTCATTATCCTGAGCGTCGGGAATGCAGCCTTGATGCTATTAGCCCACGTGATTAAACGACTCAATGAAATTGAGGAGGTGTAAGAAATGGTTGACCTGCTGAGTTATGGCTGTATTGGTCTGGGTTTAGTCTTTTGGCTATGGGGTACCTGGCCGCTGCTGGGACACCGATCGGTCCTGTTCAAACTCCATAGCCTATCGGTTGCCGATACCCTCGGCTCGATGAGTATTATTGTGGGTCTGCTCCTAAAAATTCCCAGTGAATGGCCCCTCTTGGTTTTGGCCCTCATTTCCCTCGCTATCTGGAATACCGTGCTGGGCTATGTATTGGCCTACTGTGCTACCGGCGATCGACCCTTAACGTCCCTGGAGGAGAACTAAGGATGCCTGTCAGTATGCCTATCACCCTCCCCGAAGCCGATCTGGCCCTCTATGCCATTGTAGCCCTACTGCCCCTATCCGCGCTGATGGTGGTGGTGCAGGTGAACCCCTATCATGCCCTAGTGATTCGGGGCATCCTGGGGGCTGTAGCAGCCCTTGTCTATGCCCTACTGGGGGCGGCGGATGTGGCATTGACGGAGGCTCTGGTGGGGACGATGCTGGCCATTACCCTCTATGCCGTGGCGGTGCGATCGTCCCTGCTGATGCGGCTGGGGATTGTCCACACAACCACCAGCCTACCGACTCCGCAAGAGGCTCTCCTTGCGCAAGCGACACAGCCATTAGACACACAGCCATTAGACACACAGCCATTAGACACGCAGCCATTGGGGGCCGCCGCCGATACGATCGCTACGGTCGAAACCCGCTCCGCAACTGCAATCGCGCCCCTCGCCGATCCCGCCCTGGAACCCTGGTTAGCTGACCTCCGCCAGGTGCTAGACAAACGCCACCTGCGGCTGGAACTGGTCCCCTATCCAGATGCGCAGAGCCTACAACAAGCCTTCCGCGAGGGGGAAGTCCATGCGGTCTGTACCCGATCGACAACGGCTGTGGATACCGCTGCCCCAACGCCTGAGTCACCTGCCTATCAGACCCAAATTCGGATTCGTCGTCTTTACGACA
Organism: Coleofasciculaceae cyanobacterium bin_20; assembly: GCA_037445115.1. GTDB lineage: Bacteria > Cyanobacteriota > Cyanobacteriia > B231 > B231 > Trichothermofontia. The sequence goes on from JBBILC010000090.1 coordinate 1,759, forward strand.
TTCTCCAGGCCGAACTCACCGACCCGGCAGACCTCACCTATACCCCCGTCTCTGATCGCGAGGAACACCCATGATTAAAATGTCCCCCATGCGCTGGCTCTATCTGGCTGCCTGCATCGCTTTTTTTATCAAGCTGATTTGGATCTCGAATCCGACCCCACTGGTTGGTAGCAGTACGACACTCACTACCCCCGCCGCGATCGTTGAGGCCGTGGTCCAGGATAGTGGCGTCCCCAATGCCGTATCGGGCATTATTTTCCGTAATCGCCTCTACGACACCATTTTTGAGGTAACCGTCTTTACGATTGCGATTATGGGTGTCCAGTTCCTCCTGGCGAATGAACGCCCCTCCCAAATCATCCGTCAGTTCACGGATCAGCCATCGATTGTATTAGCCCGCCTCGGGGCGACGATCGCGGCCCTAGTGAGTATCGAACTGGCGATCCGGGGACACCTCAGTCCAGGAGGAGGGTTTGCCGCTGGCGTGGCCGGGGGGACAGCGATCGGCCTTGTGGCCATCACCTCACCGCCGGAGTGGTTACAGGGCATCTACCAGCGGTGGCGGGTGGCAACTTGGGAAAAGATCTCGGTTTTGATTTTCATTGGTTTAGCCGCGATCACCCTCATGGGCTGGGAACTCCCCCACGGCGAACTGGGTACTCTGGTCAGTGGCGGGGTCCTGCCCCTGATGAATATCCTCGTGGCTTTCAAAGTTGCCCTGGGATCATGGGCTGCGATTTTATTGTTTATTCACTATCGCGGCCTGCTTTAGCGTGTGATGGCGCTCACCCCAACCCCTCTCCCTGGGGGAGAGGGCAATGGCCCGCCGATTTCATCTCGACTGGCTAACGGGCGGCTCGGATGAGGAAAAGGATACCAATCCCCAAGGTGACGCCGATCGGTAACCAGGCAGCGAGGAAGGGCGACAGAATATTCAATTGCCCCAGGGAACCGGAGATAAAGGCCAGAAGGTAATAGCCAAAGATCAACAGGACGCTAATGCCAAAACTGGTGGACTTACTCGCCCGTTGGGGCCGAGTCCCCAGGGCAGATCCCACGAGGCCAAAGACCACACAGACAAAGGGAAAAGCGTATTTTTGCTGGATGCGCACTTCCAGCTTACGAATCTTATTTTCATCATTCCCCTGACGCAGCAGGGCTAGGCGCGCTTGGGCTTGGGCAATGCTCATCTCACCGTAGTCCCGCCCCCGTTCTGCCAGGTCCAGTGGCGTGCGGGGTAGTTGGAGTTGTTGCTCTTCAAACTTGATGATGTTGCGATAGGAGCCATCCGCCGACACCAGGTAAATCGTGCCATCGTTAAAATCCCAGGTGTTCGCCTGCATATTCCAGGTGGCACGTTCCGCTGTGACAATCTGATTCAGCCCCCGTTCCGAAAAGTCCAGAATGGTCAACCCCTTCATCTTGGTGCCATCAAAACGACGGGCATAAAAAATCCGGACTAATTCGCGCTCCGTGCCCCCCTCCGGTTGCTCCACCTCGCCAAATTCCTGGTAAAAGATATTTTTTTCCTGAAAGGGGGGACGATCCCGCTTGAGGGCCTGCTCTAGGGTTATGGTGGCTCGATAGTTCGCCGCTGGGACAATGAGTTCGTTAAACACAAAGGTTAAGCCCGTCACGACCAGACTCATCACGATCGCCGGTAGGACAATCCGGTAGAGGCTGATCCCGCAACTGCGCAGGGCAATCAACTCACTGTCACCCGACAACCGCCCGTAGGTCATCAGGGTTGAGAGCAGAACTGCCATCGGAAACGAGAGGACCAAAAAGTCAGGCAATTTGAGAAAGAACACCTGCATCGCCGTACTCATCGGCAACCCGGCTTCCGTGACCTGCCGCACCAGTTCAAACAGGGCACCGATCGCGATCCCGATCGACGTGAACGCACCGACGCCAAACAAAAACGGCGGTAATAACTCCTGGATGATGTAGTAGTCGAGAACGGGCAGGCGATCGCTCAGCCAACGCCACCACGGGGGATTTAAGGAAGGAGAAGCAGCCATTATCAGGTCAATCCAATCAGCAGACAAGTGCAACCACACGCCCAGATCTTAATCTACCCTTCGCGCCTTTGGGTTTTTGTGTCTTCGTACCTGGGTATCTTCGGGCCTAGGTGCCTTCATGGTTTTGTGCGCACTAGATCTGGAAGCTCTCACCCAGGTAGTATTGCCGTACCAGCGGGTTATTGTACAGTTCGTCAGCATTGCCAGCCGCCAGGATTTGGCCATCCCGCATGATATAGGCCCGATCGGTAATCGCCAGGGTTTCGCGCACATTGTGGTCCGTAATCAGGATGCCGATCTTTTGCGCCCGGAGGCGGGCGATCGTGCCTTGGATTTCCGCCACTGCGATCGGGTCAATCCCCGCGAAAGGCTCATCCAATAGCAAAAACTTGGGACCCTCTACCCCCACCGCTAGGGCACGGGCTAACTCCGTGCGTCGCCGCTCGCCCCCCGATACCGCAATTCCCGCCGTATCCGCAACCCGTTCAAGCCGAAACTCCTGTAACCAATGGTTCAGTAGGGCTTGCTGCTTCTGGTGGGGAACCCGGCTTTCCTGCAAGACAAGGCGAATATTATCCCGCACGCTCAAATTACGGAAGATGCTGGCTTCCTGGGCCAGGTAGCGAATACCAAGCCGCGCCCGACGGTGCATCGACAGGGAAGAGATATCCACCCCATCCAGCCAAACCTTACCCTGATCCGGCTTAACCAACCCGGTCATCATATAAAACGTGGTGGTTTTTCCCGCGCCATTGGGTCCCAATAGGCCCACAATCTCCCCCTGGGAAATGGATAGGCTCACCCGGTTGACCACCGCCCGCTGCCCATAAAACTTATGAATGTTCTCTAGCACTATCCGCAAAGCACTCACTCCCCCGCAGCGATCGCCAGGTTGCTCCTCCTGGCAAGGTTAACAAAATTATGGATGGGTTGAATGTACCGGCAACGTGAGATCAACAGGCAGCTAGGGAGAGCCGATCGCGCCTAGGGCAGCATCCCATTACCGGGCAATCGGGGCAAGGGTGTAGTCGGTACGGTAAATGGCGGCATGGTAACGGGTGGCACACTGGCGGGAGGCACGATCGGGGGAGGCACGGTTGCGGGGGCCGTCACGGCTGGTGGGGTCTCGAAGTTGGGCACAGGCGTTCGGGTCGGACACAATATAGATCGATTCCACCTGACTGGTGGGCTGGGGATGGGCAATGAAGCGCCCCTCATCAATCAAATAGGTGACGGTTTCCCCCCGCAAGCTGTTGCCTTCCTGTAAGACAAAGACATCCCCCGTCAGGATAATCCGCCGCTCCTTACTGAAATATTGGGCCTGGGCTGAAGTGGCCTGGATCTGCCGAGAGGGATAGTTAATCTGGACATTCCCCCGCGCCGTGACCACACCTGTCTTAGCGTTTGCTTCCTGCACATCCGATCGCAGGGTGAGGGCACGTCCAGGCGCTTCCCCCGTTGCTTGTGCCTGCCCTTGGGGCAAAGCTGGTGGCAGAAGCATCGCCCCCACGGCAAGGGCTGGAGGCAGGAAAACGCTGAGATAATGCCAACGCCTGTTCATTGCTGTTAAGGTTACCTGACTTAAAGGGGATAGACAGTCGCCCAGGATTAGCGGACGGCTGCGCCGCCAATTCCATCTCGATCCTACCAAGATTCCCGGCGATCGGGTGAGAGGCTGGCTGCCCCCACTGTAACCGCTAGATTGGGGAGCTTCAAGTCTGGGGGTTACCGCTTGAGAATGAGCGTGTCCCCCACCCCCACTGCAACCGATCCCGCTAGTCTCCTGGGTTTACAGCACTTCCATACTCAGTGAGGTACAGGCAAGGGGCTTAAGCCCCTTGTTCGCAAGGCTTGACAGTACTTCATTAGAGAGGGAACGGCTGTATCTCGGCATTACCCGTGAGATTACTTAGATAAAGTTTCAGTGAAGCCCTTATTTTTTTGAATTACACCTGCCACAATACTACTTAAGGCAAGTCTATCCTTTTCCCGCTAACGCTATCTTGCCCATCGCCGAGACTGGAACGGGAGAGGCCTATTGCTGAGTGTGTATTTACATGTGCCGCAAGTTCTTTTCGCTATTTTTAGTCACGAACTCTAGCCTAATCCTTCTTCCTCCTGGAGAAGTGGCTGCGAATAACCCCTAGCCTGATTGCCCTGATTTATATCACCCATTAAGAGAAGTCTATGGTTGCTACAGAATGCTTGGAGGAGACGCCAACCCGCTTGGGCGGTGGCTACGTGGTTCTAGGTGGGGGCATCGCGGGCTTAACCATTGCCCGTGAACTCCTGAAGCAAGGTTGCCAGGTCACCCTGGTCGAGAAGGGAGCCGAGGTTGGGGGCCTTGCCCGCACCTTTGAGCGGGATGGCTTCCGGTTTGACATTGGGGGCCATCGCTTCCATAGTAACAATCCTTCGGTGGTGCAGTGGCTCAAGGATCTCTTGGGGACGGATTTGCTAACCGTGCCGCGTTTCAGCCACATTTATCTCAACCGCCAATTTGTGGACTATCCGATTCAATTCCCAGGTGCCCTGACCATCTTCTCGCCGCTCAAGGCGCTTGAAATGATTGGCAGCTACCTGACGGCAAAGGTCACTGAACGCCAGCGCCAGGATGTGTCCTTTGAGGATTGGGTGATCAAGCGCTACGGTCGGGCGCTCTATGAGGTCTTTTTCCAACCCTACACGGAAAAAGTCTGGGGCATTCCCTGCGATCGCCTATCTGCCGCTTGGGCATCGCAGCGCATTGGGATTCCCAGTATGTGGCGGGCGGTTCGTCATGCGATTTTCCCGCCACAAAATGCTCCCGCTACGGCCATCTCCCAGTTCTACTATCCCCGTGAGGGATTTGGCCTGATCCCGGAAACCCTACGGCAAGAGATTGTTCGGATGGGGGGGGCCATTCATACGTCCACGACGGTGAATACCCTGCTGCCCCTGGAATCGGGTGGGTTTGAGGTGACCTTACGGCATCGGGAGGGGCAGACGCACACCTTAAGTGCGGATCAGGTGATTTCGACGATTCCGCTGAACTACTTACTTGAAGCGATTCCCGCCGAGTTGGGCAGTCGCGAGGCGCTAGATCAGTATGACCTGGAATACCGGGATTTGATTTGTCTGTTCCTGGCGATCGATAAGCAGCAGGTCAGCCAGGATAGTTGGACCTACTTCCCCGATCGTAACCTGATGTTTGGCCGGACCCATGAACCCAAGAATTGGTCCTCGGCAATGATCCCGGACGATCGCTATACCTCCTTAGCGGTGGAGATTTTTGCGAGTCGTGGGGAGCCGACGTGGCAGATGTCGGATGAAGAAATTACCGCCACAGTGGTGGGGCAAATGCATGAGATCGGCTGGATCAGCGAACCCGATGTGTTTAAGAGTTGGGTTCTGCGGGTACCCTATGCCTATCCGGTCTACAACATTGGCTACCAGGAGAAACTCCAGCGGGTTAAGGACTACTTGGGCCAATGGCCAAATCTGCATCTCTTGGGCCGGACGGGATCGTTCCATTACATGAACAGTGATGGCGTGATTGAGGATGTTTTCCGCTTGATGGCACAACTGTTCCCCGAGGACACCACAGCGGTCAGTTCACTGGCCAGTGCGACGGGTCGCTGGATGTAGGGATTAGGGAGGAATTGCAATTATGGTAGGGACTATGCCTTTCCTGTCAGTGCTCGTTCCTGTTTATAACGGGGGGCAAGCCTTTGTGGATTGCCTGCAAGCCTTGGCAAGCTCAGAATACAAAGACTGGGAATTGATTGTCATCAATGACGGGTCTGAAGACGATTCCGTGCAGGTAGCGACGGCATTTGGGGCAACCCTCTTGCACACACGGGGACGGGTTGGGCCAGGGGCAGCCCGCAATCAGGGTGCCCAAATTGCGAAGGGTGAGTACCTGTGCTTTATTGATGCCGATTGCGAGGTCCACCCCGATACGCTGGGTAACTTGGTTGAGGTGCTGCAACAACAGCCGGGGCTAGATGCGGTTTTTGGGTCCTATGATGATGCGCCTAAGGCCGATAATTTTGTCGCGCAGTTTAAAAACCTGATGCACCACTACGTGCATCAAGTGAGTTCGGAACGGGCCTCGACGTTCTGGGCTGGCTGTGGTGCAGTACGCCGATCGACGTTCCTGGCGATCGGGGGGTTTAATACGCAGCGTTATCCGCGACCCAGCATTGAAGATATTGATTTGGGGTTCCGCATTTTCCGGCTGGGGGGCAAAATTCTTCTGGCTAAGCAGGTGCAGGTGAAGCACCATAAAGCTTGGACTCTGCCGAACCTGGTCAAGACGGATATCCTCGATCGGGGGGTACCTTGGACGCGCTTGCTCTTGACGGATCATACGGGCCTTCGTAATGATCTGAACCTCAGTGTGGCAAGTCGTCTGAGTGTGGTGACGATATTCACGATGATTGCGGTTTTGCTGGGTAGCCTCTTGAATGCCTACCTCCTCTGGTTACTGCTAGTGGGTGTGGTGGCGTTGTTGTGGCTCAACTGGGATGTCTATCGCTTTTTCTATCAAAAGCGGGGATTTGTTTTTGCCCTACGCAGTGTTGGGATGCACTGGTTGTATTATTTCTACAGTGGCCTAGCCTTCATTTTGGGGCACCTCTGGCAGTGGCAAAGTGCCTGGAAGGGTGAAACGGCTCACCGTTTGCGTACCCAAATTAGTTCCCTGTTTCCCCCTGAGTATCGGGCCTATTTCCCGAAGATCTATACGGCTCCCTAGCACCTATGGCACAACCACAAACATTACCCCTAGTTTCGGTGATTGTGCCAGCCTATAATGCTGAGCGTTTTTTGGCCAAGACCCTGGATTCCATTTTGGCCCAAACCTATCCTCATTTTGAGGTGCTGGTGGTTGATGATGGATCAACGGATCAAACGGTGGCGATCGCTCAAGCCTATTGCGATCTTGATCCCCGAATTCGCCTGTTGCAACAGCCTAATGGTGGTGTAGCAGCGGCGCGGAACTATGGGATCAGGGAATCACAGGGGGAGTTTATTGCGCCGATCGATGCGGATGATCTCTGGTATCCCGAAAATCTGGAAAAGCAAATCGCCTGCTTTTTACGCAGTGATCCCAATGTCGGGGTAGTCTATGCATGGTCAAGCTATATTGATGAAAATGGCCTACCATTAGCAGGTTGCCGGGCCTTTGCAATTCAGGGAGATGTTTTTCTGACGCTGCTTTGCCATGATTTTTTGGGCAATGCTAGTGCATCCGTGATCCGTCGTTGCTGCTTGGAGCAAGTGGGTCTTTATAGTACTGAACTACGTGCCCAGGGTGCTCAAGGCTGTGAGGATCTGGACTTATACTTGCGGCTGGCGGAACGTTATCAATTTCAAGTTGTGCCAGAGTTCCTAATTGGTTACCGCAAGTTGTCGAGCAGTATGTCCCGTAATTACACTTCGATGGCAAACTCCTATTGTCAGGTGCTTACGTGGGTCCATCAACGCCATCCGGATCTGCCAGAGCGCTTGTTGCGGTTATCCAAGGGCAATTTTTTCATGTATTTGGCGTTTGAGAGCGATCGCTCAGGAGATAATGCCCAAACCCAGCACTGGATCAGGCAGGCGTTACAGGTTGATCCTTTCACGCCACGATTGCGTCCGAGCTTCTATCGCCTATTGTTAAAAGGTGACCGATATCGGTTAAGTACAAAGTCAGGTTTGCCGATAGTGTTGCCCGTTGAGCCACAACCTGTGGTTGCAAATCGGGAGGCGATCGCGGATCAGTTGCCAGCCACCCTTAAGGTCAAGCTGATGGTATTGATTGGACATTTATTTCATCATTTACTGCCCCTGTTTGCTGGCTTCTACCGACAGGAAACTCCTATGATAAGGTCTTGCTAGCTATGACCAACACGACTTTAGTCATTAAGGCTGGGCAAGCCAATAAACGATATTGGTCAGATATTTGGCGCTATCGAGAACTGCTCTATTTTCTAGCTTGGCGCGATATTCTTGTTCGTTATAAGCAAACGGTAATTGGGCTGTTGTGGGCTTTAATGCGTCCATTTATCACAATGGTGATTTTTACAGTTGTCTTTGGTAAAATTGCCCAGTTGCCCTCTGATAATGCTCCTTACCCAATTTTAGTCTTCGCAGCAATGCTGCCCTGGCAGTTTTTCGCTAGTGCTTTGATGGATTGCAGCAATAGCCTCATCAATGATGCTAGCCTGATTTCCAAGATTTATTTCCCTCGCCTGATTGTGCCTGCTAGTTCAGTGGTCGTTAATTTTGTGGATTTTGTTGTCTCTGGGATGATCTTGCTGGGGCTAATGGCCTGGTACAATTTTGTCCCCAGTTGGCGGATTCTAACGTTGCCATTTTTTATTGCGATCGCGATCGCTCTGACACTGGGAGCAGGACTCTGGTTCTCGGCCTTGAATGTACAATTCCGCGATTTTCGCTATATTGTGCCTTTCCTCGTCCAGTTTGGATTATATGTTTCACCTGTTGGCTTTAGTAGTAGTGTGATTCCACGAGAATGGTTCTTGCTTTATTCGCTCAATCCAATGGTGGGGGTAATTGACGGATTTCGTTGGGCTATTATTGGTAATGCGGAAGGATTATATTTGCCAGGGTTTGCGCTATCACTAATTTTAGTGGCTTTAGTCCTCATAAGCGGGATCTGGTTTTTCCGAAAAACAGAACGGCGATTCGCAGATGTGATTTAAGGAGGCTAGGGCATGGGCGATACCGTTATCAAGGTTGAGAATTTAGGGAAAAAGTACTTAATTCGCCATCAACTTCCCGCTGGTCAAGCCACCCTGAAGGATTATCTGGTGGATAGTGCTAGAACTATAGGACGACGGATACGACATCTAGGAGGTAAGTCTAGCAATGAAGCTGAGTCCAGCCGAGAAGAGTTTTGGGCGCTCAAGGATGTGTCGTTTGAGGTAAAGCAGGGCGATCGTGTTGGCATTATTGGACGTAATGGTGCTGGCAAGTCTACATTGCTCAAAATCCTGAGCCAGATAACAGAACCAACCACCGGTGAAATTCAGCTTCAAGGTCGAGTAGCCAGTTTGTTAGAGGTAGGTACTGGTTTCCATCCTGATTTAACGGGGCGGGAAAATATTTTTCTCAATGGTTCAATTCTGGGAATGACTAAGGCTGAAATAACAAATAAATTTGATGAAATTGTTGATTTTGCTGCAATAGAAAAGTTCTTAGATACACCTGTCAAACGCTACTCTTCTGGCATGTATGTTCGTCTTGCCTTTGCAGTAGCAGCACATTTGGAACCAGAGATTTTAATTATTGATGAAGTTCTAGCTGTAGGGGATATACAATTTCAAAAAAAATGTCTTGGCAAAATGCAAAGTATATCTCAAGATGAAGGACGCACAGTTTTGTTTGTTAGCCATAGTATGGATACAATCCAGAGACTATGTTCTCAATGCCTTTTTCTAGAGGAAGGTCAGATTGCCAACTATGGTAAAATCAGTGATGTTATACCACATTATTTGTCTAGTAGTTTTGCAACGGTTCAACCTAATCAGTGGTTTGACGTCTCGAATTTGCCCCGATTAGGAACAGGTGAAGTCCGTTTTAAAGCAATTAGATTTAGTAGTGAAAATGAACAGGTTTCATTTCAGATTTATTCCGATGGCAAGGTTGGTTTTGAGTTAATTATGGAAGCACTTTATGCCACATCAGTTGGAAGTTTAGCGGTGATAATATCTGCTCAAAGTGGAATGCAATTAGTTAATGCCGACATTGTTGAAATTGGCGAGACAGCTTTTCTTGAAAAAGGCTTAAACGTAGTAAAAATAAACATTGAAGAATTGCATTTAAGGCCAGGAAGCTATATAGTGGGTCTGTGGGCAGATAAGTTTGGAACTAGCCCACCCAATAGCGCGTTTGACTACATTGATTTAGCTTTTGAATTAGAGGTTGTACAACTTCCTACTAAAAAGCTTGGCATGGAAGAAAAAAATAGTTTGGTAACATGTGCATTTAGCTTGATAGAGGTTGATTCTCTATCAAAAGATTCATTACTTGCAGACAAAAATTATCTCAAAAATATTTAATTGTTTTATTGAAAACGTTCTGTAAATTTAGTATCTCCAAAATACTTCAAAGATATTTTTATGAAAATCGCATTTATAAGCTATGAATATCCACCTGACACAGCCTATGGAGGTATTGCAACTTATGTGGCTCAAGCGGCTCAAATGCTTTTAGATAGAGGTCATACAGTTGAGGTTTTTTGTAGTAGCCCTAGACGTTCAGGATCTGAACTAGACAATGGCGTTATAGTACATCGGGTGAATGAACCAGATTTACTTCAATTTGCTACTTGTATTGCTCCCATCCTTGCCGCTCGTCATGCTGATATAGGCTTTGATGTACTAGAAGCTCCGGAGTATCTAGCAGAAGCACGAGAAGCAATACGTCTAGTACCCGATATACCTTTAGTTCTAAAACTACATACGGGTTCATTATTATTATTAAAGTTGAATTATTATGATCCTGCTATTTGGAAACAACCTTTATTCTTTGCCCTCTCTCTTAAACGAGGTATTAGCTTTAGCTGGGGTTATGCCCCAACCATAACAACTTCTCATATGCGAGCTATGGATATAATGGAAAGATCTCATGCCTTGGAAGCGGATGAGATTGCTGCTCCATCTAAATCAATTGCAGAGCAGATGATTAATCTTTGGAAGCTAGATCCTAGCTATTTTAGTCATGTTCCTTATCCCTACACAGCAAAACCAGAGTATTTAAAGATTCCAGTAGAAAACAATAGTGGAATCGTGACATTTATCGGTCGCTTAGAGATCAGGAAAGGTGTTTTGGATTTAGCTAGGGCAATACCTACTATATTACGCTATCATCCAAATATTAAGTTTCGTTTTGTAGGAGCTTCTGAAGACTCTCCTATAAATGGATTAACTATGAAACAGTACTTAGAACAAGTCCTAAAGCTATATAAATCTGCAATAGAATTTACAGATGCAGTATCAATGAACCAAATTCCTAAACTTCTTATGGAGGCCATGATTTGTGTTTTTCCAAGCTTGTGGGAGAACTTTCCCTGTGTGTGCCTAGAAGCTATGGCCGCAGGTCGCGCTATTGTTGGAAGTAGTGCTGGGGGCATGAGCGAAATGTTAGATGAAGGAAGAGTTGGGAAATTAGTACCTCCTCGCCAACCCAAAAGACTTGCCAATGCAATCTTGGAGCTTTTAGATAATCCAGATTTGCGACTACAGTTAGGATATGCTGCCCGTAATCGTCTTTTATCTGAATATAATGTGGATCGAATCTGTACTTTACAAGAAAATAGCTATAAGAAGGCCATTGAACATAGAAACGCACTTGGGACAAGAAAATTTTAACGTTTGATAACTAAATCCAGAGATGAGATTATGACAGTACATGTCTCTATAATAATACCTGCATATAATGCAGCTAATACAATTCAAAGGCCACTCCAATCTTTGTTAAACCAAACTTTTCAAAAGTGGGAAGCTATCATTATTGATGATGGTTCAGATGATCATACATTAGAGATTGTTAAAAATTTTATTAATCGAGATCAACGAATTCGTTGTATCAGCCAAGCTAATCAAGGGCCAGGGAAAGCTCGTAACCAGGGTATTGCTCTTGCAAAATATGATTGGTTACTTTTTTTAGATGCCGATGACTGGATTTCACCTCAGCATTTAGAACATTTAACTAACCGATTAGAGACAGATCCCAATCTTGATGTAGTCTACTGCGGTTGGGCTTATGTGCTACCAGATGGCGAGTATATTTTCTCTCAAATCCCTGAAAGATTTGGCGATTTGTTCGTCCCGTTAACCCAGTATTGTATTTCTATTATACAAACCTTTCTAGTACGAAAATCTCTAGTAGAAATGCTGAGTTGTTTTGATAATAGCATACAACTTTGTGAAGATTGGTTGCTTTGGCAGCGAATTGCCCGGATGGGTGCTCGCTTTGGTATTGTGAAAGAGGTTTTAGCTGCATATCATACTAGACCTGATTCCTTAACTCGTAATGGAGAACAACTATTTAGAGATGGTTGTGAGGTTATCAACATCGGACATGGTATTGACCCCAAAGTACCTCATCCTCATCCTGTTTATCCGTATGGCTTGATAGCTGATCAAACTCCAAAGAATCAATTTTATCTTTTGTGTGCTTGTGCGGGTTACTTAATTGGTGCGAAAAAAGATGCTCGCTGTTTACTAAATTTAGTAGATAGTCAAGAATGTTTAGATTTAAATCCTTACGATGTGGCGCATTGTCTTTTCGTTCATATAATGGTATCTGCATCAAAATCACGTTCTGAGTGGCACAATGTGTGGGAAGATTGCCAGCAAAATCTTCGTATTTTTTTGATTGCTCTTGAAAACAAAGCTCATACTCCTAAACTTTCATTCCACTCCTATTCAATAACTAAGCATTTTATTTGTCGATATGCTAAAGTCAATAATATGCACCAGTGCATAGCCAACCTATGGGCACGTTTCGTATTGTCTAAACGAGCTATCTTGCAGTATTTTTACATAATAAGGATTTTTATGAAGCGCAATCTTTGGATTATGGCTTTACTATTCCCACCAGCACGAAGCGTTATCCGTTGGGTCCGAGGCTTGCTAGTTACTGAAAAACAGGTTGAAGATAACCATCCTAGTTATAATCGTGATGATTACTTTGAAGATCTGTTTTCAGAGAATCCTGATCCGTGGGGCTATACAAACTTATATGAGCAAGTCAAGTATGAACAGACCTTAAATATTATTCCAGAGACTGCGAAAGGAGATGCATTAGAACTTGCCTGTGCTGAAGGTCATTTTACAGTCTTGATTGCACCGCAAGTTAAATCATTGCTGGCAACTGATATCTCTCAAACTGCTATTGATCGCTGTCAGGAGCGGTGTATCAGCTTTAATAACGTCAGATTTCAGCATCTCGATTTCATGAGAGATGAGATTGATGGCTGTTTTGATTTGATTGTGTGCAGTGAAGTTCTCTATTTCGCTGGTGACCGATCAAATCTAAAGTTAATCGTTGAGAAGATTGCTAAAGCTTTGAAGTTAGGAGGGTATCTGGTAATGACCCATTCTAACGTTTTAATAGATGATCCAAACAAGCCTGGATTTGATTGGGGACATGCTTTTGGAGCTAAGTTTATTGGTGAGACATTTTCAAGATGCCTGGGCCTTGATTTTGTCCAAGAAATGTACACACCGCTTTATCGTATTCAATTGTTTCAACGCAATCAGAAACCACTTTATTTTGCAAGTCCACTACTTCCAAAACAGTCTCAATCCTTACCAGATCCTGAATATCAATATCTCCCTACGGAAATATTAAATGATGTGGTACTCCATTTTACTGAAAAGTTGCCAATCCTCATCTACCCACGAATCTTTCCATCTAGCCCGAATTTACAAGACCCTTCCTCTGGAATTTCAGTAGCAACCTTTGAAGCTCAACTACAATTTCTTAGTGAAATGAGATACAAGAGTATTTCCATTGATCAGTGGGGCTATTCAGTGATGAACGGAAAGCCTCTGAAAGGTCGAGCTATAGTAATTGCATTTAAAGATGCTTCACAAGATTTAGTAGATTATGCTTGGCCATTATTAAAACAATATAACTTTTCTGCAACACTACTTCTTCATGCGAATGAAGTTGGCAAGGATAAAGCATATGACTCTGCGACAGGAGATGAAATTTCATTAATCAAATGGTCGCAAATTCGTAAGCTTCAATCTGAGGGAATTACCTTCGCTTCGTGTTCTAATAGCCGTCGCTCTTTGACTTCATTATCACTCTTTGAAGCATGGCAGGAGATTCAGAGTTCTCGACAGATTCTTCAACAAGAACTGGCAATTCCTATTACAACGTTTATTTATCCACATGGCGATTCAAATTTTATCTTACAATATCTAGTTGGGTTGGCTGGTTATGATTTTGCTGTGACGGGTCGATCTGGATTATGTAGTCAAGAAGACTCTGTACTGTCGCTACCCTGTATTAGGATCACAGAATTAGATAGTCCAGAAATATTAGCAACTAAGCTATAGCAATCTCAAATCATTTGTAAGATAGATCAAGACAGAATAACGACCGGAAATGCTTCCCGTCATACTTCTTCTCATAAATCACCTGGGGTTGCTATAGGCTGATTTTTATCAATGAATAATTCTCCCTTAGTATCTTGTATTGTCATTTTTCTCAATGGCGAAGCTTTTATTGAAGAAACGATCGCTAGCATCTTTGCTCAAACTTATGAGTTTTGGGAACTGCTTTTAGTCGATGACGGCTCAACCGATCGGAGTACTAAACTTGCTAAGCATTACGTTCAACAATATCCCGATAAAGTTCGGTATCTAGAACACGAAGGTCATCAAAATCGAGGCATGAGTGCTACTCGCAATTTAGGGATTCGACATGCCAGAGGTGAGTACATTGCTTTTCTGGATGCTGATGACATTTGGGTACCCACAAAACTAGCGGAACAAGTTGAAATCTTAGCCCGCTATCCATCTGCTGTAATGGTCTATGGCAAAACTCAAATTTGGTACAGTTGGACCAATAATCCTCAAAATCAGACCTTGGATCATTTCTACGATCTGGGAGTTCCTCCTAATACGCTAATTGAACCACCCCAACTACTGCTACAACTCTTGCGAAACAAGTGTCAAACACCAACAACTTGTAATGCTTTGATCCGGCGCCAAGTGTTTGAAACGATCGGGTACTTTGAAGAGAGCTTTCGTACTATGTACGAGGATCAGGTGTTTTTTGCTAAGTTGTTACTTCATGCTCCCGTTTTTGTCGCTGACACCTGTTGGGCCAAATACCGTCAGCATTCCCAAAGTTGTAGTTCCCAGGAGGAAGTCTCAGGGTACTATAGTAAACGGAAAGCATTTTTACACTGGCTAGAAAGTTACTTGGCTTGCCAAAGTATTCATGACGATCGCATCTGGCAGACACTTCAATGGGAAAAATGGCAGTCTGAGCATCCTAGCTTAGCCAAGTGGTTAAATCGTTTGCCGTTTTCCTTGCAAAAGTTGGCATCGAAGACTATTATGCGGACAGCCGAATGATGAATAGCCCTCCCCTAGTCTCAATCATCACTCCCTTCTTTAATGCCGAAGCTTTTTTTGAAGAGGCGATCGCTAGTGTTTTAGCCCAAACCTATCCCCACTGGGAATTATGGCTTATTGATGACGGCTCCCGCGATCGGAGTACCCAGATTGCCCAAACCTACACCAGTCAATATCCTGACAAGATTTTCTACCTACAACACCTCAATCACGAAAATCGTGGTAAGAGCACTTCACGCAACTTGGGTATCAAACACGCACGGGGAAAATATCTTGCCCTACTGGATGCTGATGATTGTTTTTTACCGGAAAAGCTTGAACGACAGGTGACGATTCTAGAGAACCAAACGCAGGCTGGCATGGTTTACGGCCCCACTTTATATTGGTATAGTTGGACCGGGAATCCTCGCGATCGTCGCCGTGATGTTCAGTCGGGACTAGGCGTCAAGCTAGATACCCTGATTTCCCCGCCTGATCTAGCTACTCTGTATTTAAAGAATTCAGGTGTTGTGCCTTGCACCTGTGGTCTATTAGTGCATCGAACTCTTGTAGAGGCACTTGGCGGCTTTGATGAATCTATTCAGCATCTCTATGAAGATCAGGTGTTCCTTTTTAAGATTTGTTTAGAAAGTCCTGTATTTGTCGAAAGTGGCTGTTGGGATCGCTATCGCCAGCACCCAAGTTCTAGTTCCCAGATCGCTGTTCAACAAAAGGAGTACCATCCGTTTTTACCCAATCCGGTTCGCCAGGTATTCTTAGAATGGCTAAAAAACTATATGATCCAGAAGGACATTAATAATGATCAACTTTGGAGACAATACCAGCGCCAGCACTGGCCTTATGAACATCCGCGTTTGTCCTGGTTTGTCAGTCCTGTTCAGTATGCTTTTTTGCGTTTGCGTAATGGGCTAAAGCACTCTCTATTTTCTGCTGCTACTGGCTTCGACAACAGATGATATGTTTATAAACCTTAGTAAACCTCGTAATCACGATCATGTCTAGTATCTTGAATCAGTTTAAAGCTTTTTTGAGGGGAAAGCCTCCAGTAGGAAAAATTAATTTTGGAGATCTCCGTAGTGTGCAGCCCATTAGCCAGCATTTTGGCTACGATCGTGGTTCACCAGTAGATCGCTATTATATCGAAAATTTTCTGGCTCGCCAGTCAGATGATATCAAGGGACGGGTCTTGGAAATTGGAGATGACTCCTATACTCGTCAGTTTGGCGGCGATCGCGTCACCACTCGCGATGTATTGCATGTTAAAGAAGGTAATCCTCTCGCAACTTTTGTGGGCGACTTGATCAATGCAGATCAACTCCCTTCCGATGCATTTGACTGTCTGATTATTACACAAACATTGCACCTCATTTATGACTTTCGGGCTGCTTTAACTACTGTTTATCGTATCTTAAAACCAGGTGGAGTTGCCCTTATGACTGTTCCAGGAATTAGCCAGATTAGTGTGGATGAGTGGGCTGAATACTGGTGTTGGGCTTTTACAACTCGCTCCTGCAAATTTCTTTTTCAAGAATTTTTTCCTGCTGATCAACTTCAAATTGAAGCCTTTGGTAATGTGTTGTCTTCAATTGCATTTCTAGAAGGGATTTCGGCTGAGGAACTCACTAGCGATGAACTGGATTATCACGATCCCGCCTATCAAATGTTAATTACGATTCGAGCCGTTAAGTAAGGCAGAGGCATCCTAAAATGAGGAGATTGCAGCAAAAGGTAACGCGGAAGGCTAAACAGTCGGCTGAATGGCTGCTGAGCCGCTTTGGCAATCGAGCGCTTATCTTGATGTATCACCAAGTAGCTGAACCCGAACAAGATCCCTGGGCGTTGGCCGTCACCCCTCAACATTTTGCAGAACATTTACAGATATTACGGCAGAATGCGAACCCCATGAGCCTAGAGACATTAGCCCAAGCTCACCAAGAGGGCAATATGCCTGAGCGTGCTGTCGCCATTACTTTTGACGATGGCTATGTTGATAACTTTAAAAATGCAAGTCCCCTATTAGAACAGTACGAAGTCCCAGCCACATTTTTTATCGCCACAGGCTACACCGGTCAAAACCAGGAGTTTTGGTGGGATGAGTTAGCTCGAATTATCTTGGCCCCTGGAACCCTTCCCCCGGTTTTAACGCTAACCCTAGCAGGCCACACCCATACGTGGCAATTGGGACAGGCGATCGCCTATACCCAGGAAGATCAAGCCAACGATCGCCGTTATAAACCCTGGGAAGCCCCATCCGGTTCCCGTTTAGCCTTCTACACGACTATTTGGGAGCACTTGCGTCCTCTCCCCATGTCCGAACAGCAACAGGCGATCGCGGAGATTCGGGCTTGGGCGCAGGATACCTCAACGACCCGTGCTAACTATCGCCCCATGACGATTGATGAAATCAGGCAACTCGATCAGGGCGGTATCGTGACAATTGGTGCCCATACTGTCAGCCACCCCAACCTGTCTATTCAACCTCTAGAGCGGCAAAGGACTGAATTAGCAGAGAGTAAACAAACCTTGGAAAATTGGCTGAACCGTCCAGTCACCTTATTTGCCTATCCTTTTGGGGATTACGCACCGGAAACCGTTCCTATCGTCCAGGATGTTGGCTTTAGCTGTGCCTGTACGACAGTTCCCAGGAGTGTTTGGTCTGGTAGCGATCGTTTTCAGCTTCCCCGTCAAGCAGTTGAAAATTGGACTGGGGAAGAATTTGCCCGACATCTATCTCAATGGTTTAATAACTAGTCAAGCATGACAACTCAACCTCTTGTCTCTGGCATCATTATCTTCCTAAATGCAGAAGCATATATTGAGGAAGCGATCGCGAGTATCCTTTCTCAAACTTATCCTACTTGGGAGTTGCTCTTAGTTGATGATGGTTCAGCGGATAGAAGTACTGAGATTGCCCAGAGTTATGTTCAGAAGTATCCAGATAAAATTCGTTATCTAGAGCATGAAGGCCATCAAAACTTAGGTATGAGTGCTACTCGAAATTTAGGTATACGTGAAGCCAAAGGAAAATATATTGCACTCTTGGATGCTGATGATATCTGGTTGCCCGAAAAACTAGAAAAGCAGGTTGAATTGCTAGAGAAAAATCCCGACGTTGGTATTATCTTTGGCCCAACCGAGTATTGGTTTAGTTGGACAGGTAAGCCTGAGGATCAAAATCGTGATGTTCTCAGACAGATTGGCGTTAAACCGGGCAAAGTCTATCCCCCCCCTGAACTGCTTATCCAAATGCTAAAAAATCAAGCGAATGCGCCCGCTACTTGTAGTATCTTAATACATCGATCACTCATGGTAGAGCTAGGAGGATTTGAAGATAGTTTCCGAGGTCTCTTTGAGGATCGGGCTTTTTTTACTAAGGTTTATCTCAAAGTTCCGGCGCTGGTTATTGCTGAACACTACGATCGCTATCGTCAACATCTAGATTCAGCTTGTTATGTTGAGCAACGCTCCGGCAAGTATAAGCCTAAAAAATATAGTGAACCTCATTTTCAGTATCTTAAATGGGTAGAAACCTATCTCAAGGAGCAACATATTGATGATCCGCAAGTTTGGCAAGCCTTGAAAATTGGCTTGTTGCCCTATCAGAACTTAACTCTACATTATCTTTATCAAATACAACAATATATCAGATTAGGCATATTGAAAACTATTGTTTTACTTGCCTATTATATAGATCAAGCATTTTCTATAAAATCATGATTATATTTCATCCTTGTCAAATTATTCATATTCATCTTGAAAAAGATGACTGGAAAACTGCGATCGATGAAAATTACTTAGCTTTTTATTGTGTCTTTTGGTGGCATGGTATCCCTCTAGGTGATAAGGAATTCACTCGACCTCAATTGCCAACTTCAACCGAGGCATTACTAGATATAGCCACACCTATTATTCTCCCTAATTTAAAGGCAAGTTTAATCGATGCATCGCTCCCCTTACCCCTGGATCTTCAGGACAACACTTTAACCCCTGCAAATGCAGAAATGTTAAAGCAATGGGAACCCTATGTTTTACAGTTACAAACAGTATATTCACAAACCGTACAGAATACCGTCTCAGTTGTCATTTGTACTCGCGATCGCCCTGAACATCTTGCTCAATGTTTAGAGTCTTTACTTCATCTATCTCCTCTGCCTGAAGAGATTATTGTTGTTGACAATGCTCCTACTTCGGATGCAACACAATTACTCGTTGCCAACCTACCACAAATTCGCTATGTCTTAGAACCGCGACCAGGATTAGATTATGCGCGTAATGCTGGCATTAGAAATAGCACTAAAAATATTATTGTCTACACAGATGATGATGTTTTAATTCACCCTAACTGGATTCAACAGATAAAGCGTGCTTTTGCAGATCCAGAAACAATGGCAGTTACAGGCTTGGTTTTTGCCGCAGCACTAGAAACGGAATCTCAATATATTTTTGAAAGGTTTTGGAGTTTTAACCGTGGGTATCAACCTCTCGTTTATGATAGGGTTTACTTTCGGAAGTATTGGGTTATTGGCGCTCCAGCTTGGCGAATCGGAGCAGGCGCTAATATGGCATTTAGACGTGAAATCTTCAGCAAAATCGGAGATTTTGATGAGCGTCTAGACGTTGGTGCCGCAGGGTGTAGCGGCGACTCTGAATTCTGGTATCGCATTTTAGCATCGGGTTTCACCTGCCGCTATGATCCGATGGTTGTTGCCTACCATTATCATCGCCGCGAAATGGCTGGCCTTAAAAAACAAATTTTCTACTATATGCGCGGTCATGTCACAGAACTCTTCATCCGCTGCGAGCGCTTTCATCATATCGGCAATTTAGTCCGTATTACACTTTTCCCTGCCCATTTTTGTAATGTATTTATCTCAAGTTTACTTAAGGATCGCCAACGACTAACGACTTTCAATCAGGAAATATTGGGATGTTTATCGGGAATTAGTTTCTACCTTAAAAAGTGTCGATAGGTTATCATCATGCATTTTCTAGTTACTGGTGGTGCGGGATTCATTGGCTCCCATTTGGTCGAAGAACTCTTGTCACAGGGGCACGAGGTTACCGTTATCGATAATCTATCAGCAGGAAAGCCTGAAAACCTGGCTAATAGCCCTCATTTGCATTGTGTCAAGAAAAATATTCTTGCTTGTAGCCCTGCGGATTTACCAGGTAAATATGATGCTTTGGCCCATTTAGCTGCTACCCCATCAGTTACTCAATCCTGGCTGGAACCAATGGCTACCCACGAGAATAATCTTTCGGCCACTGTTGCTGTAATCCAACTTTGCCAACAACTGTTAATTCCCCGCCTGGTTTTTGCAAGTTCTGCTGCGGTCTATGGCAATCCGAAGGAAGTTCCTATAGCGGAAACAGCACCTACCCATCCTATTTCTCCCTATGGTCTGCATAAACTAGTTAGTGAGAAATATATTGCTTTATTTAGCAAAGAATGGAGCATCTCATCAGTGTGCTTACGCCTATTTAATGTATTTGGTCCCCGCCAAGATCCCAGTTCGCCCTATTCTGGAGTTATTTCTATCTTTAGTCAAGCTATGCAAACAGGACGATCAATTTCTATCAATGGGGATGGTAGCCAAACCAGGGATTTTATCTATGTGAAAGATGTGGCAGCGGCGTTTGCTAAGGCCCTCATCCTTCCTCTAGAAGCAGGCACCTTCCTCGTCTGCAATATTGGTACGGGGAAAGCGATCTCCCTCTTGGAACTCACGGAAGCTTTACGACACTGTTTCCCAGAGTGGCGAGCAGAAATGCTTTTCACTGCTCCCCGATCCGGTGATATTCAAGCATCCGAAGCCAATATTGCGATCGCGCAGCAATACTTAACCTTTGCACCACAGTTTACAATTCAAGAGAGCCTACATGCTTTAACAATGAGTTTGAGAGAGCGATAGCTAGATTCTATCTATAGTCGCTCATTATGCTAATTCTAATAGAAAGCTACTCAGTAGACACTTGATTAGTCCTGTCGGCAATTGATACTAAAAATTCTTGAAAACGCTCTTGATGATCAATTAGCCAATTTAAGATCATGAAAATTCTCAAAATTAATACACTAAAATGTCGTCCTTTACGCGGATTTTCCTGTAAAGAAGCTAACCACCAAACAAGTCTCTCAATCATTACTGGATAAAATATATTTAGTTCTGTTTGAGATAGCTTTTTCGTCGAAAAATATCCCTCAATGAATGCCTGACTTTTGAATGTAATACATCCTCTTAATCAGAAGTGTTGAATCCAGATATAAAACTTTACATTTTAGGGTGCGAGAGTCA
>JBBILC010000091.1:0-23085 GCA_037445115.1 Coleofasciculaceae cyanobacterium bin_20
TCGTAACCCTCACCCTAAATCCCTCTCCCAGAGGGGGAGAGGGACTTTGAATCTCGCTCCCCTTCGCCCATTTTGGGAGAAGGGGTTGGGGGATGAGGGCAAATTTGCACTGTGGGATCGGAGCGGTTGCACTGCTGCAACTGACAAAATTGTGTTGATTGGGAGTTCAAGATAGGTATTTTGCGATGCGCTCTCATGACTTTCCTCCCCAAGGTTGAATCGGTGTTGGTACAGGATGCGTATCCTGAAAACCATTTGTTGACATCAGGTTTGTGGCAATTTTCGGCATTAGAGATTTGCCAAACAACGAATAGAGTGCCGGTAGGACCAGCAAGGTTAAGGCCGTCGAAGTAAATAGCCCACCCAGTACCACGATCGCCAAGGGTTGCAGAATTTCTGTGCCAGCGCCTGTCCCAATCACCAAGGGAAGCATTCCCAAGGCTGAGGTAAAAGCAGTCATTAAGATTGCCACGAGGCGTTCCATTGAACCTTCGACAATCACCTGTTTCAGGGGCATTCCTTGGGCCAGCTTGGTATTGTAGTTGTCTACGAGTAATAGACCATTGCGAGTAGCAACCCCAAATAAGGTGATAAAACCCACCAGGGACGCGACGGAAACAATACCACCCCCCAGGGCGATCGAGAAAATCCCCCCAACCAGCGCCAGGGGCAGATTGATCATAATCATCAGCATTCCGGCAATCGATTTAACGGCAAAGTACATCAAAATAGCGATGATCGCGATCGCTAACCCACTAAAGATCAGTAAATTCTGGCTAGCCCGTTGTTCGGACTCAAATTGTCCACCGTACTGAATAAAATAACCCGCTGGTAATTGGACCGTTTCCTGAACTGTTGCCTGAATCTCCTCCACGACAGACCCTAAATCGCGTCCAGCCACGTTGGCCGAGACCACAATCAAGCGGGAGACATTTTCACGGTTAATCGTATTGGGTCCCGTGCCGTAATCAATCTGGGCAACCTGAGCGAGGGGAATTTTTTGACCCGTCGGGGTGTCAATTAAGAGGTTGCGAATCGTGTCCAGGTTGTTGCGTGACGCGGCATCTAACCATACCAGGAGGTCAAATAACTGTTGTTGCTCCAATACCTCGGAAACCACCCGGCCATTCAGCGCAGTTTCAATCAGTGTTGACAGTTGTCCGACGGTTAAGCCATACCGGGCCGCTTCTGTGCGATCGAAGTGGATTTGTACTTGCCGAATGGGAACTTGGGGTTCAAGTTGCAGATCGACTAAACCGTCAATGTCCCGAATGGCGGTTTCGATTTCGCTCCCGATGGTGCGGAGTTGATCGAGATCCGGCCCGAAAATTTTAATCGCGATCGCGCTTCTCACCCCCGATAGCACCTCATCCATGCGATGGGTAATAAAACCGCCCACACTCGCTGCCACCCCTGGAATACGAGCAAACTCTTCCCGAATGGTCGCCAGGGATGCCTCGCGATCGCGTAAGCCTGCCGGACTCAATTCCACATCCAAATGGCCCAAATTCACCCCCCCCGCATCCGCATCACCGGGGGCACGACCAGCGCGAAGTTGCACCGTCGTAAACCGGGGATCATCCTTAAGCGCCGCTTGCATCGCCAGTCCGGTTTGATTGGTTGCCGCTAGGGAACTCCCTGGATAGAGCAGCATGGCGTTTACTAGGGATGGCTCTTGAAACTCTGGCAAAAACACCCGTCCCAAACTTGAAAAGACTAATAGAGCGGCGACCAACGATGCACCCGCTAACATCAAAATAATTCTGGCCCGCCGCATGGCCAAGCTCAGGAGCGGACGATAGAGCCGCTGCGCCCAAGCGGTGATCCAGGTTTCCTCACTGGGCAGGGGACGGTTCGCAAGCAGGATGGCACACAGCGCCGGAGAAAGGGTCATGGCCACCAGGGTTGAAGCACCGATCGACACTAAATAGGCAACCCCCATTGGTGCAAAAATTCGACCTTCGACACCTGTGAGGCTAAAAATCGGGGCAAAGATTACGGCAATAATCACCGTTGAGAAAATGACGCTAACCCGGACCTCAACCGACGTATCGTAGACCACTTTGAACGGATGCTCTGGCTTGGCAGCGACCTGATTTTTGCTCAGGCCCCGATAGGCATTTTCCATATCCACAATCGAATCATCGACCACGGACCCGATCGCGACGGCTAAGCCCCCCAGGGTCATGGCATTGATGCCCTGACCAAAGGCATTTAAGATGAGCATTCCAATCAAAATGGATAGGGGAATGGCACTGAGGGTAATGACCGCCGTGCGCCAATTCATCAGGAACAGAAGCAAAATAATTGAAACGATAATAATGCCATCGCGCAATGCACTCAACACGTTGGTAACCGCCGCTTCAATGAAGTTTTCCTGGCGAAAGGTTTCGGTAACGGTCACATCGGCTGGTAGCGCTGCTTTAAGTTCCGCCATTGCCCGCTCGATCGCACGAGTTACCGTTGGCGTATCATTCATCGGTTGCTTATTGACCACGACAATCACCGCCGGTTGACCGTTAAAACTGCCATCACCGCGTTTGAGGGCAGCCCCTATTTGCACTTGGGCGACATCCCGCAGGCGAATGGGGCGGCCATTGCGGGCCGTGACGACTGATTCCCCTAGTTGGTCGATCGAGGTCAAACGGCCAACCCCACGAATGATCAGTTCTTGATCCGGTGTTGTCAGGAAGCCCCCGGCGGCATTGACATTCGCTAATGCCGCTGCTTCCGTAACGGCTTGCAATGAGAGATTAAAGGCAGCAAGCTTGTTGGGATCAACAAGCACTTGATATTGCCGAACGTCGCCCCCATAGGCCATGACCTGGGAAACACCAGGAACCGCCAGTAAGCGATTGGTGACATCGCGATCGACCAACCGTCGCACCTCCATCAGGGGTGTCTTTTCAGCGGTAAAGGCGTACATCACAACCGTACCAATGGGAGAAGATACGGGGGAAATTTGGGGCGTACCGACGCCCTCTGGTAACTTTTCCTGGATAGGCTGTAGCCGTTCTGCCACCAATTGTCTGGCGCGATAGACATCCGTGCCCCAATGGAAAATCACCCGCACTACGGAAATACTGACCGCCGAAGACGATCGCACGGTTTCAACCCCTGGTGTCCCATTCACGGCACTTTCGATCGGCAAGGTAATGAGGGCTTCCACTTCTTCCGGGGCTAAACCAGGTGCTTCGGTTTGAATTTCTACCTGGGGGGGTGCAAAGTCTGGAAACACATCCAGGGGCATCTGGGTAAGGTTATAAACCCCTAAAATGGTGACCAGGATGGCTCCAATAACAACTAACCAACGTTGAACGATCGACCATTTCAAAATTGCATTCAGCATGGCAAGTTAAGCCCTAAATCCCAATCGCCGCAAGGGCGGTAACACTAACTAAGGATCTGGGGAAATCCCCCAATAATTCGGCCAACCAGGCCCCGCAATTTATTCGTTTACCTCTGGGTGCCGAGGGTCGGCTGGCTGGGGATTGGTGCTCAGGAGGGCCGGTTCGTAGCCCATTGCGCTCACCCCCGAATGGCCCTGGGGCTGCGTGCCGAGGGGGTCCCAGGACTGAGGTTGCGTTGCGACCTGTTGACGATACCGACGGGTGGACCAGAGGCTGCCGGCCACAAAAGTGCCAATGGCTAATGCGCCACTACCGGCCATCACCCCCCACCAATGCCAAGTTCTGGCGGCTCCCCCAGTGGTCTCAACAGCGGTCGTTGTCGGGGAGGCATGGGTGTCTGATTCCCGGTTGCCCCGCAGGGATTGGGCATAGAGTTGATGTGCCCGTTGGGTTACGACTAAATCCCCCTCAAACAGACCATTTTCGACTTCGACTAAATCCCCCGCCGTTTGCCCTAGGCTCACTTCAACTGCTTGAAAGGTTTTGCCGTTCTGGACAAAAACCAGGGGCTGACCATTGACTTCGACGATCGCAGTTTTGGGAATCACTAAAACCGGCGTCGGGGTACGCTCGGTGAGCACTTCGATCGTGGCAAACATACCGGGCTTGAGTGCGCCATCAGGATTGGCGATCTCGGCCTGCACCGGCACAACCCGGCTATCCCCAGCAACGACGGCACCAATGGTCTTAATTTGTCCGGTAAAGATGCGATCGGGTAGGCTGGCAACCGTCACACGAACCGACTGCCCTGGGGCAACCTGTGCCAAATCTTTTTCATGAATGTTGGCCGTAGCCAGCACGGTGCGATCATCAACGATCGTCATCAGTACGGCCCCGGCATCCTCTGCGGCTTCCCCCAAGCTGACGGCGCGATCGGCAATCCGACCTGCGATCGGGGCTGTGATCGTAATTGTGCCATCGGCATTGGCTGCCGCCCCCAGTTGACGGAGACGGGTTTGGTAGGTATCAGTGCTGAGGGCTGTCCGCGATCGCGCGACCTGAAGTTCAGTTTGGGCACGTTCTAATTCTGTTTTGGCGGCTAACACGGCTAACTGACTCTTGGCCTCGGTCACAGATTGTTGGGCACTGGCGAGACGCGCCTCCGATTCTAAAAAGACCCGCCGGGGGAGTGCTCCCTGGGTCATGAGTTCCTGATCGCGATCGTACTGTTCCTGGGCAACCCGCAATTCGGTCTCGGCGTGGGCGATCGTTCGTTGGGCAATCTGCTGCTGACGCGCATAGTGCTGTTGGGCAAGGCGCAGATTAGCTTGGGCCACCTGGACTTCCCCGCGACGTTCTGCCGAATTTTCCAACGCCGTCACCCGCAAGGCCGCCAGTTCCCCACTGGTGATGACCGCCAAGGGTTGACCCGCGACGACCCTATCCCCCGGTTCAACCCAGAGTTTGATCACCCTGCCCCCAACTGGATTGGTCACGGCGACCCGGCGATTTGGTACCGCATCAATCTGCCCGGTGTTGTGCAGGCCAAAGGCCAAGGGTTGTCGTCGCACGGGTTCTACAGTTAACCCAATCCGAGCAGCGGTCACCGGGTCTACGGCGATCGCATCCGCTGGTGGGGCGGCTTGACCCTGGTGAAACTCGTCACCATGTCCAGCATGGGCGAACACGTCAGTTGGGGTTCCCAGCAGGAGCAGACTAAAGCCCGCGCCCAGGAGGTGATATCGGGTCCATCGGGTGGGGAGGTGCGGCATAGGACAGAACGGGATTGGCGATCGCTAAGGGTGGGACTCACTTACTTGTATGGACAAGGTGTTCCCAGAGCATGGCATAGCAATATCAAATTAGGATGAAATTTCACCCCTACAGTCGTTCTCTCTCTAATGAAGTACTTGAAGTACTGTCAGGCCTTGTCAACCAGGGGCTTAAGCCCCTGGTTTATACCTTACCCAGTATGGAAGTGCTGTATCCCGTTACGACTGAATTTCCAACCCGAAGCAGCCACCCGCTTGGACTTCTTGGGTTATGAAAATGTCAGAGACAGTTGAGGGGATGAGGGCGAAATAATCAAACTGGAAGATCCCCGTGGTGGCCTTATTGGCTCAGCCGCAAATTCGTGTGATCGCAAGCGGCTCCCCCTACTTAGCTAGGCCATGTTCTAGGGCAAAACGAACTAACTCAGTCCGGCTATTGGTACCCGTTTTCCCAAACAAGCGACTGACATATTTTTCAACATTACGGACACTGGTTTCCAGGCGGCGGGCAATTTCCTTGTTCATCAGTCCTTCAGCAACCAGGTTTAATACACTTTGTTCACGCGGCGTGAGGTCAATATCAACCGCATTCGCGGGTTGGACCACAACCCCTTGTTGGGTCAATAGGGCGCGAATTTCGGCAATTTGGCGGGCCATATCCGCAATCGTCGGCTCACCCTCGCCATCAGTCCCCAAGCCCACACTGGCCGTCCGCCGTTCCAGTAGATTTTCCACGATCGCCACTAATTCATCCGGGTCAAAGGGTTTAGACAGGTAGGCATCACAGCCACTCTGGTAGCCCTGGATGCGATCCTTCGTCATCCCCATCGCCGTCAGGAAAACCACCGGTAGGTTTTTGAAGCGTGGGTCATCCCGCATTTGCTTGAGAAATTCGTAACCGTTTACCTGGGGCATCATGATGTCAGTGATCACTAGGTCTGGTAGATATTGAGACAGGATCTCCCAACCCTGGTGGGCATCACTGGCAACCTGCACGGTAAAGCCACTATCTTCCAAATATGCCTGCACCGCTTCCCGTAGCCCTGGTTCATCATCGACTAACAAAATCTTGCCTGACATATCGGTACCCTAATCCCTACGTGTTCACAGTAAATAATGATCGGGCGATCGCGCATCGTCTCTAGTTGTTTCTACCCTTAAATGTACGTGAATCCTACGACCTTTGACTATGGCCAGCGTCATACCGTCAGCCGCGATTGCGCACCCCCCGTACCGACATTTCCCTTGATTACCCCCCATCGCTCAACAAAAAAGCTCCCCGGATGGGGAGCAGGGATTCAAACTATGAGCAACTCATATCGAGTTAAAGCTTGATGAGCCTGGATTAGCCGTTGATGCTGGGAGCGGTCAGAGCAACCGGAGCAAACTCAGCACTGGCCAAATCGAGGGGGAAGTTGTGAGCGTTACGCTCGTGCATCACTTCAAAGCCCAGGTTAGCGCGGTTGAGCACATCGGCCCAGGTGTTGATCACATGGCCTTCAGAATCCAGCACGCTTTGGTTGAAGTTGAAGCCGTTCAGGTTGAACGCCATCGTGCTGATACCGAGAGCGGTGAACCAGATACCGACTACCGGCCAGAGCGCCAGGAAGAAGTGCAAGGAACGGCTGTTGTTGAAGCTAGCGTATTGGAAGATCAGGCGACCGAAGTAGCCGTGAGCGGCAACGATATTGTAGGTTTCTTCCTCTTGACCGAACTTGTAACCGTAGTTTTGCGATTCGGTTTCGCTGGTTTCACGCACCAAGCTGGAGGTCACCAAGGAACCGTGCATTGCGGAGAACAGAGAGCCACCGAAGACGCCAGCCACACCGAGCATGTGGAAGGGGTGCATCAGGATGTTGTGCTCAGCCTGGAACACGAACATGAAGTTGAAGGTACCGCTGATACCCAGGGGCATCCCATCGGAGAAGGAACCTTGACCCAAGGGGTAAATCAGGAACACAGCCGTAGCAGCCGCAACGGGAGCCGAGTAGGCCACTGCAATCCAGGGACGCATACCAAGACGGTAGCTCAGTTCCCACTCACGACCCATGTAGCAGAACACGCCGATCAGGAAGTGGAAGATAACCAGTTGGTACGGGCCACCGTTGTAGAGCCACTCATCCAGAGAAGCAGCTTCCCAGATGGGGTAGAAGTGCAGACCGATCGCGTTAGACGAAGGAACCACTGCCCCGGAGATGATGTTGTTGCCGTAGAGCAAAGAACCAGCAACAGGCTCCCGGATACCGTCGATGTCAACGGGGGGAGCAGCGATGAAGGCGATGATGAAGCAGGTGGTGGCAGTCAGCAGGGTGGGGATCATCAGGACACCGAACCAGCCCACGTACAGGCGGTTGTTGGTGCTGGTTACCCACTGACAAAACTGCTCCCACGCGGAAGAGGTTTGTCTTTGTTGTAAGGTAGCTGTCATAATCGGAATTACAACTGAAGAATTTAGATGTGATATCCGAACCAGGTCGTTCGGATATTTTTATGTTAACCACATTGTTAACTTCTGTAAAGATTATCAGGGGGTTTTTAATAATCGCTTTTACTTATGCGCACTATAAGCTAAATTTATGTTTCTGAAAGTTATGCCCAGAGAGGCTTTCCGGAGTCAATGTCTGCTACGTCACGATCACGATCGCGGCTCCACCCCGGCGATAATCTTCAGATAGCGTTACAATCCCACCGTTAAGGCTGTCTTTTACGGTCTTTTGTTAAGCACTGTTTACAATCTGCTTTACACGTTCGCTTTACACTCTCCCTCTCCCTGACCCGCTATGGACATCCTGCGCCTGCCCGCCCTGACGGATAACTATATATTTATGCTCTATGACGCCGATCGCGCGATCGCGGCTGTCGTTGATCCTGCTGAACCACAGCCCGTCCTCCAGGAACTAGAGCGCCTGGGGGCCACCCTTACTGCCATTTTCAATACCCACCACCATTGGGATCACATTGGCGCTAATGAGGCGTTATTGAAGGCTTTCCCGCAGGTCGTGGTCTATGGGGGAGCCGAGGACCGGGGCCGCATTCCGGGGCAGCAGGTGTTTTTGCAGGGGGGCGATCGCGTTGAGTGGGGCGATCGGGTCGCTGAGGTTCTTTTTCTCCCCGGTCATACCCGCGCCCACATTGCCTACTACTTTCCCCCAGTGGCACAGGATGATTGGGGCGAACTCTTCTGTGGGGATACCCTCTTTGCCGGGGGGTGCGGACGTTTATTAGAAGGAACACCGGCCCAAATGGTGGACTCCCTGAGCCAGATTCGCGCCCTGCCCGATCGCACTCGCATCTGGTGTGCCCACGAATATACGCTCAAGAATCTAAAGTTTGCCCTGACGGTGGATGGGGAGAATCCCGATCTCCAGGCACGGTTTGCAGCGGTACAACAGGCCCGACACCGCCAGGAGGCCACGGTTCCCTCGGAGTTGGGTCTAGAGAAACGCACGAATCCGTTTTTACGCTGGGATCAACGGGCTTTGCAGCAGACCGCCCAGAGCCAGGACCCAATCCAAACCTTTACCCGGATTCGTGGGATGAAGGATCGATTTTAAGCAACTCAGGAATGCTTCCATCTCCGATGGCTCCCATATCCTTGGGGTGGCGTTTGTTATGGAAAAGGATATAACGGCGAATCCAGGCCACATAGCTTTGCTCAGTGCGATAGCTGTAGTGTTTGAGCCTGACCGCATCTCGCACTTGGTCGAGGAGCTTGCGCTTCGGCGGTTCCAGAGGTAGCGGTTCCATATCAGAACTGGCCGTATAACGCCCCCTTCAGTTTAGCACTCAAAGCTTTCCTATGACTGACTCTCAGCTTTTGTAAGGAAGAGTGCATATCCGCCAGATTCCTTCTAATATCTGCTTCCCTAGGAATCAAAAAGCTTATCCAGCAAGGCTTATGCCGCCGCCGTAAACATTTGTATATCAAGCGATTAGCCGTGTTTGACACCTTGAGGGTTATGGTCGTATTCTCGAAAGAATAGCTATGGTAAGGCTAAAGCCTTCTGTCAAGTGTCCAGGAGTTAGACTGCCAGTCGCGGTCTAATTAATAGTTAGACATCGCTGCTACCCCTAAGCCACAGAAGGCATATTTTAATTTTGTAAAGTTTTCATAAGTTTCCGGGAGGTTTAGGTATCGTAAGAGTAGGAGAGGTGACTATGGGCGACGGGTCAAGGAATGAAGGGAGAGGTGCTAAAACGTTTATTTCGTGCTGTCGCCAGTGAGGATTCACAGGCGATCCAGAGTATGCTATCCATCGTTGTAGAAGAAGAGCGCAAGCTAGGACATATCAATCTTGCGAATCAACTGGAAAGCATTCTCCGAAAAGGCACCCATCCTACTAAATCCGAAAATTCATCAACAGTTCCTCACAAAGCTAGTTCTGCTACAGCTTCAGTAGAGACTGCATCTAAAGTACCTGAGGCAAGACCGCTTACACTCCTATCAAGTAAGCATAGGTTTAATCATCCGTTCATTGTTACTATTCCTCGTGATAATTTGCGGCATCATATGATCCTCTCTGATGCTGTTGAAACGCGATTCCGTCGTATTGAACGAGAATATGCTGCTCGTGATCGGCTTGCTCATCATGGTTTACGGTATCGGCAGAAAATTTTGCTTTATGGTTCTCCAGGGTGCGGTAAAACTATGGGAGCTGAACGTATTGCTTGGAATACCGGCTTAGCCTTAGTTAAAGTTCGCTTTGACGCTATGGTCTCCTCTTATTTAGGAGAAACTGCTACTAACTTGCGTGAAGTATTTGAAACTGCTGTTGCTTCTCCTTGTTTGCTTTTTATTGATGAATGTGATGCACTGGCTAAATCGCGTGAGGATAGCCAAGAGGTTGGTGAAATTAAGCGTGTAGTCAATACATTTCTCCAACTACTTGATGAGTACGAAGTCTCAAATGGCTTACTTGTGGCTGCAACTAATCTGACCAAGTTTCTTGATGAAGCTGTTTGGCGAAGATTTGATGATGCTATTGAAGTGCCAAAGCCAACAGAACCAGAAATTGAAGCTATTCTTAAACAGACGCTCTCTTCAGTTGAAGTTGGCTCAATCGATTGGAATTTAGTTGTGCATAAAATGGTGAATTTCTCGGCTGCACAAGTTACCAGGGTTGCTCAGGATGCTGCAAAACGAGCCATTCTAGATCGAGAAGAGCTAGTCATTCAAGAACATTTAGAAGAGTCAATTCAAGACGTTTTAGTTTCTCATGCCTGATAGCTCTGAGCACTTTCCTCACATTTCACTTCGCCTAGTCAAAGAAGGGATAGCCTCTGCTCCACCAGGAGGAGGAGGCAGAGTGTCAGCAACCACTTTGGCTAACAGGGGAGACGCAGGTGGACATGGTAATAAGCTGAAATCTTCAGTTGATCTCATCACCACAAACTGGCAAAAGGAGAAGAAAAGACGGGAGGAAGATGGCAAGCCTGAATTGCCAGAGGCAGTATCTTTCATCCTACAAGTAGATCCTGATTTGTTTGATGCAGATGCTTTGAAGAGCTTTGGGATTGAGGTCGTTGCAGATTTAGAACAGGGTTATATTATTGGGGCTTCGGCTGACACAGAGCTTTCAGAACTCAGAAAAAAGATCGAGCAATTTATTAACTCTCAGAGAGGCGGAGGTAAAGTTCCAGAGATTTGGCAGATTTTAGAAGGAACTCAACGCCCAGAATATATTCTTTCTGACAGCCTTAAAGCAGAATGGGATCGTATTCTAGAGCAACAGGAGTATATCGTAGATATCGGTGTTGCTTGTATAAATGTACAGGAGCAATATTCAAGATGTCCTAAACGTAGGGAGAATGAAGGAGATGAAAAATATCAGAAACGAGTCAACAAATGGTTAGACAAGCACAATTTGTCTCCTGAAGAATGGGATGACTTATATTCAGAGCGGACGGATCAGCTTCAAAAATTTATTAACCAATACAACGGCGAAATCCTTAGAAATATAGCTGGTGAAGAAATAGGGATTTCACGTTTGCCAGACAGCTTTTCTTGTCGTATTCGGATTCTTGGAAGAGGTTTAAAGGATCTTGTTCTCAACTTTCCGTATATTTTTGATGTCAGTGAACCTGATGAATTTAATCCTCCTTTAGTGACACCTAATGGATCTGAATCCGACCGGGAACTGTTTATTTTAGAACCTCCCGATCCTAATGCGCCTAAAGTTTGCGTGATCGATAGTGGTATTCAAGAACTTCACCCCAAATTACGGGTTGCAATTGATTCACATTATTCCAAATCATGGGTGCCTGGAGAACTTGATATGACTGCTGACTATGTTCGAGGAGGTGGACATGGTACTAGAGTTTCTGGTGCTGTCCTTTATCCTCGCGGAACTCCTACTACAGGTCATCAGCAAGCAATATGTTGGATTCAAAACGCTAGAATTCTTGATGGTAGCAACCAGCTACCTAAAAAACTATTTCCACCTGAAGTGCTGGAAGAAATTGTAGGATTTTACTATCACCATACCAGAACTCGAATTTTCAATCACTCAGTTGCAGGAATCGCTCCCTGTCGAACCCAATCTATGACTCCTTGGGCAGCCGCAATAGATAAGTTGACTTGGGAAAAAGATATTCTATTCATTGTCGCTGCGGGAAATATTGAAGCGAATTCAAGCTTTGTTACCCGACCATCTATATATGCTCACATGCAGGCTGGGCGACTCTATCCAGAGTATTTATTAACTCCCTCTGCACGAGTTGCGAACCCTGCCCAAAGTTTTCAAGCATTGACGGTAGGTTCAGTTGCTCATGCTGCTTATCAAAATCCTCCACTTAAATCAGTGGCAGAAGTAGATTATCCTTCTTCATTCTCTTGTTCAGGATTAGGGATTTGGGGCACTATCAAACCAGAAGTAGTAGAGTACGGAGGAGATTATGTAATTGACTCACCTACTTCACCAAGCTTCACTAAACCAGAGCCAGTTTGTCCTGAGCTAGTAAGATCTACGCTTTACGGTGGTAAAGCTATCAGTTCTGACGCTGTCGGCACTTCTTTTGCTGCCCCAAAAGTAACTCATATTGCAGCCGCTTTAGCAGCAACATTTCCCCAAGAAAGTACTTTATTATATCGTGCGCTTATTGTTCAGTCAGCACGCTTACCCAATTGGACAAATGACTCAGTTGCAAAACTGTATCAAGGAATTAGAACAATGGGCTATGGAATTCCCAATCTTGATAGGGCTTTGGGTAATTCTCCCAATCGTGTAACCTTAACAACTCAAGGAAATGAAATTATTCGCGCTCGGCAAGCCAAAATCTACCAAGTCCAAATACCAGAAAATCTTTTAAGGGAAGGTGAAGGTTTTGAGATTTTGATTGAAATTACTTTGTCCTATGTTGCTGAACCTCGCCGTACTCGTCGGCATCGGAGGAAGTATTTATCAACGTGGCTTGATTGGACATGCAGTAAAAAAGGAGAAGATCCTCAAAAGTTTTTAGACAGGGTACTCAAGGAATACAATGAAGCTCCAGAAGATGCTGATGAAGGTGAAGGTTTATTTCGTTGGACTCTTGGTAAGAGACAGTTCAGACCTAATGGTGATGATCAGCGAAGACCCAAAGGAATCGATGGAATCGTGAAAGAGGTTTCCAGAAGTGCAGGAACCGTCCAAAAAGACTGGGCAGTAGTTCAGTCTTACGATTTGCGTGAGGGGTTCTGTGTCGCCGTAGTAGGGCACGAAGGATGGAATAAGAATTCAGAAGCCACTGTTCCCTACTCTTTAGTTGTCAGTTTTGAAGCTATCAACTCAGAAATTACAATTTATGATGCGTTTGTTCAGGTTCAGCAACCTCTACAAGTACAGCAAGAAGTGCGTTTAAGTGTTTCCTAAAGTAATATCAATTCCTCTGTTGTGATCACAGTCAAAACGATGTCTAACAACCGTGTTGCAGCGGACGGAGCAGAGGTTATCGGCAAAATGCGAAGGTTCCTAGCCGCCGCTGAACACGACCGTTAGGCGGCCCTTTGCTTGTCCGCTATGTCGGGATACAATAGAGTATAGAGCTTGCTCCAAAAGGGTTCCTTGTGGACATCGAAAAGATTATTGATGCTATCCGTTATAACCGTATTCGTATCACTGACCACGCGGACGAAGAAGTGCAGGCAGATTGCCTATCCTTTGATGAAGTTTTCTTTAGTGTCTTGCATGGCGAGATTATCGAAGATTATCCGACTGACAAGCCTTATCCGAGTTGCCTGATTTTTGGCGAGAGTTTTGCTGGAGAACCGATTCACAGTGTTTGGGCTTACAATCAAGCAACAGAATGGGCAGTCTTAGTCACCGTTTACCGACCTGACCCTAACCGATGGATTGATTGGCGTATCAGGAGAAAGAAATGAAACCGTTTGAGCAGTGTCCGGTCTGTGGTGGTGAATTAGTTGAGAAGGAAGTAGAAAAACTTCTGAAAGGGGGTGTACACACGGCTATCCTCAAAGTGCGCGCTGAAGTATGCCTGCATTGTGGCGAGAGATTGTATTCTGTCGAGACAGTCAAGCGTTTTGAGCAGATTCGGCAGAAACTGGAACGGCAAGAAGTTGACGAGTTTCAGCCACTAGGTCAGACATTTCAGGTCGTGTAGGTGTGTTTTCCCAAAAACGGTCTGGCTATCAAACGCCAAAGATCCCAACCACGCCCAACGGCGGCAACAGCAACGCGGCATCAACGCCGCCATGATTCGCATCGCCCTTGGCTATGGCCGCAAACACTTCCAGCGCGGCGCGATCGTCTTCACCCTGAACGACAAAACCCTCAGACACAGCCCCTATGCCAAATTCACCGATGCCCTACGCGGCCTCACCGTCGTCTGTAGCGGTGACCTGCCTTCCCCGCAACTGCTGACCACCTACTGGAATCTCGCCCTCAAACGCTATGCATCCAAAGAGCGATCGCAAAACACACCTGACGCCCTCCTTGTACCCTACCTAAGGGCTAAGGGCGAATCCAGGCGATATCGCTCGATTGGGTGCGATAACTTGTGGGGTTTGAGCCTTACTGCCCCTTGCACGTGGTCAAGAAGCTTCTGTTTCAGGGATTCCGGTGGGATTGGCTGGCCGTCAGCCAAGGAAATTCTGTCTCAAGTCCCAGCCAGATCGAAAGCGTCTGAGTGTATAGTGGGGGCGTTCAATGCGATGTGCAACTGGGGGTAATCCTGGGTTGGTAGTTGGCACATCCCTTAAGGCGCAAATCGGGAACAGAATTAGGATCATGGCTTCTAGTGCACATCTTCTTGATGGGAAACAGCTTGCCCAAACCCTCCAGGCTCAACTGGCAGCGCGCATTCAAACCCTGCAAACCCAACACACCGGGATACGTCCCCCTGGGTTAGCGGTGTTAATGGTGGGTGACAATCCTGCCAGTGCCGCCTATGTCCGGGGCAAGGAACGGGCCTGTGCAAAGGTGGGAATTGCCTCCTTTGGGCAGCATTTTCCGGCCACGACTACCCAGGCAGAACTGGAAACTGTAATTCAAACCCTCAATCAGGACGATCGCGTGGATGGCATTCTGGTCCAGTTGCCCCTGCCGGATCATTTGGATGCTGTGCGCCTGCTCCACCTCATTGATCCCGATAAGGACGTGGATGGTCTCCATGCAGTGAACCTGGGACGATTGGTGCGCAACGAACCCGGTCTGCGCAGTTGTACACCCGCCGGCGTTATGCGGTTATTGGCCGCCTACGATATCCCGGTGGCGGGGAAATCTGCCGTCGTGATTGGGCGCAGTATCCTCGTGGGAAAACCCCTGGCCCTCATGCTGTTGCAGGAAAATGCCACTGTGACGATCGCCCATTCCCGCACCCCGGATCTCGCCGCCGTCGCCCGTAGTGCCGATATTCTGATTGCCGCCGTGGGACGGCCTGGTCTCGTCGATGCGTCAATGGTCAAGCCCGGAGCCGTGGTGATTGATGTGGGAATTAACCGGATCACGGATACGACGGGCACTAGCCGATTAGTGGGGGATGTGGATTTTGCGGCGGTGGCCCCGCTTGCCCAGTATTTGACCCCCGTCCCAGGGGGCGTAGGGCCGATGACGATCGCCCTCTTGTTAGAAAACACAGTGCAGAGCTACTGTCAGCGTCACGCCCTCCCCAATTTTTGAACGTTGATGATTTCCGGTTCATTTCAGGGAACTCTGACAAAGGTACGGAGATCTCCTCAATTCTGCCCATTTGTTGATGGCAGCCACCCTGATGATGAAACGCCGCTTTTTTACTCACGCGATCGCGGGGGCGATCGGGGCTTCAGCGCTCACGGCTTGTCGCCAGTCCCCACCGGTACCGACGGCCAGCCCCACCGCACAACTCGATCAGCCCAATCTACGGTGGCGCATGGCCACCAGTTGGCCCAAATCCGTTGACGTTACCTTTGGTGCCGTTGATCAGATGTGCCAGATGGTTCGAGCCATGACCGATGGCCGCTTTGTGATCACCCCCTACGCTGCCGGGGAGTTGGCTCCAGGGCTAGAAGTGCTCCAAGCCGTGCAGGACGGTCGCGCCGAATGTGGCCATACCGCTGGTTATTATTACATCAACGAAAATCCAGCCTTGGCCTTTGCGACCACGGTTCCCTTTGGCCTCAACGCCCAGCAACAAAATGCCTGGATGTACTATGGCGGGGGCCTAGAGATGCTGCAAAAAATTTATACCGATTTTGGCGTTATTAACTTTCCAGGGGGGAGTACGGGCACCCAGATGGGGGGCTGGTTTAAGCAAGTAGTCAATACGCCTGCGGATTTGCAAGGCCGGAAAATCCGGATTCCTGGTCTGGGGGGGCAGGTGATGACGCGGCTAGGGGCAGAGGTGGTCGTCCTACCGGGCAATGAGATTTTTGCGGCGTTGGAGCAGGGCACCCTGGATGCGGCAGAATGGGTGGGTCCCTACGATGACGAGAAGTTGGGCTTGAACCGAGTTGCCCCGTTTTACTACTACCCCGGCTGGTGGGAACCGGGTACAACCTATGAATTTCAAGTTAACCTGCAACAGTGGCAGCAACTTCCCCAGGCGTACCGAGATATCTTCCAAGCAGCCGCCGCTGCCGCCAACTTGAGGATGCTGGCCCACTACGATGCGGTCAATGGGGAAGCCTTGCAACGGCTAGTCTTGGGAGGTACCCGCCTCTTGCCCTATAGTCAGAATATCCTCCAGGCTGCCCAGCGAGAAGCCCTAGCCCTTTACGAAGAACAGTCGGCCCAAAACCCCACCTTTAGGCAGGTCTATCAACAATGGCGATCGTTCCGCGAACAAATTTACCAATGGCACCGTGTCAACGAGTTAGGCTTTTCCAGCTTTGTGATTAATACCGTCACTAACTAGGGAGCGATCGCCTTAACGATAGGGACCCTAGCCATCCTTAAATGTCTGAGAATATGGGGAATAAGGGCTGTATCTTCTCCCGATGGTTCCCCCTTTTGTTATTAAATCAAGTTAATGATACTGATATGATTTTTCTGAAGAATCTACTCCTGAAGTTTTATCCAACCA
Source organism: Coleofasciculaceae cyanobacterium bin_20 (assembly GCA_037445115.1). Taxonomy (GTDB): domain Bacteria; phylum Cyanobacteriota; class Cyanobacteriia; order B231; family B231; genus Trichothermofontia. The sequence goes on from JBBILC010000091.1 coordinate 16,619, forward strand.
GTATTCGACAGAAGCTGAACCTAAGCTTTGGCATTTTAGTGAGTGTAACCTTGCTGGTGGTTAGCCGCAACTATTGGAGCAGTATCCAGGCAACCCAACACATTCAACGGACCCAAGCCCTGCGGATGCCGACGGTTCTGGCCTCTTCCTATGCCCAGGAAGAGTTAATGAGTATGTTATCTAACATCAGGGGATATCTGGTTACGGGAGAGTCGGAACTCCGTTATGAATACCAAAACTCGCGCCAAGCCTTTGAGCAACATCTTAGTAATCTGGAACAATTGTTAGCAACTCTGGATGCGGTCGGTAACGATCAGAGACTTGATAAGATCCAAAAACAATACCAGGATTGGTCATCGCTACCGGAAAAACTTTTTGCCCTGCGCGATAATCCTTCTCGTAATCAGCCTGCCTTAAATCTGCTGGAAAAAGAGGGGGAAGTTCTTACCCAAGTTATTCTACGGGATATTCGCGAGGTACTCGTTGCCCAAACTCAGCGATCGCCTTCCATTGTCAATATGCAGCTACTTCAGCAGCTATCTGAGTTTCAAAGTTCATTCTCGCTGATGACGGCGGCCTTACAAAGTTATACTGTGACCCGCGAACCCACCTTTCGGTTTGCCTACAGCACCCACGTCAAGCAAAATGAGGCCGTCTGGCAAGCTCTAAGGCAACAAGAGGCATTCCTAACCCGTGACCAGCAAGCGACGATGACCGCCATCCAAAAGCATCGGCAGCAGTTTTTATTATTGGTGCCCCAGGTGATGGCGATCGCGGAAGGTGATCGCTATCGGGGGGATTTGTTCCTCTATCAAAGCCAAATTCAACCCCTGGCAGAGGAGATGTTGGTCCTGTTGGAGGAAATCGTTGAGTACCAACGACAAGCATTGGCTACCGAGTTACGGAGTAGTAATCGCAATCTGACAATGGCCCAATGGCAAACGTTGCTCGGCGGGGGGATCGCCTTGCTCCTGGCAATTCTCATGGCGTTCCTCCTGCGGCGACATATTGCCATCCCGGTTCAACGGCTAACGGCCATCAGCGATCGCATTGCCACAGGTGATCTGGATGTAAAAGCGCCGGTTGACTCTGAAGATGAGTTGGGGACCTTAGCCATGACCTTTAACAAAATGACCAGTGCCCTGAAAGCTTCACGTCACGAATTGGAAAACTATAGTCATACCCTGGAACATCGTGTGGCGATGCGTACAGAAGAATTACAGGAGAAAAATCAACAATTAAAACAAGCCCTACGGGATCTGAAAAAAACCCAATCCCAGTTGATTCAAACTGAAAAAATGTCGAGCTTAGGACAGATGGTCGCGGGCGTTGCCCATGAGATCAATAATCCAGTTAACTTTATCTACGGCAACCTTGACTATGCCAGTCGCTATATTCAAGATCTGCTCGATCTGGTCATGCTTTATCAACGGGAAATTCCCCAACCACCTGCCGCGATCAAAACCAAAATTGAAGCCATTGATCTGGTTTTCCTGGAGGAAGATTTGCCAAAGCTACTGAATTCGATGAAAATGGGTTCCGATCGCATCCGCGAGATCGTCCTCTCCCTGCGCAATTTCTCGCGACTAGATGAAGCCGATCTTAAAACCGTAAATCTTCACGAGGGAATTGATAATGCGTTAGTTATTTTACAGAATAAGCTAAAAACAATTTCTAAAATTAAGCCAATAAAAGTTATTAAAGACTATGGCGAACTACCGCTGATTGAATGCTATGCCGGACAACTCAATCAGGTCTTTTTGAATATATTAAGTAATGCCATTGATGCGATCGCGGCCACCCTAACCCCAGCCCAAGCTGACGAGCCAGCGACTGCCACCGTGCTGCAAACCGTCCCGGCCCCGCAAATTACGATCCAGACAACAGTCCTGGAACCAGACTGGGTTAGGATTACAATGACAGACAACGGTATGGGCATGTCAGAGGAAATACGGCAACGACTCTTTGAACCGTTCTTTACAACGAAAGAGGTGGGCCAAGGGACTGGCCTGGGACTGGCGATCAGTTACCAAATTGTGGTTGAGCGGCATGGCGGGCGGCTGCATTGTTCCTCGGCGTTAGGGCAATACACCACTTTCACTATTGAAATTCCAACCCACCAGATCCAGCCCCAACCGCAGCCTGTGGCTCTTTACAGTTCTTAAGGTTCGCGGTATCGATCGAGAAGCCGTTTTTCAGACAGGAGCGTTAGTGATGCGATTACTCCACACCATGCTGCGGGTTGGCAACCTGGAAAAATCTCTCCAGTTTTATTGCGATGTATTAGGGATGAAGCTCTTGCGCCGCAAGGACTATCCTGGGGGAGAATTTACCCTGGCTTTTGTGGGCTATGGCGACGAGGCGGACCACACCGTTCTGGAACTGACCTACAACTGGGGAGTTGACGCCTATGAGTTGGGAACTGCCTATGGTCACATTGCGATCGGCGTAGAGGATATCTATGCAACCTGCAACGAAATTCGGGCCAAGGGCGGCCAAGTTGTCCGGGAACCTGGACCCATGAAGCATGGCTCTACCGTCATTGCCTTTGTCACCGATCCCGATGGCTACAAGGTGGAACTCATCCAAACCGCTGCCCCCACGACTGATATCGACCAAACGGACGCGACCCCCGTCCATAGTGCGGGTTAGGGATCGGCGCGATTGCGACAAGCGCACGGCGCAAAGCATGCCGCCAGGGAAGCGACCCATCCTGCGCCTACGGTCTAGTAGTATGTCCTGCCTAAGATGATGGGTTGTCGGTTGGCGTCGAGCCTGCGAACCCCAACACATTGACTAGCCTGGTTGGGTCGCACTGCGCTTAACCCAACCTACCAAATCAACCCTGACAGACTACTAGTCATGCAACGCCATCGTTTGGGGCGCTCTGTGCCCCAATCATCTCCCCAGCGATCGCTACACCGCCAGCATCAGTTGTTTTCTGGGTACACTACTGATCTCGTGTCGATTAAAGAAGTGTTTTAGATCGCCATCTTTAACTGAATTGAGCGTTTGGACGGGTACTACAGGGGTTGACGGTTGAGCATCAACCGTGAGCAACGGCATTTCTTGCCAGCAGGTTCGGCAGAACCAGTACACCCTCCCCTGTCGGACACGGCGGAGCATCAAGCTCGAACAGCAAGGGCAGGAAGTCATAATGTCTTTTACCTCGGTTTTATCAAAAGCGATCAGAGCGAGCAAATTTAAAGTCAAAGGGGTATCGGTGGGCGAGTAAATCTACACCTTCTACGTTAATCAGCAAAAATAAAGGTCTGGTAAATATTACTAAAATGCAACGAACCGACATGGATGGACACATAACGCAATCTTAAGCTTTGCTAAAGTTTTTGTTCTGCCCCCCTTGGTCGCCAGCCATACTAAACATCATTGGTGGTCGGTTGGTATCGAGCTTGCGAGGCCCAATCCGCTCACGCCCCCAACTCCCGTTGACAGCCCCCGACAGTCCACGCGGTCGTTGACGGTTGACCCATTTGGCCTTGGCGTACAGTACAGATAGCCTTGGAGTACAGTACATATATAGGAGGATTGCCCGTGGGGTTGCCTTCGATGCGTTGCTGTCCTGCTGACCTATTGACCTATGTCTTCTGTGAAACCGCCTTTAATGGGCCTGACTGCCAACCAGTTCCGCCATCCACTGGATTTGGAGGCGACTAATGCCCTGAAGCAGCTTCCCGGCTTGGATTTCGTGATCCGGAGCCTTCTGGGGCCGATGGCGGAGCAGTTTCTCTATTTGGACAATATTGCCTCAGGGGTTTTGGTCGGGGAGCAGCAGTTGCCCGATCTGTACCAGCTATTGTTGGATGCCTGTCGGATCTTGGAATTGGAGCCACCCCAGCTTTACGTGCGCCAAAATCCAGTGCCCAATGCCTACACCTTTGCCATGCGGGGGAAGCAACCCTTCATGGTCATCCATACCTCCCTGCTGGAGTTGCTGAATCCCGACGAAATCCAGGCCGTGATGGCCCACGAACTGGGGCACCTCAAATGTGATCACGGCGTTTATCTGACGCTGGCCAACCTGATGATTCTGGCTGCCGGACAGTTGCCGAGCCTGGGGGGCGCGATCGCCCAAAACCTGCAAGCCCAGATTATGGAATGGCTACGCTGTGCAGAATTGACCTGCGATCGCGCTGCCCTGTTGGTGGCCCGTGATCCCAAGGTCGTCATTTCTCTGTTGATGAAATTAACCGGCGGGTCCCCCAGCCTTGCGAAGCAACTGAATGTGGATGCCTTCTTGGCCCAGGCGCGGGCCTATGATGCGGCGGCCCAAACCCCGATCGGCGAAGCCCTGCGGCAAGCCCATACAACCTCCCTCACCCATCCGGTCCCGGTGCTGCGGGCACGGGAGATCGATCGCTGGGCGAATAGTCCAGCCTATCAAAGTCTGATCCAGGGGGACAGGATGCGGCAGCATGGGAACGCGGCCCCTAAGGGTGGGTGGCGAAATTGGTAGTTGAGCTTGACGGGAGTTGCAGAATGTATAGGATTTGTCTGATTCCAGGATCGATGCTGTTGCCATAATTTGCCTCCTGAGCGAACCCTATCGTCTGGGTATTTCTGATCTAAGGGAACAGGATTCGGTATAATAGGACGGCTAGCCCCAAGGGCGGGTGGCGGAATTGGTAGACGCACTACACTCAAAATGTAGCGACTTCGGTCATGCGAGTTCGAGCCTCGCCCCGCCCATGTCAATACCCATCTGTGTTCTACTTCCTATTCTTAACGAAAGGAGCAATCCATGTCTCGACAATTGAAGCGGTGGGAGTCGCCCCGGCAGGAAGGGCGCAACCACAAAGGACGCGGTGGCTCAGCCCGTCAGCGCCAATACCGCAAGCAAATGCAACACCTGCGCCAAAAACTCAAGAATAACCAAAACCACGGGGAGGGATCACACGATGCCTCCCTTTATTTATGCTTGTCTTCCACCCTGATTGAGATCCCACACGATCCCATGCGATCTCAGGCGTTGCTAGTCGGCATGGGGTTGCAGGGGTAATGTGTTGCGAAGGGTGATGAGTTCGTCCCGGTGGGCAACGATCGTCACCACACTTTGCTGTCCCGTTGGCGATGTCGCCAGGGGTGCAACCCGCACCTGCACCTGTTCTGGACGCCCCGCCTTTTGCCAATAAAACCAGCCCGCGATTGGGGCTAAAGTCACTAAGCCCCACCACAGGGGACCCACCTGGGGCAGCACCATCGACAATACCAGGGCCAGACAGAGAATCCCGATCGCCGCCAGCAGGGACAAAAAGATCGCTAGGCCGAGACTGGGGGCGACGACGCCGCTGAAGGTGACCTGTTTTTGTTCCGGGTCCAGTTGGACAATACGATAGGCCCGTGCGGTGAAATACTGCTCTAGCTGGGTGAGGAGGGCGTCTTCCGGTTGCCCCGACCAGAGGGTTTCCGCTTCCGTGCGATCCTTGACCGAAGCCCGGATGAAGAAAAAGAGGCCGATCGCCATCAGTAAGGTCAAAAACAAGGTCGAAGCGAGGGGGGTAATCGTCATATGCTTGAGGGGTACTCCGTCAGGTGCGCCATCAATGTCCCTAGTTGCATCCTATAATTAGTCGCAAATCTTTACAAATGCTTGGCTGACGTTGGAGGCTTGGGAGTAACCGTGATGAGCCGTGAAAAAGTGGTTGCGATCGTGACGGGGGTGATTTCCGTGGGGCTAGCGATTGCCTATCTGGTCTTGGTGCAATTACTGGACCTGCGGGGGGAAATGCTACCGGCTCCCGTCGAACCGTTGGGGATTTTGCTGGTTAACATCGGCTAAACTCAACTGAAGCATGAGGGGGTTAGGTGACGCTCTGCTTGACCCCGCCGAGGCAATCCGATCCGATCCGGAAGGCAAGCCTTGTTAAACCCACAAGCTTTGTAGACTAGACCGCAGCCGCAGCGAACAGGAGAAACCCGCATGCAACTGACTCCCCAGGAAAAGGATAAATTACTAATTTTCACCGCTGGCTTGCTGGCTGAACGGCGGAAAGCGCGAGGGCTGAAATTGAACTACCCAGAGGCCGTGGCCTATCTGTCGGCAGCGATCTTGGAAGGGGCGCGGGAGGGGCGATCGGTTGCCGATCTTATGAGCTATGGCACCACACTCCTGAGCCGGGATGATGTGATGGAAGGGATTGCAGAAATGCTGCCGGAGGTGCAGGTGGAAGCCACATTTCCCGATGGGACTAAGTTAGTGACAGTCCACAATCCCATTCGGTAGCCTTGTGGGTGGGTGAGGGGGCGTCAGCGGTAAGGTTAGGAAAGGCGGCAAAAGTTAGCTAACGCATGGCGGTATCGGGATCAATCCCCAGAGAACGTAGCCGTTCCGCCAATTCTTCAGCCCGCGATCGCTCCTGACGCAACAAAGATTCCGCTTGCTCAGCCCGTTGTTGCTCCTGCTCAGCCCGTTGACGCTCCTGCTCAGCCCGTTGACGCTCCTGCTCAGC